>JAQGNR010000007.1 GCA_028291765.1 Herbaspirillum sp.
CCGGCACATTCGAGGTCCAGGCGCGGGCGTGTCCATGCCCGTGCACGCCGCAGGAATTGGCGCAACTGCATAACGCCGCCATCGCTGCCTTGGCGGCGGCATCGGCGGCGGCATTCTTCGACAACGGTGGACGTGGCTGATAGCCGCCATAACTGCGCACCGGCGACCAATCGGGCATGGCAGGGGGCAGCGGCGGCGCGAGATTGCCGTATTCACCATCGCCGTAGACTACTTTGCCGCCCAGCACGGTCAGCACCGAAGTAATGTCCTGGATTTCGTCTTCCCGCACCGAAAAATAGTCGTTGGAGAGCACCGCCAGATCGGCTAGTTGCCCCACTTTGATTTGCCCCTTCTTACCTTCTTCAGTCGAAAACCAGGTATTGGCTTCGGTCCAAAGACGTAATGCGGTATCCCGATCGAGCAGATTGGCTTGCGGATAAAGTGAAAGTCCGCCCAGCGTCTTGCCGGTGACCAGCCACGACAGCGAGACCCAAGGATTGTAGGAAGCCACCCTCGTGGCGTCGGTGCCGGCGCCGACCTTGACGCCTTTTTCCAGCATGCGCTTGATGGGCGGCGTGCGTTCGGCCGCCTTGGCGCCGTAGCGGTCGACGAAATACTCGCCCTGGAAAGCCATGCGATGCTGGACCGCAATCCCGCCGCCGAGCGCGGCGATGCGGTCGATATTGCGATCCGAGATGGTTTCGGCGTGGTCGAAAAACCAGTTCAGGTTCTCGAACGGCATATCGCGCGCCACTTTTTCGTAGACATCCAGCGCGCGCGAGATGGTCTGGTCATAGGTCGCATGCAACCGCCACGGCCAGCGCTTCTCGATCAGCAGCCGGATCACCGGTTCCAGATCGGCTTCCATCGAGGGCGGCATATCCGGTCGTTCGACGCGGAAGTCTTCGAAATCGGCTGCGCTGTAGACCAGCATTTCGCCCGCGCCGTTGTGGCGATAAAGATCGTCACCCTGTCCCGGCCTTACCTTTCCGGACCAGGTCTTGAAATCGCTGAGTTCTTCCTTCGGCTTCTGCGTGAACAGGTTATAGGCGAGTCGTATCGTGAGCTGTCCTTCGGCATGCAGCGCTTCGATGATCTGGTAATCGTCCGGATAATTCTGGAATCCGCCGCCGGCGTCGATCACGCCGGTCACGCCGAGCCGATTGACTTCGCGCATGAAGTGCCGGGTGGAATTCTTCTGGTATTCGAGCGGCAGCTTCGGCCCCTTGGCCAGGGTCGCGTAAAGAATCGTCGCGTTCGGTTTTGCCAGCAGCAAGCCGGTCGGATTGCCGCTGGCATCGCGCGTGATTTCGCCGCCCGGCGGGTTGGGCGTGTTCTTGGTGTAGCCGACCGTGCGCAGCGCCGCGCCGTTCAAGATCGCGCGGTCGTACAGATGCAGGATAAAGACCGGCGTGTCGGGCGCTACGGCGTTCAGTTCCTCGATGGTGGGCAGGCGCTTTTCGGCGAATTGATGTTCGGTGAAGCCGCCGACCACGCGCACCCATTGCGGCGCAGGCGTACGCGCCACCTGTTCCTTGAGCATGCGCATGGCGTCGGCCAGCGAGCGCACGCCGTCCCAGCGCAACTCCATGTTGTAATTCAGGCCGCCCCGGATGATGTGCATATGGCTGTCGATCAACCCGGGAATAGCGCGCCGGCCTTTCAGATCAATGACCTTGACGTCGGCGCCCGGTTTGGCCAGCGCCATGATTTCCTGCCGGGTTCCGACGGCGATGAACTTGCCGTCGGCGACCGCGACGGCGTCTGCTTCGGGATTGGCTCGGTCTAAGGTGGTGAAGCGCCCGTTCATCAGAATGAGATCAGGTTTGATGATGGAATCCATGGCAAAAAACTCCTGTTGACGAATGGGGGAGCCGGCATGCCATAGCGGCCGGCATCGACCGCTATGGCGTTGGCCTGCGGATCGGAGCTTACTTGGCCGGCACAGCGGCCAGTATTTCGTGCGTCTGGGCGGTGCGCTGCGGCGCCTTGTGCACCATCGTGTAGGCGTAATCGACACCCATGCCGTAGGCGCCGGAATGCTCTCTTACCAGCGCCATAACGGCGTCGTAGGTATCGCGCCGCGCCCAATCGCGTTGCCATTCGAGCAGCACCTGCTGCCAGGTGACGGGCACAACGCCTGCCTGGATCATGCGTTGCATCGCATAGTCATGCGCCTCCTTGGAGGTGCCGCCGGAAGCGTCGGCCACCATGTAGATTTCATAACCGCCCTCGGCCATCGCGCACAAGGCGAAGCTGTTATTGCAGACTTCGGTCCACAAGCCGGCCACGACGACTTTCTTGCGCTTGTTCGCCGCCAGTGCATCGCGCACCTTTTGATCGTCCCAGGAATTCATCGAACTGCGTTCGAGCACTTTCTGACCGGGAAAAACGTCGAGCAGCTCGGGATAGGTATACCCGGAAAAAGCGGTGCTCTCGACAGTGGTGATCGTGGTCGGGATATTAAAGATGCTGGCCGCCTTGGCCAATCCGACAACGTTGTTTTTCATGCTCTGCCTATCCATCGACTGGACGCCGAATGCCATCTGGGGTTGATGGTCGATAAAAATTAATTGGCAGTTTTGAGGTGTTAATACTTCGAGTTTCGGATTAGTCATGATCAAGTCCATAGAGTGGGGTGGTGCGAACGATCATAGGATCGTTCGGCGTCGACAGCTATTACATGTTTATATAACCCCCCCTCATTTTTTATCGACTTCGGGCTCGGATTCTTGCGCGGTCAAGCTGGCCAAATGGCAGGGTGATATGACATTGCAATCGGATACCATCTGCTGATGCCGCGGCTCGCCATAAGGGCAGGGCGATGCGTTTTGTAAAGCTGATGCAGGAGAATGGAAGTATGAATGCAAATCATCGAAATCAATTGCAAGGAATCAGCCTCGGCTGTGTCGCCGGCTATGTAGACACACTCGGATTCATCGCCTTGTTTGGGCTGTTCACAGCCCATGTAACAGGAAACTTCGTATTGATCGGCGCGGAATTGGCCGACCCGTCACATGTCCCAATTCTTCTAAAATTTTTGGCTTTTCCAGCCTTTGTTCTTGGAGTCGCTGCTGCTCGTCTCCTGATCGCAGCTTCCCAGAGTCGTGATTGGTCAGGCTTGACACTATCGCTGACGCTGCAGATGTTGCTGCTTTGCGGTTTCATGGCGTGTGGCTGGCTTGCCTCGCCGATAGGGTCGGACGCCACACCGCTTGCGATGGCTGCGGGCCTGTTGGGCGCCGCGGCTATGGGGGCGCATAGCGCGACTAGCCGATTGTTGTTATCTCATTTGGCTCCGACTTCGATGATGACTGGGAATGTCACACAAATTGTCATTGATACCGTGGATGTATTGCGTGGTGCGGCGGACAAGGCGGTCGGAGAACGCTGCATGAAATTTACCTGGCCCTTGGTAGCTTTCGGCGGTGGAGCGATTCTTGCCGCGTTTATTTATTTGGCTATCGGGTTTAGCGCCTTACTTTTCCCCATCGCCATTTTATGCTGCATGATTGTCATGCAATGGAATCTGGATCGGATTCAGGTTGGCGTCGCGCAATAGCAGGCGCCGCGGATCTACTAAGCGAAAGATAGGGAAATAAGGCGGGCGTTTCTATCCAGGGAGCGGATCGACAAAAAACGCATTTTGTCATGTATTTAGATAGTGGTTTTTGATTTTAGAACGGCATAGCATGGTTGGCGATGCACGTATATCTTCTTGGTTGCCGTTGGTTGCCGTTGGTAGCCGTCGAACGTCTATCGCTTGAGTTGCGCTGTATGTTCGCTAAAGCATTGCAGTTACCTATAATGAATGGATCCCATCATGATGAACCCGAAACTTGAAGTATTGACCCCGACGAATTCTCAGATCGATTTTCATCGACCACCAACCCCAGATGGCTTTTGGCGTCCAATCGATTGATCGTCAAGTATTGAAGAACAATACCGTTGCCCTGGCTAAATCAGCAAAAGTGGCGCGCTGGCGCGGCAATTCCGGAACAACCGCTGCAATTTGGCTCGGCAGTGGTGATTTTTCAAAGGATAAATCCATGAAACTCTATATTATTTCCTTGGCGACGGGGTTATTGGTGGGCATAATTTATGCCCTGCTGCAAGTGCGTTCGCCGGCTCCTCCTGCCATTGCTCTAATTGGCCTGTTGGGAATGTTGGTCGGGGAACAGGTCGTGCCGACTGTCAAGCGTCTCATTGCCGGCGAGCCGGTCACAGTCTCATGGCTGCGCACAGAATGCGTTGGAAAAATTACCGGTGTGGCGCCGCCTGGTGTGCAGGCAAAAAAAGAATCGAATGGTCCGGAAATGGATAGCGAAGCTTGATCACCTCGCGTCAAAAGATGCCTAGCAGGCCGCGTCGAACCGCAACAATTGCCGCTTCGGTTCGACTTGAAACATTGAGCTTCGAAAGGATATTGTTCACATGGAATTTTACGGTGCCGACTTCAATCCCGGCACTGCGCGCTATCATCTTGTTACTCTTCCCAGTAGCCAGATAAACGAGAATTTCCAGCTCGCGTTTTGATAGTTTGTCTATCTCCATCCGCTCGGCCAATTTCAATGCGACTTCAGTCGGCAAGAATTTTCTTCCTGCCGCGACGGTCTTTATGCATTTAACCAGTTGCTCCACTCCTGCGTCTTTGAGGAAATATCCTTGCGCACTTGAGTGTAGACCTCGATAGACATTTTCTTCGCCTTGGTACGATGTAAGGATTACGATATACGCGTTGGGATTTATGTGACGAATACGTCCGATTACTTCAACGCCATTCATTTCCGGCATATTGAGGCCCATGAGAACCACATTTGGGCGCAATTGCTCGTAATAATCTAGTGCCTGGCGTCCGTTTGAGGCCTGAGCAACCAGACGAAACTCGGGTGTCGCATTGATGAGCGATGCAAGACCCGCGAGTATCAACGGATGGCCGTCTGCTATGAGAATTGAAATGGCTTCCATATCACGTAAATTTCTAAATTTGCATGCGCCTCGCTGATCGCGACATTAAAAAACTTGGAGGCGCTTCTTGGAGCCATATTTTTGCAAAGATATGCTCGTCTCCCATTCCTGACGCCGGATGGCGCCGGCCCCCTGACGGGGCGGGAGGCAAGCAGCACTACACAAACGCGCTAAAGCCAGTGACGGCCCTGCCGACAATGAGGCTGTTCATCTCACGTGTCCCCTCGTATGAATACAATGCTTCGGCATCGGCCACAAAACGGCCAATATGATGCTCGAGCAGGATGCCATTGGCGCCCAGGATTTCGCGGGCCCAGCCCACGGTCTCGCGCATGCGCACCGTGCAGACGCCCTTGGCCAGCGACGCGTGTTCGTCCTTCATCGTGCCTTCCTCCTGCAACTGGGAAAGGCGCAGGCACAGGGCCTGGGTCGATGTGATATTACCCAGCATGCGGAACAACAGATCCTGTACCAGTTGGAAGGAGGCGATCGGACGGCCGAACTGCAGGCGCTTTTGCGCATAACGCAAAGCATGCTCATACGCGCCGGTGGCGCAACCCACCGATTCCCAGGCCACGCCGGCGCGGCTCATGCGCAGTACTTTTGCAGTATCGCGGAATGAATTGGCGCCGGCCAGGTGATTGGCATCCGGCACACGGCATTCGGTCATGGTGATATGGCCGTTCTGTACGACGCGGAGCGCCATTTTCGTGACGATCTTCTCTACCTTGAAACCGGGCGCGTTATTTTCGACGATGAAACCCTTAACCTGATTGTCCGCAACGTCACGAGCCCAGATAATCGTCAGATCGCCCCAGGTCGCATTACCGATCCACTTCTTCTGGCCATTCAGAATCCAGCTGTCGCCATCACGGCGCGCCGTGGTCTCCAAGCCACCTGAAGTGCCGGATCCCACATTGGGTTCGGTCAGGCCGAATGACCCGATTTTGGTGAACGCGGCCATGGGCGGCAGCCACTTCTGCTTTTGCTCTTCCGAGCCGCAAAGGTAAATAGAGCCCATGGCCAGGCCGGTATGGACACCGAAAAACGTGGAGATGGATGCGTCTACACGCGCCATTTCCATCATCACGAAGCCCATCAGCATCATCGTCTTGCCGGGGCAGCCGTAGCCCTCATATGGCAGGCCGCCGATCGCAAGCTTCTGCAGTTTTGGTATCAGCTCAAAGGGAAATTCGTCCCGGGCCCAATAGTCGTTAATAATGGGCTCGACTTCGCTTTCCATGAACGAGCGGACCTTCAATCGGATGGCGTTATCCTCATCGTTGAGCGTTTGCGCCACCATATAAAAGTCCCCGTCCGCATAAGGTAAAGTGGCGGGAATTGTGACAGATTTAGGCATGACAAGATCCTTTACGTAGTTACAAAAAGTACGTTAATTACACTGCGCGCTGGGGCGCAGAAATCACCGCATTGACCAGCATTTCCTTAATTTCCATGTCGCTGAACGAGAGCTCTGCGAGGACATTCAGGCTATGCTCGCCCAAGTCCGGCGCAGGCCCTGGCGCGACCTTCTTTATCCCGGCAAGAGTAATCGGGCTGTTCACCGTATGCGAGGCCTTGCCATTGCGTTCGGCCAGCGGTACCAGCACGTCGTTGGCGAGCATCTGTGGATCCTTGATGATTTCCTCAAAGGTCTGCACGACGCCATAAATGACCCTCCCACGATTGAGCACCTCGATCCAATGTGCCAACGGGTACTGTGCAAATACCGGATCGAGAATCGCAACCAGCGCGCTAGCGTTCTGAGGGCGCAGCGTTCTGTCGGCAAAGCGCGGGTCCGTCAGCAACTGCGGCAGGTTCATGGTCTCGACAAAGCCGGGCCAATCCTTGTCTTGAGCGGCTACCAGCAGGACCCAGCGGCCGTCTGCAGTGCGGTACGGATTGAACAAGGCGTTGGCAGGGCGTTTGCGGTCGTGCTGTTCGACAAACTTGGCGCCGTGCAGCGCCCCTTCGATCCAGGTTGCCGCCGCCCAGGCCCCTTCCGCGATCAAGGAAGTGGTCACATGGCCACCTTTGCCTGTTAGCGTACGCTGATACAGCGCGGTAACGATGGCCGAATACAGGGTCACTGCCGTGGCATGATCGCCGATACCAGGAATCGGCAGTGTTGGCGGACTGTCCGCATCGTGCGTCACATCCATCAAGCCTGTACGAGCCCAGTATGCGGTGACATCGAATCCGGGTTTATTGGCTTCGGGCCCGGCCAGGCCGTAACCCGTAATGTCCGCATAAATCAGGCGCTCATTGAGCGGCGCCAATTGCTCGTAGGTGATGCCAAGCGCCTTCCTGACAGAAGGAGGAAAATTGGTTATCAATACATCGGCCCAACTGACCAGGCGCTGCAGCACGGCCTTTGCACCCGGCGATTTCAGGTCCAGCGCCAGGCTGCGTTTGTTACGGTTGGTGAGCTGCCAGGCGTAGTTTGTTTCGCTGCTGGGGTTTGGCGGCATCAGGTAGAAGCGGCGATAGGGATCGCCGCCACTTGGCGGTTCGACTTTGATCACGTCGGCTCCAAAATCGGCGAGAATCGTGGCTGCAGCCGGCCCGGCAATGAAACTTGCGAGGTCCAATACCTTCAAGCCTGAGAACAGGCTCTTTTTTTCGGAATGGGGCATTTCATTCTCCTAGAACTGCACGGCCGGCATAGGCAATACCGGTGAGATTTCCCTGCGCAAAAAGCAGGGTCTTGGAATCGGAGCCGTTCAGACTGGCGGAATACACCGTTCCGCCGAGGTCCGTTATGAACATGCGTTCGCCGTCGAGATCCAGCGCCAGACCTATGCCTTCCATCAGGTGCGTGACCAGAATTTCTGGCAAGGAGCCCGCGCCTGGGGCGGGGTCCATTGGCGCCCGGTTCACCGTATTTCCGTTAGGTGGATCACCACGATCGGTCCAGTAGATTTGGCGCCGCGCGAGATCCAGTTCCAGGTCGATCGGTTCGGGAAGCTCCTTGTAAAGCAATTCGATGTCGCTGCGCGCCTGGGCGTTTTCGCCTGTCGGCATGTTCATTCCAGCGCGAAAAATACGGCCGAGGCCAGCGTTATCGGGGCCCTTCTGGCTCCAATAGAAATGACCGGACGCACTGTCAATCGCTATGCCCACGCACCATCTGGTCAGATCCGTGCGGTCCACGTCTCCGTGGCCGGTTTTGATCAGCGTTTCGACATTGCTCCCATCGAAGTCGGCGCGCATCACGCGCATACCTTCCCGGTCTGACCAATATAATTTGCGATTTTTCCGGTCCAGGCAGATCTGCTTTGGGGTGTAGGTAATACCTTGCGGAATAATGGTCTTGCGCCGCTGTCCGTTCAGGTCGGCGCACGCAATCGTGCCATCATTCAGATGCAGAACGCCCATTTCCGTCCAATAGATTCGACCGGCATCGATATCCACGGCAATGCCGTCCGGATTCTTGCATCCGGTTACCAGAACCTGTTTATCGGTACCGTCCGGCCTTACCGTGAAAATCCGGCCGCCACTGATGTCGAGAACATATAGCAATCCATCGCTTGCTGTCCCTGTCGCGTTGATTATTTTCTTCATTGATACTTCCTGTCTGGCGTGGGTGGCTACTTGCCGCTGAAGCGGGGAGGCCGTTTTGAAAGAAAGGCGCTGGCGCCTTCGCGTTTGTCTTCGGTGCCGGCGCAGATGCTGAACAGAGCCCGCTCAATAGCGAGGCCATCCGAGACAGTGGTGTCCCTGCTGCGGTTGATCGCTTCCATCGCCAAGCGAACAGCGATTGGCGCATTGGCGGAAATCTGCAGAAGAATTTCTTCGGCTCTCGTGATCAGCCTGTCGTCGCCGACGATTTCATTGACCAGTCCTATACGCAGAGCATCTTCCGCACCGATCGCTTCGCCGGTAAGAATTAGTTGCATGGCGCGGCCAATGCCGACGAGGCGGGGCAGTCTTTGCGTTCCGCCAAAGCCGGGAATTATTCCCAGCTTCACCTCCGGCTGACCGAATTTTGCTTGCTCCGAGGCGATACGCAATGTGCATGCCATTGCAAGTTCGCAGCCTCCGCCGAAGGCGTAGCCGTTGACTGCGGCAATCACCGGCTTGCCCAGAGATTCGATTTTGTCGAACAGTCGCTGACCGACACGCGTGAACTGTTCGGCTTGCACGCCATCGATCGCCGTCAGTTCAGCGATATCAGCGCCGGCGACAAAGGCCTTGCCACGGCCGGTGAGGATGACGCCGGATACCGACGTATCAGAACTTACCAAGTCGAACGCATTGTTTAGCTCGAGGATAAGGTGCTGGCTTAAGGCGTTCATCACGGAAGGGTGGTCCAACGTAATGAAAACTATTTTCCCTTTTTTGTCGTAATGTAGATGCGTAAATTCGGACATGGTAGATAGACTCCTATTGAATGGTGATCACTCGCGGGAACGCGCTTTCAGCAAGGTGAGCAGGGCTGCATCCCTCTGAGACGCCAGCTCCTCCAGTGAGCGTCCGTCCGCTTCCGCCTTTACGCCGTCGATCATTTTTCTTCTGATTTCCGGCGTAATCACCGGGTTGCCCAGAACTTTCCACCAGGCTTGCATGGGGCCAGAGAACTGATCGAAGAAATGCTCAATGCCTCCTTCACCGCCACCGAGGTGGTAGAGCAAGGAGGGGCCCATGACACCCCAGCGCAGGCCCGGCCCCCAGCAAACAGCAATGTCGGCGTCCTCCACGCTGACGACACCTTCGGATACCAGATAGACAATTTCTCTGAAGAGTGCGGATGCCAGGCGGTTGGCAACGTGCCCGGGCACTTCTTTGTGAAGCCGGACAGTGCGTTTTCCGAGTGCCCGGTAAAACGCCGTGACCTGCTGGATGGTTTGCTCGGACGTCCGCTGGCCGCCCACAATTTCTACCAGCGGAATCAAATGCGGCGGGTTGAAGGGGTGACCAATGACACAGCGTTCAGGGTAACGTTTGCAACCGGCCTGGATGTCCGACATCATGAGCCCTGATGAGCTCGATACGATAGGCACATCAGGTGCAAGCGCCGCATCGAGGGTTTCATACAGCGAGAGTTTGAAATCGAGGCGTTCGGGACCGTTCTCCTGAACCAGATCCACGCCTTCGATTGCCTTGCGCAGATCCTGCGTGAAGCTTAACCTTCCCTTGTTCACACCCGGCCCCAAGCCCATTGCTTCCAGCGCAGGCCACGCTTGCTCCACATACTGATGCAATTTATTCTCCGCATCCGGCGCGATGTCGGTGGCAACTACTTCCAGCCCTTTCGATAAAAAGAGGGCGGTCCAACTGGCGCCGATAGCGCCCGTGCCGATAACGGCAATCTTTCGAATAGGTTTGGACATCATGCATTTCCTTTTTTAAGGTTCGCGTCGAATGCGGGAGATGCACTCAGATCGAACTGGCGATTTCGGGCCTTCAGTATATGAACTGGCATAGCCGATTGGAATTACATATTTACGTAATACGAGTTGCCAATAACCTCGCTGGACCAATCCCAGATTCATGTAATAGCCACCCTTCGCCACGCTGACTATTATCAGAACCGAGCACTATGAATCGTTCAAGTCAATCACTGCGGCTTGGTGATTACACTGTGGACCTCAATGTGAGCGCGGACCGGATATACGTCCCGACGGGCGATTCACGGCAACCGATTCGACAAACTCTTCTTGGAGATGTGAAATGGCAAAGATAGCTGCGGACTATATGGTTGGTGCACTGGTAAATGCCGGAGTCAAGCGTGTGTACGGTGTGGTGGGGGATTCGCTTAATGGATTCACGGATTCCCTGCGCCGGGATGGTTCGATTGAATGGGTTCACATGCGGCATGAAGAAAGCGCGGCCTTCGCCGCCGGCGCCGAGGCGCATCTCACAGGGGAACTCGCGGTCTGCTGCGGGAGCTGTGGTCCGGGGAATCTGCACCTTATCAATGGCTTGTTCGATTGCCATCGAAGCGGGGTTCCTGTTCTCGCTATCGCCTCGCATATTCCAAGCACGGAAATCGGCATCGACTATTTTCAGTCTACCCACCCCGAAGTGCTGTTCAAGGAATGCAGTCACTACGTCGAACTCGTCCATAGTCCCGACCAACTACCGCAAATTCTTGCCCGAGCCATCCGCACAGCGGTTGCGCGTAAAGGCGTCGCTGTTATCGTTGTACCTGGAGATGTGGCGCTGGGGACTCTCACAAAACCTGTGCCGAAGTGGAGCGCGCCTTCCGCTCCGGTGATTCGCCCATCGAACGCCGAAGTCGCGAAACTCGCAGGTCTGTTGAACCGGTCGTCGCGAGTAACGTTGCTTTGTGGCGCTGGTTGCAAGGATTCCCACACGGACGTCGTAGAACTCGCCCGCAAGCTAAAAGCGCCAATAGTGCACTCGCTGCGAGGAAAGGAGTACATCGAATACGATAACCCGTTCGATGTGGGAATGACGGGTCTGGTCGGATTCGCCTCCGGTTATACCGCGATGAAAAGTTGCGACATGCTCTTGATGTTAGGTACCGACTTTCCTTATCGGCAGTTCTATCCGGAGAACGTGACCATCGCGCAAGTCGATACGAGGGCCGAAGCGCTCGGCAATCGATGTCCGATAGAGCTCGGTGTATTGGGAACGGTCAAGGATACGCTCAATGAACTTCTTCCAATGATTCAGGAGAAAGCGGACAACAACTTCCTGCGTTGCGCGCTCGAAGACTATAGCGAGGCTCGCAAGAGTCTGGATGCGCTGGCGGAGACCGGGCCGGGCAGCAGCACCATCCATCCGCAATACGTGACCCGTCTCGTCAGCGAACTCGCCACCGAGGATGCTATTTTTTCCTGCGACGTCGGCACCCCCATCGCGTGGACAGCCAGATATCTGAAGATGAACGGCAAACGACGACTGGTTGGTTCGTTCAACCACGGCTCGATGGCCAACTCGCTATTGCACTCGATTGGCGCGCAGGCTGCTTTTCCGGACCGGCAGGTGATTTCGATGTCGGGCGATGGCGGCTTCACGATGATGATGGGCGAGTTTTTGACGCTGATTCAAACAGGTTTGCCGGTCAAAGTCGTCGTACTCAACAATGGAACGCTGGGCTTCGTGGAAATGGAGATGAAGGCCGGCGGATTCCTTGATACGGGATGCGACCTGAAAAATCCGGACTTCGCCGCGATGGCCAATGCGATCGGAATCAAAGGCATCCGCGTTGAGCACCCAACGAAGCTCGAAGGCGCCCTACGCGAAGCATTCGCCTATCCGGGGCCGGCGCTCGTCGACGTAGTAAGCGCACGTCAGGAACTCGTCATGCCTCCTGCGACCACCTCTGACCAAACTTACCACTTTGGGCTGTTTATGCTTCGTGCCGTCATGGACGGTAGAGGCCACGAGCTCATTGATCTCGCGAAGGTCAATCTGTTCCGGTAGTGCGCTCGGCAAGTGTGTAGGCCCGTACTCAGTCGATCGGCAACTCAGGAGAAATTGAATCATGTCCAGCAAGGTCATAAGCACTGTAAATATTTCATCAGTCCGCGAGCCAATACACATTGGTTTCGTCGTCGCGTGGCTTTTTTGTTCCGCGTTCTACTTCATGCAGTACATGCTGCGTTCCGCGCCGGGCGTGATGATACCCGAGTTAAGTACGGCGTTCGCCCGCGATGCGCTAGGCGTGGGCTCGCTGGTCGGCCTGTACTACTACACTTATGCGCTGTTCTCGATCGTTTGCGGTGCATTGCTCGATCGGCTCGGCGCCAAGGGCGTTATTCCGGTCGGCATCGTTCTTGTTGCCATCGGGGCGGCACTGTTCGGCCTGGGCAGCGTGGAGACCGCGGAGATCGGCCGCCTTCTGCAAGGCGCGGGTTCGGCGTGTGGATTTATCGGTGCGGTGTATCTCGCCACGCATGGCTTTCCCCCGCGCGCCCTCGCGACAGCGGTGGGTTTTACACAATGTTTCGGCATGCTGGGCGGCTCTGCGGGTCAGTTCGCTGTTGCGCCGCTCATTCATGGCCTCATCACATGGCAGCAGTTTTGGTGGCTGTCTGCCCTCGTCATATTTTTCATTGGTGGGCTGGTATTCATCATGACGCCGGCAGGGCGTGATGACGGCCCGGCCAGCCAGGGTTCGTGGATCAAGATGTTCGCGCCGTACAAGGAAGTGCTGTCCAATCCGCAATCGTATCTTTGCGGTTTCTGCGCCGGCCTGCTCTTCTTGCCGACTACGGTGGGCGACATGATCTGGGGCATTCCCTTCCTGCATAACGGCCTCGACGTCGGCTATGCGGCGGCCGTCAATCGCGCGAGCATGGTGCCGCTGGGCTGGGTAATTGGGTGCCCCTTGCTAGGCTATCTGTCCGACCGCCTGGGCCGCCGCAAGCCGGTATTGATCGCGGGCGCGCTGCTCATGCTTGCATCGACCGCTGGCATTTATTATTTGCCCCCTGGCATAGCGCCGCCTTACGTGCTCGGCTTGCTGCTCGGTATCGGCTCCGGTGCGGCGATGCTGCCCTACACGGTAATCAAGGAAGTCAATTCGGACAAAGTAAAGGGTAGCGCCAGCGGTGCGATTAATTTCCTGGTGTTTACGTTCAGCGCGTTGCTAACGCCCGTGTACGGTAAGCTGCTTGCTCACTTCGCCAACGGCGGCGCGATGGACCTGCCGGTGTTTCGGGCAGCCGGTGCGTGGCTGATCGCCGGTATTGCGCTGGCAATAATACTGGCGATGTTCATGCGTGAAACCGGGCCACGCGGCCGCACAAACGTGTGAGGCTGGCCATCCAAGGTCAGCGCTTGGGAATGCCTTTTTCAACGGTGTTGGCAGCCGCCGTACGATCGTACGGCGACTGAAATTCGTTCCAGAACCGGTTTCTTGGTCAGGCGTTCCCACCATTAATACCAGAGCTTATTGCATAAATATCCGTATGCGGGAACGGCCTTTGTTGGACGTCTCCGGCTATCATAAAAAACAGCGCTGCAGCAAGCGGTGGAGGGCGTCGTCGTCGAGGGGCTTACGCAAAAATCCCGCCGCGCCCAGGCTGAAATAGAATGATTCTGTGTCTTCACTAAGTTCGCCGGTAATGACAATGACAGGAATGGAGAGCCCCGATTGCCTGATATGAGCCAAGAGGCCCAGGCCACTCATCACGGGCATTTCACGGTCGGTGATGACACAGGAAACCTGAGGCAAGATGTCGGCGGCGAGCATCTCTGCGGCCGACGTGAAGGGGTAGGCCTGATAGCCGAATGAAGCAATGAGATTTGCCAGCGATTCCAGTACGCGCCTGTCGTCGTCAACTATCGCGATGCTGCGCGTCGGTTTCGTCATTTTCGTACTCCCCGTTGCCAGACAAGAGTCGGGCATTATTATTGTTTTGGGCTCGACATCAAATCCGTTGGCAGTTTGCTGGCCAGCTTGACCATGGCAGCAAATGACTTTGCTTGCAGCTTTTTCATGATGTGGCCGCGGTGGACTTGCACCGTGTATTCAGTAATTCCCAGGTGGCCGGCAGCTTGCTTATTCAGCATTCCGTCGACCAGCAAGTATAGGACCTGCTGTTCGCGCGGTGTCAGGGTCACATACAGGGACCGAAGCCGGGCTTGCTCATTTTGCGCCGCGCGCAACAGCCGGTCTTTTGCCAACGCAGCATCGATCGCCGCCAGCAAGCTTGCCTCGTCGAGCGGCTTAGTGAGGAAGTCGATGGCGCCACCTTTCATCGCCTGGACGGTTGACGACACATCGCCACGGCCAGTGATGAAAATGATTGGCAATGCTGTGCGCAACATGGCTTGCTGTTGTACTTCCAGGCCGTTCATGCAGGGCAAACTCAGGTCCAGCAGCAGGCATGCACAGTCATCGGTGCGCTGGTATTGAAGAAACTCCTGGCCGGAGGCAAATAGAATGACGGTTTTTCCATACGCGCGCAACAGCGCCGACAGCGAGTCCCTGACGCGACAGTCATCATCGACGATATAGATTACTTCCTTCAGTTGTTCCATGATGTTCTCCAATGACGGCACAACGGTCGAGCAGCATAAGTAACTTGAAAAGTTTAGACATATAAACCGGCGACGGCTATTACATTTTCCTGTAAGTCCGCTTCGGCCTCACGCCGTTGGCAGGACAAGCTTGAAACATGCGCCGCCTGCTGCGAGATTCTCTGCCCACAACTGGCCGCCATGCGCCTGCGCAATGGAGCGCGAGATGGCCAACCCGATTCCCATGCCTGTCGCCTTGGTGGTGACAAATGCATCGAAAATGCCGACCGGGTCGGTCACGCCCGGGCCATTATCCTGGACTTCGATCAGCAGTTGGCCTTTCAGGTAGGGCTGTGCGCCGATCCGCAAGCATGGAGGGTGGCCAATGTGCTCTGCGGCCTCAATACCGTTGCAGATCAGGTTCATTAGGATTTGCTGGATCTGAATGCGGTCGGCCAACACCGTCGGCAGCCGTTGCGTGAAGCAGCATTCTATCGGCAGTTTTTTGCGCTGAGAATCCTCGTGCACCAGGCGCACCGCTTCGCGGATCATATCCTCAACGCGCGTGCGTGTTTTTTTGACCGACTGACGCTTGAACAGGGCGCGGATATTCTGCATGGTGTCGGCGGCGGCGCGGCCGTCGCGCAAGATCATATCGATCGACCTCGCCGCTTCCCTGATATTGGGCTGACTAGCAGCCAGCCAGCGGCGGCCTGCCTGGGCGTTGGCGATGACAGAAGTCAGGGGTTGGTTCAACTCGTGGGCGATCGATGCCGATAGCTCGGCCACGGTGGCCACATGCGAGGCGCGCGCCAGATTGACGCGCGTCTCGTGCAAGCGCTCTTCCATCCTCACCCGTTCATTGATATCGATGGCAACCCCATACCAACGCTTGATCTGGCCATTGGCATCGCGGAAGGCTTCGGCCCGCTGCTCGTACCAGCGATAGGTGCCATCTATGCCACGCAGCCTGTGCGTCGACGAGTAGGACGTGCCGGTGCTGACGGCATGCATAAAAGCGGCCACGACCGCTTCGCGGTCATCCGGATGCATGAATTGCGCCCATTGCCAGTTTCTCGACAGTTCCGGCGTCACACCGCAGTACTCGCGCAGGCGCTGGTTGATGTATGTAGCCTCGCCGTCGGCCGAGGTACACCAGATGCCCAGCGGCAGGGTCTCGATAATCTTGGTTAGTTCTTGTTCGCTCGCTTTCAAAGCTTCCTGTGCTTTGACCAATTCGTGGATTTCGACCCCCAGCATGTACCAACACGTGACGTTGCCATTTTCGTCCAGCCAAGGCACTGCGGTCATGTGCTGCCAGCGATACTCTCCATCAATTTGCTTGAACAGCAATATCACGTCCAGTGGGCGCTTGGACTTGACACTGACAGACCATTCACGCCGCGCAACAGGCAGACTGTGCGGATGTAGGCTGTCCAGCCAACCATTGCCAATGATTTCCTCCACTGGCTTGCCTAACGCGGCAACCGCCACTTTGTTGGCATAAATAATTTTGCCTTGCGCATCGGCAACGCAGATGCTGGCCGGAAGAAAATCGACCATGTGCCGGTATTCTTCCTCCTGTTTGCGCAATGTGGATTCGGCGCGCTTGCGGTCCTCGATATCCTGGGCGACGGTGACCCAGCGCAGTAAGCTTCCCTGCCGGTCCCACATGGGGTGGGTACGGCAGAGCATCCAGCGGTACTCGCCGTCGTGGCGCCGTAGGCGTATCTCCACTTCGCTGGATTGGCTGGCGGCGGCCGTCTGGCTCAGTTGTACAACGTAGCGCGGCACATCGTCCGGATGGATCCCTTCCAGGCAATCGCCCAACGATGTCACGGCTAGGGGGCCGGTATAGTCTCGGGTCGCCTGATTGGCGAACTCATGCCGACGGTCAGGCAGCAGGGTCCAAGCCAGGGCGGGTCGCAAATTGGCCAGCATTTCCAGGCAAGCTGCCCGTTCGGCCAGTTGCTCTTGTTTTTGCGTTGCCCTGCGTCCAAGCCGCTGCGACAGGTTTGCCACCAGGACGGTGGCGAGGGAAAGTCCCAGCAGGCGTAATATGCCCACGTTGGCGCCGGGCAGCGCCGCGCCGTAAAAAGTGCCGGTCCAGGCGCAGGCAATCACGGCCACTGAGGCCAGCCAGTTGTAGGGTCCTGCTGCCCAGAAGGACAGGACGGCGATGTCGAGCAGAGCGAGCCATTCGAGATGCAGTGGCGGCCATGCCAGTAATGCGGCCAGCGCGATGCCAGACCAGGCCAATACCCGGGCGCATACTTGCTGCAAACGGCGCATGTTGCCGAGTCGCAAGTTGAGTTCATTCAGTCTGGGCAGCATATTCCGGAGAGGATATTTCGGCTGGTTTTATACAATATCACTTTTGGCATGGCAGTACTTAATCGGCGTAGCCGCCGCCCAAAGCCATGGTCAGGGAAATTTCTGTGACCAGCTGGCGATTGTGCAGAATAATGGCCTGCTCTTGCTCACGTATGACCGGCAGTTCGGTTTCCATGGCGTGCAGGCGGTCGTCCAACCCGCGGTCAAGATGGGCCTGGGCGCTGGCGTGTGCGAAGCTGATGGCTTCCAGTTTGGCGCCCTGAAGCTGCCGCTGCCGGAGCAGGTCGTTCAGAGCCAGGGCTGTATGCGCCACCTCGGCTACCGCATTGACCACGGCTTGGTTATACATCGCGATCTGGACTTCTTCCTGCGATTTGGCGCGCGCAAGTTCTGCATTGAGGCGGCCGCTGTCGAAAATGGGAAGGGTCAGTCCGGGAATCAGATTGATCTGGCGGCTGGCTTTGCTGAACAGGTCGCCCATATGGACCGTGTCGAAGCCGATGAAGGCCTTGATGTCGAAGCTGGGATAGAAGGCGGTGCGCGCGATCTCTGTTTCGTTGAGGGATGCTTGTACCGACCAGCGCCAGGCCTGCAGGTCAGGCCGCCTGGCGAGCAGGCGGTAGTCCAGCGCCGGCGGCATCACGCCGGCAGCAGGAGGCAGAGGCTGCGCTTGAATCGCGAGCGGCGCGGAATCCGCGCCCAGCAAGGCGCGCAGCGCTTCGCGCGATTGCAGCAGGTCGTCATCGGTAGTGCTGATTTGCTGTTCTATCGTCAGCAACTGCGCACGTGCCGCCTCGACCGGCAGCCGCTGCTCCAGGCCACGCTGGAAGCGTTCCTGATGTGCCTGCAACAGGCTCTGCGTCAGAAGGCGCGCGCGGTGCTGCAAATCGAGGGCGGCATGATCCGCCTGGATCTGGCAATAGGTCCGGGTGACGGCAGCCACCAGCAGCAAGGTCGCCTGGTCCAATTCCGCGCGCTGGGCGTTGCGCGCTCCCACGGCAGCCGTGAACTGGGCCCGCTTCCGACCCCATATATCCAGCGTATAGCTGCTCAGTAAGCCGATGGTGCCTTCCGAGTACCACCGACCGTGGGGCTGCTCAGTGGCCGGATCGATATGGGTGAACGTCCCGGCGAAACCGTTTTCGGACAACCCGGTACGGTCGACTGACGCGCCCAGGCCCACCGCCGGACCACGATCGGCGTCGGCCAGTTGTGTAACGCTTTCACTCACGCGCAGGCGCGCCTCAGCCACGGCCAGGCTCGGTCCATCACGCAATGCCAGGTCAATGAGCGCGTTGAGCTGCGCATCATCGTAGCGCCGCCACCACTCCTTGGCCGGCCAGCCCTGCTGGGCAACTGGAATATCGCCAGCCAGTCCGATTTTTTCGGGCGCTAGCACAGCAAGCTTGGCCGGTGGCTCCTTCATTTGCGCACAAGAGGCCAGGCCGAGAGCCAGCAGTAGCGGAAACAGAATGTATGGGCGACGCATCATGGCTTGGACAGGAGACACTGCTGCAGCTGCACCAGTTGGCGGTTGATCGAGTCGAACGTAGTTGCCGCGATGTCGTCGGCGGGCAGTGCCGATCTTATGTGCTCGATTATGTGGTCGTCGAAGCGCGGGGGAATCATTGACGGCGTGGCTGCGTATTGCGTCATGGCCCGCAGGCGATCGGATGCGGACTTGCCGGCTGCTGCCAGTGCGTTCAACCGGGCGGGATCGCTGCTGCGCTCATCACCGGCCAGCATCGCCAGCCAGTCGAAGTCCATAAGTATTTGGCGCGCGCAGGCAAGCAAATCGTCGAGTGGCCATTCCGCTGTCGCTTGGCTGGTTCCCCGCGGCTCAAACGCCAGGTGGTTCCGCAGTTGGCGTAAGCGGTCGATGGCGGACCAGGCGTCGGCCTGCGCCCGCTCATGCTCGTCATTGGCGGCCGGTCCGCAGGCTGCCGCGACGCGGGACAGCGCTCGCAACAAGCCAGCGACTGCCGATGGTACTTGGTCAGCTTCCCATTCCGGCCAGATCTTGCTGTACACGACCAACGAGATAATAACGCCCACCACGATCCCAACTGCGCGGTCGCGCATTTCCGTTAAATCGGTGCTCGGTCCAAACTGGCCGAACAGGGCCAGGGCGAAGCAGAAAACCAGTTGAAACCCGACGTAATCGGTGAGCGGCGAACCGGCGGAGATCCAGGCGCCCACGGCAATCACGGCAAGAGTCAGCAACAGCAGGCCGGTGATGCTGTCCAGATGGGGGATCACGAACACAGTGGCGAGCAGGGCCGCCATGCTGCCCAGGGCAGCGCCGGCCAGGCGCATCACGCCTTTGTGGGTAATGGCTCCCAGGCCAGGCAAGGCCAGGATGATACAGGTGAGCATGCAAGTATGAATCCCGGGCCAATGCGCAGCGGAGAGGAACAGATAGCCAATTTGCGTGGCCAGTACGACTTTGAGTGCGAACTTGAGGGCCGTCGTATTCAAACCGAAGTTGGCACCCTTGGTAGCGGCAGCGGGGCTGCCGGCGTCTTCGCGCGGCAGCTCCTCCTGCGCGAGCTTGAGGACGGCCCTGTGCATCGCCGCCAACGGCGCGGGGGCGGTCGCGGCGTATGCGGCATAACCCGGAGACGTCGGCGACATCTCAAAGGCGCCGTCATCCGCACGCCGGAATTGCAAGTCGCGGATAGCCGCGAGGATAATCGGGGCATGGCGTTGATATTCACCCTTGAGCTGCGGCGAGTTCCAGAGCGGGAGCTGGCGCGTGGCGACCAGCAACCTTTCCACCAAGCGCACGCGTGCCTTGCTGCGCGCGTTCAGCAGGGCCAGCTTCGGGTGCGACATCACCGCATAGGTCAACTGCCGATGCATCCGTAAAAACGTTTCCTCGGTCCCTGCAAAGGCAGTTTGAACGCCTTTGATTCTGTTTGCGATGCCGTCCAGTTGCGCGTGCAGCTCCTTCCACAAATGCGCATCGGCGCTGGCGGGCAGAAGCTGGCCGACCAGGATATTGATGGCAATGGGATAGGTTATTGCCACCCATAGCCAAAGCACTGCGCGCGTCAGCAGCTCCGGGTCGCTGACTGTATCGACTGCGCTTTGCGTGTAGATGACCGCCAGCCCCACCAGGAAACCCATGCCGCCCAGCTTGTTTGTTCGCAGAAAATACATGGCGCCCAGCAGAACCAACATGGTGCTCAGGATGCGCAGTAAAGGTACGTCAAGCGTCAGGCGCAGCAGCAGCAAGGTGCAGGCCACGGCCAATGTGAGACCGATGGTGGCGAGCACGCCCGACAGGCGCGTCAGGAAGGTGTTTTGCAGGGTCGTCGAAAAAATGGCGATCAGGGACAAGGCCAGGAAAGGAATCTGCAAGGCCATGGAAACGACAATCACGATGGCGCTGGCGATCAGG
>JAQGNR010000014.1 GCA_028291765.1 Herbaspirillum sp.
ATCGCAACCGCGCGCCTGGCATGCCTCGGCACGGCAGATCTGCACCACGTGCCGACCGGCCGGATGTTGACGGAAATAGTGGTAATACGAAATGACGCCGTGCACTTCTGCACGCGAAAGATTGAGCTCCAGCGCAATTAACGGCACTGCTTCATGCGGTATATAGCCAAGCGCATCCTGAATTGCATGCAAGACAGGCAGCATCGGGCCGGCAAGATTTTTTTGCCCGGCAATGATGGCCAAAATGCGCTCTTGATCGAGCGGTCGCGCTGCCTCGTCCGGTTTCGACGGTTTCTCTAAAATTTGTTGCATCAACTTCTCCTGCCAATAAATTGTAATGCCTGATTCGGGATAACCGGCGATGGCGCCAAGGCTGGCCGTCAAACCGCAACGACCGGCCCTGCGCCA
The DNA here is from genome assembly GCA_028291765.1 of Herbaspirillum sp. Classification (GTDB taxonomy): domain Bacteria; phylum Pseudomonadota; class Gammaproteobacteria; order Burkholderiales; family Burkholderiaceae_D; genus Herbaspirillum. The sequence continues at coordinate 409 of JAQGNR010000014.1, forward strand.
ACACCTCCAACACTTTTACTTAACAATATTACTTAACAATATTACTTAAACAATACCACCGCTTTTTCCAACGTGATCGCAACACCCCAGGCCAACGGAATCACGACCACCGCCCAAGACACAAATAGCAAACCTGGATTGTTGCCGTTGCCGATGCGATCCATATCGAGCATATTTGTGCTGCCCGTATCGCCTGACTTTTCATGCGCCAGTTGCTTCTCGCGCGCCAGCTCCTCCGGCGTCATGAAATGCTTTTCCGCGATCGGACGAATCATCAGATTCAAGAGCAGCCCCAGCACCAGCAAGCCGGCCAGGATGTACATCGTCGTGTTATATACCGACGCCCGTGCCATCCCATGCGCCAACTGATACTCGCGCATGTAATTGACGATGACCGGGCCCAGAATGCCGGCGGTAGCCCAGGCGGTCAGCAAACGGCCATGAATCGCACCGACGTTCTGACTGCCGAACAAATCCGCCAGATAAGCCGGCACGGTAGCAAACCCGCCGCCGTACATCGACAGAATCACGCAAACCCCCGCCACGAATAAGCCCACATTACCGGCCTGACCGGACCACGGCAGACTCACATACATCACAAAGCCAAGCATGAAAAACGCCACATAAGTCATTTTCCGCCCGATGAAATCGGAGCATGACGCCCAGACGAAGCGGCCGCCGATATTGAACAAACTGATCAAACCGGTAAAGCCCGCCGCGATAGCGGCAATACTGGCTTTCTGAGCGACCGTCAAATCGTTAAATGCCGTTGTCACGCCGAGCAGCTTGCCGCCGAACACTTCCTGCAACATCGGCGAGGCCATGCCGATGACGCCGATACCGGCCGACACATTCAAGCACAACACCAGCCACACCAGCCAGAACTGCGGAATGCCCCAGACCTTGCTGACATGGACATGCTTTTGCGTAATCATCGCGTTCGATGCCGCAATCGGCGGCGTCCACCCGGCAGGTTTCCAACCGGTCGGCGGCACGCGATAACCGAATGCGCCGCCCATCATGAACACGAAGTAAATCGCCGCCATCACCAGAAAAGTTTGCCAGACACCGACCGAATCCGGTGTTGCGAAATGCCGCATCAGCATATCGGCCAAGGGACTGCCGATCATCGCGCCGCCGCCGAAACCCATAATCGCCATACCGGTGGCCATACCGCGCCGATCCGGAAACCATTTAATCAATGTCGACACCGGCGAGATATAGCCAAGCCCGAGCCCGATGCCGCCAATTACCCCAGAACCCAGCCACATCAGCCAGATTTGATGGGTATACACACCCAATGCCGAAATAACCAGGCCGCCGCACCAGCACAGCGCCGCAACGAAGCCGGCCTTGCGGGGACCCGCATGTTCCAGCCAACCGCCCCACAGCGCAGCCGACACGCCAAGCAAGACAAAAAACATCGTATACATCCAACCCAGCATCGAGATTTTCCAATCGCAACCGCTCGCAAACACTTCTGCCAAAAACCCCATATCCTTGGCACAAGCGACTGAGTCCTTGATGCCGATTGCCTTGGACAACGGCAACCAAAAAACGGAAAAACCATAAGCCATACCAATGCACAAATGAATCGCCAATGCTGCCGGCGGTACCAGCCACCTGCTAAACCCCGGCCTAGCGATCGTGCGTTCCTTTGCCAGAAAATCTGAAGCTGCCATTGTTGTCTCCTATTGATTTTTTTATCGGACCTTATATATGCTTTTTTTTACATATATTTATGGTTATTTTTGGGGCCAATCAAAAAATAACACCTTAGTAATACATATTCAATATGTTATATTTTGCATATATGTTTAATGTAATTATCAAACCTCACTGGGAAATCCGCCACGACAGCGAGACTGCCGTGGACACCACCAGCCTGCTCGCATTGCTGACGGCGATCGAGCACAGCGGCTCCATCGCGCGGGCGGCAAAAATCCTCGGCATGTCTTACCGTTATGCATGGGGTACGCTGCGCGATATCGAGCATTCATTTGGCGGACCGCTGATCAGCAGCGGGCGCGGACGCGGCACGACACTGACGCCGCTGGCAAAAAAATTCATCTGGGCCGATCGCCTGATCGCAGCGCGCCTGTCGCCGACATTAGAAAGCCTGGCATCGGAACTGGAGACCGGGCTTGGCACCCTGGTGGAAGGCCAATCGAAGGTTGTGCGCATCAATGCCAGCCATGGTTTTGCGGTAGCGGAATTACTCAAGCAAATCAATGCTATCCAGCAGCCGCTGGAATTACGCTATCGTCCCAGCACCGACGCGGTTGCCGCTTTTTCGCGCGGCGAATGCGATCTGGCCGGTTTTCACATACCGCTAGGGAAATTCGAACGGCCGGCATTTGCGCACTATAAGAAATGGCTGAATAACCGCAGCGATTGCCTGATTCACCTGACGGTACGAAGCCAAGGATTATTTGTTGCGCCGGGCAATCCGAAAAAAATCAAAGGCTTGGCCGACCTGCTGCGCAGCGACCTGCATTTTGTCGGCCGCCAGATCGGTTCCGGCACCCGCATGCTGCTGGAATTGATGCTGGCCGATGCCGGCATCCCCATCAAAAAAATTACCGGCTTCGACACCGCCGAATTCACCCATTCCGCGGTTGCCGCGTTCATCGCCAGCGGCATGGCCGATGTCGGCTTCGGCGTACAGACCGCCGCGCATCGTTTCGGTCTGGCGTTCATTCCACTGGTGCGCGAGCGCTATTTTTTCGCGGTCAAAAGCAGCGCATTGGAAGACCCGCTGGTGCGCCCGGTCATCGACATCCTGCAATCGGCGCCCTTTCGCGAAGTCATTAACGGGCTGGCCGGCTACGACGGGACCGACCTTGGAAAAATTCTGTCATGCGCTGAAGCATTTCCCTGATGCAGAAAACCGTGATTCGATCGCGCGCGTTAATTTTCTTGTAATGTTGTTGCTGCGTTCCGCGAAATCGGACATAATAGCCGACGCGTTGCCGGGATGGCGGAATAGGTAGACGCACGGGACTCAAAATCCCGCGCTGAAAGGCGTGCCGGTTCGATTCCGGCTCCCGGCACCACTAGAGAATTTAGCAAGGCACCTTAAAACGCCGCAAACCACGTATTTACTGGGTTTGCGGCGTTTTTCATTTCAAGCGCGAAACACGACTACCGAGCCGCGCTGCAAGCGGGGCATCACCGCAAGCCGCATTCCAGAGGCCAGCAACCCCATCCGCTGTCACAAAAAATAAACGTTTGACAAAACCGCAACGGTGAAATATGGTGCCCTGTCGATAGCGTAGTAGCATTTCGACACAATTAACTAAATAATAAATATAACTATAACTAAGTATTTTTTTAATAAAAAAAATAGGAGACCCGAATGAAAAAGCAACGATACGCTTCATCTCGATGATTGGCGGGTTGTCGTCGTCGATTTTCCTGTTCGTACCCGGCACCTAGACAACGACACTCAAATTACACGCAATGCGGCGGGAAGCGAATTTCTCGTTTGTCGCGATTCTGCCGCCAACACGGATCGGCATTCTTTTCTGTCCGTCATTCCGGTCCGGCTTCTGTTCGGCAGTGCCTATCTCTTCTCAAGGCACTCAATAAATGCAACCCATAGGTTCAAAAAACTAAGCCCGATTCGGGTTTCCGAACGACTTCAGGGAGTGTAAAAACATGTTCAAGTTGAGAATGATGCAAGTTCTAGTGACAGGGATCGTGATTGCCGCGCCGGCAATCGCCTATGCGGCCGGACCCTACGCTTTGATTACCGGTCGCCGCGACCCACGCGTGATTGTCGTCGACATCAGCAAGGCGATGGATCCGGCAAACAATGGGACCCAGAAGGCAATTATCAGCCGGGTACGCATTTCGCCTGATGTCTCTGCCATCGAGCCCTCGCGGATCGATGCGAAATATATCGGCGTCACACAGGTGTCGGCGGAGGCGCTTCCCAACAACATCGTTATCGGTCCGGGCGGGAAGGCCTATATTGCGGATCATACGGGCATCTCGAGGCCGGCAGATGTGGAATCGGGAATGCCCCACGGCTATCCGGGAGCGCTCACCGTTCTGGACTTGAAGAAGGCCCTCGACCCCGTCAATAACAACACCATGAAGGCCATCGACGCGATTTATTACTCGGGCGGCTCCGGGCCGGCAGGCATCATCATTACGCCGGACGGCAAATATGCAATGGTTGCCAATTCGGAGGGGATGGGCAATGAGGATGGCGCCAATGAGATAGGCATTATCAACTTAACGAGCAAGCGCCTGGAACGCGTCGTCTCGCTGGCCAGAGGGACCGGCGGGCACATGGCACAGACCGCGGGACATTCCTGCGACGAAATCTACCTCAATCCGGCGCTCGTGCCGCACATTTCGCCGGATCCCAACTGGGGCTGCTTTTCGGACCCCAACGGGATGGCTTATACGCCGCGGCACGGCGGGTACGTGTTCACCGCCAATGAAGGCACGCATGATGTCTCTGTGATCAATGTTGCGAGGGCGATCAACGGAGCGTCGGATTGGGAAACGTTCCGCATTCCGGTGGAACGCGGTCCATGGGCGATCGTGGCAAGCCCTGACGGCAGCCTGATCGCCCTGACAAATCGCGACAACGATGAAAATGACGAGGCGGGGCAGTTCATTTCGCTGATTGATGTCGACAAGGCCATCGCCAAGTCGCCGAAGGCGGAGATCGCGCGCGTGCTGGTCGGAACAGATGATCCACAAGGTCAAAGCCATCCATTCAGCCTAAGCTTTACCCCCGATGGATCGCATATCGTCGTCGCCAATGATCTTGCGGCCAATCTGTCTGTGGTCGACGTCAAGAAAGCGGTATCCGGCGATCCGCACCCCGAGATTGCCCGGATCCCTCTGCAACTTCCCACAGGCACACCTTCGGGCATCAAGCCTCGTCCGCGCGCTGTCAACGTAACGCCTGACGGTCGCTATGCCATCGTCGCCGGCGGCGAACCGAATGCCAAAGCCGGTGGAACGCTCTGGGTGGTCGATCTGCAGGCGTTGAAAGTGGTCGGCACCGTGACCGGCGTGGGCAACGAGCCTTACCTGCTCGCGGTTGTCGCCGGCGACAGCTAAACGCGACTGGCAGCTCACGACACGAGAGAGGGGGCCCATGCGCCCCCTCTCTTGCCACCCAGGGAGTCAATAATGAAGAGTGCAGACATGACAATGACAGTTGCTCACGCACGGATTCTAAAAATTCTGGTTCTACTCGCCGCCTTCCTGCTGGCGGTATCGTCCAGGTTGCCCAATGCCAGCGCGCAAGAGGCTGTGGGGGCGCCATTCACATTAACCGACTCGACCGGAAAAATCGTCCGCAGTACCGACTTCAAGGGTAAGTGGATGTTGATCTATTTCGGGTATTCGCACTGTGCCGATCTTTGTCCGACGGAACTCGAAGAGATGATCGACGCCTTGCGGCAAATCGGACCCGAGGCAAAACGCGTGCAGCCGATCTTCATTACGATCGATCCGGAGCGCGACAAGGGCCAATATTTGAGCGACTACGTTGCCCAGTTCGACGATCGCCTGATTGGTCTGGGCGGCACGCCGCAGCAGGTCGCAATCGTGGCCGCAAACTACGGCATACGCTTTAACAAGATTTTGCAGAGCGACGGAAATTACTCTTTCAAGCATACGTCAAACATATTTGTTGTAAATCCGGATGGACACTATCAAGCCACGTTCAGCCACATGAGCGATGCTTACATGATCGCTTCAAAAATGCTGGAACTGATCAGTAAGCAGCGCGGTTCGTAATCGAAGCGCAAGTCGATAACCCGACGATGGCCATCGCCGGTCTGCGCCAACCCAAGGGAGAATTTTTATGCAAATGCTGCGTGTCGTTTTGATGCTCAGTCTGGTCTTGAATGCGGCGTTGTCGCATTCCCAATCCTTCACGGCGGGCGCCGTGACGATCGAACATCCGTGGGCGCGAGCGACGGCAAAAGGGACGAGCACGGGCGTCGTCTATCTGACCATCATAAACAACGGCTCTACAAGCGACAAACTCATTTCCATCGCCAGCGCGGTCAGCAAGTCGGCACAAGTGCATGAGAACGCAGTAGACGCGCAGGGCATGACGGAAATGTCGCCGATTGACAGGGTCGACATCCCAGCTCACGCACGCATCAGCCTGAAACCGAGCGCCCTCCATGTGATGCTGCTTGAGCTGAAAAACCCGCTGACGTACAAATCAACATTCCCGCTGACACTCTCTTTCGAAAAGGCTGGCGCAATAAAAGTCATGGTCACGGTAGAGAAGCCCGGGGCGATGGCGTTCGACAATATGGATGGAATGAAGATGTAGGTGTCTTTGACTATCGTTCTCATTACATCATCAAAACGGAGGCCGTCATGACCCCGAATCCGCATTCCATTCCATTCCCGGCAGATCCATCGATACTCTGCTCGCCACTTGCCGGCGCCGCGCCAATTTAAATAGCACTGCTTGGTGAGCAGTTGATTTGATTTTGAACATCACATTAAAAAATTTCACGGAACCGAATTGACGCACAAAAAGGTGTGCGGCCTTTTCATTTTCCGAATTCACTATCGCATCATAGTGCATCCAGCACAGGCAAGCCGCGCTTCAGCAACTACGCTGAAGATCAAGTGCCATGGGGCCTCGCCCAAAAAAAACAAAAAACAAAAACACTATTATTTCAATAGAATAAATTAAATTTACCAATCGAAATTTCGCGCTTAGTCTCTGCCACTCCACTGCAACACAACATTCATTTTATGAATTAGGAGCTCAGATTGAAAATTTCGAAAACAAAAATTGCCGCAAGTATTCTCACTGTATTTTCCGCAATGACCATCGCTCAAGGTGCGCTCGCTGTGGACATGACACGAGATAACGCATCGCCTGTCGGCGATAATCAAAATTCCGAGACCGCAGGCCCCCGAGGTCCCGTTCTTTTGCAAGATTCCCACCTGATTGAAAAGCTGCAGCGCTTCGATCGCGAACGCATACCGGAGCGTGTCGTTCACGCGCGCGGCACCGGGATTTACGGCGAATTCGTTTCGTCCGGCGATCTCAGCGCGCTGACCAGCGCACAGGTATTCAAGTCCGGCGCCAAGACACCGGTGTTCGTTCGTTTTTCAACCGTGATGGGCTACCGCGGATCGCCTGAGCAAGCCCGCGATCCACGCGGTTTCGCGATCAAGTTCTACACCCAGCAAGGCAATTGGGACATGGTCGGCATCAATCACCCGGTATTCTTTATTCGGGACGCGATCAAGTTCCCAGACTTCGTTCATGCCAACAAGCCTTCGCCGGTGACGGGCGTGCAGGATCCGAACAACGCCTTCGATTTCTTTTCGCACACACCTGAAGCGACCAACATGCTCACGCGCCTGTACTCGGATGTGGGTATGCCGGATTCGTACCGGCACATGGATGGCTACGCCGTGCATGCGTTCAAGTTCGTGAATGCGAAAGGCGATGTCAACTACGTGAAGTTCCATTGGAAGAGCGACCAGGGTCTCGCATCTATTCATGGGAAAGATATCCCTCAGTCGATCGGTGCGGACTGGAATCTGATGAGCAACGATCTGTATAACGCCGTCAAGGCCCACGACTATCCGAAATGGGATCTGTACGTACAGGTGATGACGCCGCAGGATCTCGACAAATACGATTTCGATCCACTGGACGACACCAAGGTGTGGCCGACCACAATCCCCGAACGCAAGGTCGGCACCATGACCCTGAACCGGATTCCCGATAACTACTTCGAGTCAACGGAAGAATCGGCGTTCGCACCTTCGCGACTGGTGCCGGGCATTGAGCCATCCGAGGACAGAATGCTGCAGGGCCGCCTCTTCTCGTATGCCGATACGCAGATGTACCGCCTGGGTGCGAACTACAATCAGTTGCCGATCAATCGTCCGCTGACGCCAGTGAGCAATAACAACCAGGACGGCGCCATGAATAGCAGCGGCCGCAAGGGTGAAGTAAATTACGAACCGTCCACGGTCAAAGAGATCTCGCAGCAAGCCAAGGACAAGTACGTGCAGACCCCGCTGAATGGATCGACGCAGCAGATGGCGATCCACAAGACGCTCGATTTCCGTCAGGCCGGCGAGTTCTACCGTACGCTGCCGGAGATGGAAAAGGAGGAGCTGATCTCCAACTTGTCGGGCGATCTCAGTAAGGTAAGCAACGATGCGAACAAGTACGCGATGCTTTCGTATTTTTACAAAGCGGATGCTGACTATGGCACAAGACTGGCCCGCGCTACCCATGCGGATCTGGCGCGAGTGCAAAGTGCGGCGGCCAAATTGAACGAGAACTGAAACCAGGCAGGGTTTCGTTAATAGGTCTTCACCACCAGGTCTTCACAACCAGACCTTCAAAACCAGACCTCCAAAACCAGGTCTTCAAAACTGGGCTTCACGGTGGACACACCGTGAAGCCCAGTGAAAAGCTGGCCAGCCTTTGATTGAGAACATGATGAAATTTTTTCCCGACTTTCCTGACATCTTCAGAACCGCGACAGTCGCCACACTGACGGCGCTTGCCGTCGCGGGCTGCGCGCACGAGTATCAAGCGCAAGCATCCTATTCGGCCAACACGGTCAATATCCAGCAGTATTCCGGCGACTGGTTCGCCGCCGCGCGCGCCGGCCGCCTGGACATCCTGCAGGCCATGATCGACGCGCATTTCCCGCTCGATGCAACGACATCGGATGGTTACACGGCATTGATCCTCAGCGCATACGATGGGCAGCCGGAGGCTTTAAAGCTGCTGCTTTCCGCAGGCGCCAATGCATGCGCGGCCGACCGGCACGGCAATACGGCTTTGATGGGCGCGCTCTTCAAAGGTGAGACCAATATCGCGACGATGCTGCTCGATACGCATTGCGACATTGATCAGATGAACAATGCAGGGGAAACGGCGTTATCGTTCGCGGCACTGTTCGGCCGGATCGACATGCTGCCGAAGCTCGTTGCACATGGGGCCAATCCGAACCACATCGATGCCCGCGGGAACAGCGCTTTGCGGATGGCCCAAAATCAGCACACCCCACTGGTCGTCGAAGCCTTGCAGCAGGTCGGCGCGAGAACTGATAACAAGTCGTCCCAAGAAGCTCAGACTGCCGCGCCGGCGTTCGTGCGATAACGCGCTGCCGGCGCCTGCCTCGAGAGATTCGGCATCAGCTTTTGGCGGGCCGCCTCGTATGCCTCCCAATCGGCAACGTCTGGCAGCGAAGGAATCGTGACCAGTTCACCCAATTCCAGCCCGGCCAGCGCGGCATCCACCAGGTCTTCGACACGCATGACAATCTCGCCCGGCAGATATTGAATCGGTGTGCCGGCGATTTCCCAAAAGTCGGTGGCAGTTGCCCCTGGCGCGACAGCCTGAATGCGGATGTTCTTGTCCGATAGTTCGTGCTTGAGCGATTGGCTGAACGCAAGAACGAATGCTTTGGTGCCGCCGTAGACGCCGTTGAGCACTTCAGGCGCGATGCCGACACTGGACGCAATATTGATGATCGCTCCCTCGCCACGGGCCACCATGCCGGGGACGACGGCATAGGTCAAGCGCATCAGCGCTGTCACGTTCAGGCCGATCATGTCGGTCATTTTGTTGACGTCGGAGGCGAGTAACGGCGCTGTCGCTCCCAGGCCCGCGTTGTTGACGAGCATGGTGATGCTTGCGTCGGACTGCAGCACTGCCTCGACACGCGCAAGATCGGATTTATCATTCAAATCTGCGGCGATCACCTCAATGGTTCGCCCAGTCTTGTCCGCGAGACCTTGCGCAAGGCGCTCAAGGCGCTCCCGATTGCGGGCCACGAGGATGAGGTTATAACCACGGCGCGCCAGCCGGTCGGCATAAACTGCGCCAATGCCTGAAGATGCGCCTGTTATGACGACAGTGCCATTTTGAGGATGCAAGACCATTTCTTTCTCCTGTTCAGTTGTCGTGACGCCAAGAGCGGCGCCATGAGTGAAAGAATATTCTTACTTGCATTTGTCTCAAAGGTCATATATACAACGTTTTAGGACATCCACATTTATCGTACTTGAAAACTTGAGAATCTGAGAATTTAAGAGGCGCCCTATGCAAAACATCGGCTTTGTCGTTTTTCCGAATTTCCAGGTAATGGGGTTTGCCGCCATCACCGTTTTCGAGGTCGCCAATCTGGTCGCCGAAGAAACGATTTACCGGGTGCGGCTGCTATCCGAAAACGGTGGCCTGGTACGCGCTTCGGCGGGTTTCTCAGTCGAGACAGAAGCCTTTGGCAGAAAAATATTCGATACCGTGATTGTCGGCGCGGGCATGCAGATCGAACCCTCGACACCCGGGCTGCTCAATTTCGTGCGGCGCGCCACCCAAACGTCCAGGCGCGTTGCGGCGCCATGCGTGGGCGCATTCATCCTGGCCGAAGCGGGCGTGCTCGATGGCCGCCGGGCGACTACGCATTGGGCCTTTGCCCGCGATCTTCAACATCGCTTTCCACTCTTGAAGGTGGAGGAAGATCGGATCTTTATTATCGATGGGATGCTCTGGACTTCGGCCGGCATGACTGCCGGCATTGATCTGGCCCTGGCCATGGTAGAGAAAGATTTAGGGCCGGAGGTGGCGCGTATGGTTGCCCGCAAGCTGGTGGTCTATCATCGCCGCGCCGGCGGCCAATCGCAGTTCTCGGCCCTGTTGGCGCTGGAACCCAAATCCGACCGTATTCAAAAAGCGCTGGATTTCGCCAAACAGAACCTGCGATCCGTACTCACCGTGGAAGGGCTGGCCGACGCCGCGAATTTGAGCCCACGTCAGTTCAGCCGCGCCTTCCGGGCGGAAACCGGTCAATCGCCGGCCAAGGCGGTAGAGAACTTGCGCGTCGAGACGGCTCGCATGCTGCTGGAGCAAGGCCGCCTTTCCATGGACACCATCGCCAATGAAACCGGCTTCGCGGACCGCGAACGAATGCGCCGGGCATTCTTGCGGGCCTTCGGCCAGCCGCCGCAAACTGTCAGGCGCAATGCCAAGCTGGCGACTTGAAGATCGCCGGCATAAGTCAAACAAAGCGCCAAGCAATGCACCGATCGCAACAGACCATCTAAACACGATGCTTCTGCTTTTCGGCCAGCAACTCATGCGCGGCGCAATACTGCGCCAAATGATCAACCAGCGCCCGCACCCGCGCCGGCAAATAACGCTGTTGCGACCACACCGCATAAATCGGCCGCCGCAGCCGCACCCATCCGTCCAGCACGCGCACCAGCGTGCCGCGCGCCAGCGCTTCATGACACTGAATCAACGGGCACATTAAAATTCCCAAACCCGCTTCCGCCGCATTGATGGCGACGCGCATTTCATTAACCCGCAAACGAGGCTCCGGTTGCACGATGGTCAGCGCATCATCGAGCGGATCATGCAACTGCCAGCGGCTCAAAGGTTCCGCCACCAGCAGCGCATGCGACTGCAACTCGGCGGCGCTTTGCGGATGCCCTCTGTGCGCCAGATAAGAAGGCGCCGCCACCAGTTCGACCGCACCGTCTCCCAATCGCTTTTGCGTCAAAGCGGAGTCTTCCTGAGGCCCCGCCCGAATAGCCAGATCGGCGCCGGTGCCGATCATGTCCTGCAAATCATTACTCACGTCCAGTTCAAGCCGGACCGCCGGATACTGTTCGATAAAACTCACCAGCGCCGGGGTCAGGAAAGCACTGACAAGATTAATCGGCGCCAGCATGCGGATGCTGCCGGCAATATCGCGCAAGGTCGCATCCAGCGTCTGCGTCGATTGCTTGAGAGCCTGCAGCAAAGGCCGGCATTGTTCGTAATACTGCATCCCTTCCGCAGTCGGCAGCATGCGCCTTGCGCTACGGTGCAAGAGCTTGCAACCTAGTTGTCGCTCCAGTTTTTGCAGGCGGCGCGTCACCGTCGCCGCCGGCACGCCTTCCTTATCGGCCGCAGCGTTCAGGCTGCCGGCCTCGACAATTGCGACAAATAACGCCAAATCATCAAGCATGATTTCAAATATGGAATTTTAGAATGATATTTTGAGTATATCTTCATTTAACTTCAGCAATTAAGATTCATCCATCGCAATTCAATGCTATTTGGAGAATCTTATGTCGGACGCAATACGCCTACGTTTCATCAATTCAGCCTTGATGTCCAGCCTGATGTCTTTTCTGATGACTGGCTGGCTCATGTGGCTCAACTACGGTTTCAACGATTGCTATCCGGCACGCTGGGGCAAAGCCTTTCTGCTGGCATGGCCGGCAGCCTTCGTGGTGGTATTGATCATCGCGCCTACGATGCTGCAATTAAGCCGCTACCTGGTCGCAAGAATGCGCACTAACAGCCCTAACCCGCAATAACCGGCTGTCGCACCGGCCAGCGGGCGCATTTGATACGGCGCCCAGTGGCGGCATCAATACCCCTGCCATCGACGCCTGAAAACTGTTGCAAACCGCAGGCGTCGGCATGCACGCCAAATCCTCAGCGCCTTATACTGTCCCCACTACAAATATATACGGAGACAGCCGCCATGACCGCATCACGTTCAGCACCACATCCCTCCACGCATCCCGCCATCATTGCCCATTGGATCAATGGCCAGCGTAATCCGCTCACTCAAAACCGCAAACAGAATGTCTTCAATCCGGCCACCGGCGCTATCAGCGGCGAAGTGCTGCTGGCCGGCGCCGGCGAGGTGGAACGGGCAGTGGCCGCCGCACAAGCGGCATTTCCGCGATGGGCCGATACCCCGCCGATACGGCGCGCGCGGATCATGTTCCGTTTTCTGGAACTCTTGAATCGGCACAAGGACGAACTGGCGCATTGCATCACCGCCGAACACGGCAAGGTATTTTCCGACGCGCAGGGCGAAGTCGCGCGCGGTATTGATATCGTCGAATTCGCTTGCGGCATTCCGCAGCTTCTGAAAGGCGACTTCAGCGACCAGGTCTCCACCGGCATGGATAACTGGACCCTGCGCCAGCCGCTGGGCGTGGTCGCCGGCATCACGCCGTTCAATTTCCCGGTGATGGTGCCGATGTGGATGTTTCCATTGGCGATTGCAGCCGGCAATACCTTTATCCTCAAACCCAGTCCGCTCGACCCCAGCGCCTCCCTGATGATGGCCGATCTGC
>JAQGNR010000015.1 GCA_028291765.1 Herbaspirillum sp.
ATCGCAACCGCGCGCCTGGCATGCCTCGGCACGGCAGATCTGCACCACGTGCCGACCGGCCGGATGTTGACGGAAATAGTGGTAATACGAAATGACGCCGTGCACTTCTGCACGCGAAAGATTGAGCCCGGAGGCAATGAGCGGCACCGCTTCACTAGGCACAAAACCAACTTTATCCTGGACTGCATGCAAAATCGGCAGCAGTGCGCCGGGCATCGTCAAGTGCTGCGTGATGATGGCTTGAATCGCCGCCATATCGACCGGCTGCTGCATATTCATTAAGGAAATCTCCTGCATTTAATTGTACAGAAGCATCTTATCGATCAGCCCCCTCTACTGACATTGACCTTGGTCAATTTGTCATGCATCACGTAAACCCTCTTTTATCTATGAAAACACCTATATTTTCTGGTGATTGAAAACTTGATAATCATTCACGAAACAGATATCCCATATCCAAACTCTAAATTGGGAATGCCCGCAACATTTATTTATACTGCACTGCGTCAAAGATCTTTTCACACCAAAGGGAGTACTACCATGACCACAGCAACAAAGAGCCTTAGTCAATCGAGCCCTACCGGCCTTGGCGCCAAATTGGCACAAGTCGCCTACGCAGTAGCAGCAACCGTTCTGATGCTTGAGATGCGCGAAGCACTGCACGCAAAAACATCTGGCGACAAGTCCGATGCAGCACTCGTCTGCGGCCTGTAATTTCGGCCTCGACTGCAGTCACAGCACGTCGAAAGTAATCGCAGCAAATACAGCAGTAAGTTTCACCTGACAGCCGATCCCGTATCGGCTGTTGTCGTTTACATCCCAGCCATCCCCGGCAATTTTCCCGCGCCGCAATATAAATTCGCGGCCGCCAAATTACATTTAGTTATAAAGCCAAGTGATATGACCATGTCGTTTTTTGGTTAAAATTGATGCCGATCAATGCATTATTTCAAACAAGCCATACACTAAAAATTTAGAAAGAGCCAAAGCCATGCGCGCCATCAACATCAGTCAACCTGGCGGTCCGGAGGTTTTGCAAATCGGCGAACAGCCGATGCCCGTTTGCAAGGCTGGCGAAGTATTAATCAAGGTCCAGGCCGCCGGCGTGAACCGTCCCGACACCCTGCAACGCAGCGGCAATTACCCGGTTCCGCCGGGCGCTTCGGCCCTGCCGGGGCTGGAAATTTCCGGCGAAATTATCGATGGCGATTTTTCCAATACAACATTGAAAAAAGGCGATCTGGTTTGCGCGCTGGTGCAAGGCGGCGGTTATGCCGAATATTGCACGGCGCCTGCCGCCACCTGCCTGCCGATTCCAAGCGGCTTGAGCATGATCGAAGCAGCCTCGCTGCCGGAAACCTGCTTCACGGTCTGGAGCAATGTATTCGATCGCGGCCGTTTGAACGGCGATGAAACTTTTCTGATCCAGGGCGGCACTTCCGGCATCGGCGTGACCGCCATTCAAATCGTTGCTGCGCTCGGACATCGGGTTTTTGCCACTGCCGGTTCCGATGAAAAATGCCGCGCCTGCGAAGCGCTGGGCGCCGAACGCGGCATCAATTACCGCACTGAGGATTTCGTCGAAGTCGTCAAAACGGCGACCGCCGGCAAAGGCGTCGACGTGATTCTCGATATGGTGGCCGGCGACTACATCCAGCGCGAATTGACTTGCCTGGCCGACGATGGCCGCCTGGTATTCATCGCCATGCTGGGCGGCTCGAAAGCCCCGATCAACTTCGGCCAGGTATTATTGCGCCGGCTGACGATCACCGGCTCCACGCTCAGGCCGCGGCCGGTCGCATTCAAGGCGGCGATTGCTGCGCAACTGCGAGAAAAAGTCTGGCCCTTGATCGAAGCAAAAAAAATCAAACCGGTAATCTACAAAACCTTCCCGCTGGAACAAGCGGCGCAAGCGCATACGCTAATGGAAAGCAACGCACATATCGGAAAGATAGTGCTGACTATCTAGTATTAGTACCCAGCGAATAGTGAACAGAACAGCGCCCCTTCAATATGACGCTGTTGCTGTTCGGTGAGATGTGCCAAACAAATCAGGAAAATATTGTCTGAGCGCAGCGAGTATTTTTCGTTTGGCGCGTCTCGCCGGACAGCAACAGCGCCATATTGAAGGGGCGCCACCGCCCAAGGTAAAACGGCGTCTTTACCATAAAAGCAAAGACGCCGAACCAATCCTAATAATGCTGCAATCCTTACATCAGGCTGCCTTTTGCAAGCGCACCTGCCCGCGCTCTTCTTCAATCGTCTTGCCCAGCAACTTCACCAGCGCATAAACCGTATCCAGATGCGGCGTCGGCGTCTCTGTCAAACGCGCCAACTCAATCACGGAACCGACCAGCGCATCGATCTCCAGCGCGCGTCCGGCTTCCACATCCTTGAGCATCGAAGTCTTGTGCTTGCCGATTTTCTCGGCGCCGGCAATACGCTTATCCAAAGGCACCCGAAACTCTATGCGCAGCTTATTGGCGATGACTTGCGCTTCCGTCATCAAATCCGCCACCAGGCTGCGCGCGAGCGGAAACTGGCAGATATCGACCAGCGTCGAATGGGTCAACGCACTGATCGGATTAAAGCTCAGATTGCCCCATAGCTTGAGCCAGATTTCGGCGCGGATGTTATCCAGTATCGGCGCTTTGAAACCGGCATTGACAAAGCATTCTGAAATGCGCGTAACCCGTTCGCTGGTAGAGCCATCCAGCTCGCCCAGCGGAAAACGTTCGCCCTCGAAATGCCGCACCACGCCCGGCGCAATCAATTCCGATGCCGGATAGACCACGCAGCCGATGACGCGCGAGGCAGGGATATGTTTACCGATGATGCCGGTCGGATCCACACTCTGTAATTGACTGCCTTCGAGCGCACCGCCGGTTTTATAAAAATACCAATAAGGAATACCATTTTGCATCGTGACGATCGGCGTATCCGGCCCCAACAGATGATGCAACTGCTCGGCAATTGCTTCCAGTTGATTTGCCTTGAGCGCCAGGATCACCAGGTCTTGCGGACCCGCTTCGGCATAATCGTTGGTCGCCGTGACATTGGTGGCGACATGCTCCGAGCCGTCATCCATGATGAGTTTGAATCCATTGCGACGGATCGCCAGGCAATTTTCGCCGCGTACGATAAACGTCACGTCTTCACCAGCCAGTGCCAACTTGGCGCCGACATAGCCCCCGATGGCTCCCGCCCCTACAATTGCGATTTTCATAAATGCTCCATATTGATAGACAGAAATCTAATGGGCTTAAATTAAAGGCCGAATTTACTCGAAACGATTGCTGAGCTTTCCAATGCCCTCGATCTCGACTTCAACTGTGCTGCCAGGCTTCATCGACCCAACGCCGACCGAAGTGCCGCACAAGATGATGTCGCCGCAATGCAATGTCATGTCCTGTGAAATCAGACTGACCAATTGCGCCACCGACAACAGCATGTCGCTGATCGGATAGTCTTGCCGTACATC
>JAQGNR010000016.1 GCA_028291765.1 Herbaspirillum sp.
GCCTGCCGATTGAACTATCGATCATTCCGACCATGCTGGTACGCACCGCCGGCGCTGCACTGGCGCTGCCGATGGCGTTGGTGCAACGGGTAGTGGAATTGCCGGAATCGTTCTCCGAAGTCGGCGGTGCGCCGGTCTTGCGCGATCAAGGCCGCCCACTGCCGGTGCTGTCGCTTGCCGGCGTATTGGGTTACGGCCACACGCCGGGGGCGGAACGGGTCGGCATCGTCATGGCAGTGCCGCAACCGTATATTCTCAGCGTTGAAGCGGTGGAGGGTACTGCCGATCTGGTGATCAAGCCATTGACTGCGATCCACACCAACGGCGTCACAGGCACGGCGCGTTCGGCTGAGGGCGAGCTGGTGCTGGTTGTGGGCTTGTCGTTCCTGTTGGAAGGATGCCGCGCGAAAATCGCGGCATAAAAGCATCCTTTGTATTTTGCCTCGGAGGTGATCCTTCGACACGGCCTGCGGCCTGCTCAGGACGAACGGGTTTTTCTTTAACATTTTAAAGAAAACCATAACGGGTTTTTGTGAAAATTTAAAAAAAACCCGTTCGTCCTGAGTAGGGCAAAGCCCGTATCGAAGGATCACCTCAACAGGTAAAATTTAAAGAATCCCCACACAAAAGACCGAAAAACAAAATTATTTAAGACGGCAACTCAACATCCAAAAATGTTCTAAACGCACAACGCGAATCTCCCGCGCATGCGCCGCAAACCGCTTGCGCAACGCGCTATCAGTCGGAAAATTCTTAAGCACGTCATAACGTTCACCGGCCAGAGTACGTATCTGATACGTATTGCCTTGCGCATCCGTATGCGCAATCGGCGTGCTGCGGCCTTCGACATACGTGCTATCGATCAGCACCAGCAAAGTATCCTTGCCCAGCTTTTTTTGCAGGCCGTTCAGCCACCCGGTATGCTGCTCACGCGGCAGATGCGACCACCAGAAAGCGCCGAAACACGCGCTGTATTCATCCGACACCGGCAGATCGCAAGCATCGCCCTCCACCCATTCAATACCATCTTCAGAGGACGTCGCCCGCGCAAGCGCCAGCACCGCCGAATTATTATCGACCGCCGTGACCGAGGCCGCGACCTCGGCCAATTGGCGCGTCCAATAGCCGGTGCCGCAGCCCACTTCCAGCACCGCATGGCCGTCCATCAGTTCAGCAACTTTCTCTTGCAGGCGAAGCAGCTCTTCGCGGGACTCGGGCCGTTGGTAGATGTCTTCGGAGGTCGCAGCGCGTGCGGTGAAATAGGCGGCGGGATCGGTATGCAGCATGGGGTATAGGAAAAAGTCTAAATTTGTCTGAATTTGTCTAAATATTACTGGCCGACAGCGAAAAACTTGCCGCCGACGGCATAAAACTGCTCGAACTGCGCAGTATAGGTTAAAACGCCAGCGAATCAGCGCGGAAACTGTATTCAGTTTTTGGTCGCTGCCGATAAATCTCTGCAAGCTTTGTCAGCATAATTTCCACGCCGACAATCAACCAGAGAGAGCTCGATGCTCAACCCAATCAACACTGCGTCATCCGCATCATCGCAATCTATTCATCCCAGCGGCCCCAATTCGGCGCTACAACCGGTTCTGGCCGAACAGTTACGCAACGTGGCAAACGACAAAACAGCCTCTCCGTCCAAGAATCCACTCACAAGCAGACCGTCCGAAAGCTTCATCGCCGCCCCCCACGCCATTTCCATCGATCCCAAAAGGCTGGCCCAGCAACAAAAAGATTTCAAAATCTTTTCCACCATGTACAACACAAATGCCGGTTGCAAAGCGATCAATGCAGCAATGCGGGGCAGCGAATTCAGCGTCAAAGTCACCGTCCCCCAAGTAATGAATGAAATCGGACGCAGGCATCCTCCAGAGGCCATTGCGCGTTACAAACCGGACAAAAAAACCGGTGAAAGCCTGAAACTGGATATGGAAATATTCGCCACAAAAGATAATCTGCAACGTGTTGCAGCCCAAATTTATGGCCGCGCCCCTTCATCGACGCCATCCGGCAAACGCGTCCATCGCGGACAAGGCATGACGCCGCTGGGTGTCAATAAATTAATCGCTTTACGCCGGAGCGGCACGGCTGTCCAAGCCACGCATTTTCTTTCGTGCGACGACGATCTTGAAACCGCAAAAGAATTTGCCGGACAATATGACAAACACAAAGAAGAACCCGTGCTATTTCAAATCCGGGGATTCAGCAATGTACGTCTGCGCCCCTATATGGATGTTCTCGGCGAGTCGGAAACCTTATTTACGCCGCATGCGACCTTCCAGATCGACCTGGTTGGCAAAGGCCAGGATACGGGATACACCATCGTGCGACTGACCGAAATTGCGCCGACGGAAAATGCCGTCTCGATGCCCTACTGATGCGGCGCATGCTCATCGGCCACAGCCGCCTCCAATACCGCTGGCCTGGGCGCATAACGCTCGGACAGCGTTTCATACAGCGGCGGCGCAAAAAACCTCGAAACCCGGCTGGCGATCAAGGCCGTGGCCATCAGCGAAATCACCAGCGCATGGCCGTTGACCATTTCCATGACGATCACGAACGCGGTAATCGGCGATTGCGTCACCGCCGCCAGATAACCCACCATCGCCAGCGCGATCAACATGCCCAGCGATGTGTTGCCGAAGAAGAGATGCAGCAAATTACCCAGCCCTGCACCGATGGATAGCGACGGCGCAAACATGCCGCCGGGCATGCCGGGTAAATAGGATCCGATCAGCGACGCCATTTTCAGCAAAGGATAAAAGCCGGATAACTGCTCAGTGCCGCTCAACAGGCCGCGTGCTTCGGCATAGCCGCTGCCGAAAGTCAGGCCGCCGGCCAGCAAACCGATCAGCGCCACAACCAGCCCGCAAGCGGCGCCAAACGCAACCGGCCGTTCCCTGCGCAATACCTGCACCGATGCCGGCATCCAGCGTTGCGTATTAAGCAGCAGCCAGCAAAAAACACCACCCGCACAACCGGTCAACAGCGCCGTCGCGATGACGGCCAATATCAGCTTTCCGCTGGTCTCGTTGATTACCTGTATGGTGCCGAAATAGGTGTAATTGCCGGTCAATCCGAGCGCCACGATACCGGCAAAAATAATAGTGGTGATCACCACGCCGCTGGCGCGCTGTTCAAAGCTGCGCGATAACTCTTCAATCGCAAATACCACGCCGGCCAGCGGCGTATTAAAGGCAGCCGCCAAACCGGCCGCGGCCCCGGCCAGAATCAAGCGCCGCTCCATGGCGGCATTAATGCTTGGATACAGCCGCCGCAAATTGAACATGATCGCCGCGCCGATCTGCACCGTCGGCCCTTCACGCCCGATCGTCAACCCGCCGGTGATGGCCAATATCGAAACGCCAAGCTTCCCGGCCAGTACGCGCAGCGACAATAAACTCAGACCGCGCTCAGTAGTATGGCTGCCCAGGGTCGCGATGACTTGCGGAATACCGCTGCCCTCCGAACCGACAAAAAACCGCCGCGTCAACCAGACGCACAGTGCGCTGATCGCCGGCGTGAGCAATAGCGGCGCCCAGCTATGCGCGTGTTGCAGCGATCTGAAGATGTCAAAGCAGTAGTCGATCGCGCGTGCATACACCACCGCAATCAGACCGACCAGAATCGCACCCAACCACAAAATGCCGTAATCGACCCACAAACGGTGCGCCCGCTGCAGTGAGTCTTCAGAAATTTTCGAT
Source organism: Herbaspirillum sp. (assembly GCA_028291765.1). Lineage (GTDB taxonomy): Bacteria > Pseudomonadota > Gammaproteobacteria > Burkholderiales > Burkholderiaceae_D > Herbaspirillum. The sequence continues at coordinate 3,711 of JAQGNR010000016.1, forward strand.
AAATTCATTACAACTCATACATATCTTTTTCGCCATCCATCACCTGATCGATCAGCTTGCGGTTCAGCGTCGGCGCCAATAGCTCGATGAAGGTATAGACGTAGCTGCGCAAATACGCGCCCTGCTTGATCGCTACCCGCGACACATTGGTGCCGAACAAATGCCCGGCCGAAATCGCGCGCAAGCCCTTATCGCGTTCAGCGTCGAACGCCATCCCGGCAATGATCCCGACCCCCATCCCCAGTTCGACATAGGTCTTGATCACATCGGCGTCGATCGCTTCGAGCAGGATATCGGGCTTGAGCTCACGCAACGCAAAGGCATGATCGAGCTTGCTGCGGCCGGCGAACGCGCTGTCATAGGTAATGAGCGGATAGTTGGCGATCTCTTCCAACGAAATCGATTTCGACAACAGCAGCGGGTGGTCGGGCGTCACCACAACCACGTGCTCCCACTGATAACAAGGCAGCGAAATCAAGCCTTCACCCGAAGACAGCGCCTCGGTTGCAATGGCGATATCGGCCTGATCGTTGCGCACCATCTCGGTAATCTGTTTAGGGTTGCCCTGCAGCAACGATAGGCGCACTTTGGGAAATTTCAACGCAAAGGCCTGGACGATTTTCGGCAGCGCGTAGCGGGCCTGCGTATGCGTGGTCGCGATGGTCAGGCTGCCGCTGTCATGGGCGGCGAACTCCTTACCGATGCGCTTCAAGCCCTCCACTTCTTGCATAATCATTTCGACTGAGCGCAGCACGGCACGGCCCGGCTCGGTCAAGCCGCGAATACGCTTGCCATGGCGCGTGAAAATATCGACGCCCAATTCCTCTTCCAGCTCGATAATCGCTTTCGACACGCCGGGCTGAGACGTATAAAGCGCCTTTGCCGCCTCAGTTAAATTAAAATTCTGGCGCACCGCTTCCCGGACAAAGCGAAACTGATGAAGATTCATGACATATTCCTTCTCGATTTACAGCAAAAGCAGCGAAATCAACCAAAAGCAGCAAAAGCGCAAGCAAAACAGCAAACGCATTTGCATATATCCATTCCGCATATAAGTAAATAAATACTAAGTCGTTTGGAATAAGGCTTAAGTTTATTACGATTCAGACTCTTACGGATGGAGCCCTATGACTGTTTCTTATGTAGTAAGCGGATTTGCCGTTGGTTTGTTAGTTGGACTGACCGGCGTAGGCGGCGGATCGTTAATGACGCCGCTCCTGACGTTGCTATTCGGCATCCATCCCAGCGTAGCGGTGGGCACCGATCTGGCTTTTGCGTCGATTACCAAGGTAGCCGGTACTTTCGCGCATCGATTCAAGGGCACCGTGCGTTGGGATATCGTCAAGTATCTGTCCTGGGGGGCGCTGCCGGCAGCGGTGGCTTCCACGCTGTTGTTGAAGCACTTCGGCGCAGTCAACGACAGTATCGGCGAATTGATACGCTATTCGATTGCGATTTCGGTCGGTTTGACCGTCATCGCTTTGTTGTTCAAAGGTAAACTACAGGTTTGGTTAAATAAACACCCGGAAAAGCAGTTGCAAGGACGCATGCTCACAGCAGCTACCGTATTATGCGGCCTGGTGCTCGGCACACTGGTGACGATTTCCTCGATAGGCGCCGGCGCCGTCGGCGCGACATTGCTGGTGTTGTTATACCCGCGCTTGTCGCCGGCCCAAATTGCAGGGACCGATATCGCCTACGCGCTACCGTTGACCGCAGTAGCGGCCGTCGGGCATTGGTGGCTGGGATCGATAGACTGGGCCTTGCTGGGCGTTCTGTTGCTGGGATCGGTACCCGGCATCACCATCGGTTCGCTGGCGGCGCGGGCAGTGCCGGAAAAGATTTTGCGCGGTTTGCTGACCATCACGCTGGCAACCGTCGCTTTCAAGCTGGTTTGGTAAGGAAGCACTGATTAATCAACATAATCAGCGCCTCTGTAAATTTTTAAGACATTTCAAGGATTAGTCAGATGTATCGTTATGATCAATACGATCACCAGATCGTCAAAGAACGCGTCGCCCAATATCGCGATCAGGTGCGCCGCCGTCTGTCCGATGAGTTGGCCGAAGATGAATTCCGCATCCTGCGCCTGCAAAACGGCCTGTATATGCAGCGCCATGCCTACATGCTGCGCATCGCCATTCCCTACGGTTTGCTCTCCTCGCAGCAAATGCGCATGTTCGGCCATATCGCCCGTAAGTACGATCGCAACTACGGCCATTTCACGACGCGTCAAAATATTCAGTTCAACTGGATCGAGCTGGAACAGTCGCCGGATATCCTGGCCGAGCTGGCCACTGTCGAAATGCACGCCATCCAGACTTCCGGCAATTGCATACGCAATACCACCTCGGACGAGCTGGCCGGCGTAGCCGCCGATGAAATCATCGATCCGCGGCCGTATGCTGAAATTCTGCGCGAATGGAGCACCTTCCATCCCGAATTCGCCTATCTGCCGCGCAAGTTCAAGATCGCCATCAGCGGCGCGAAAGAAGATCGCGCCGCCACCGCCGTGCATGACATTGGTCTGCATGTCCTGAAAAACGAGGCCGGCGAAGTCGGTTTCCGCGTGATGGCCGGCGGCGGCATGGGCCGCACGCCGATTCTGGGCAGCGTCATCCGCGAATTCCTGCCATGGCAGCATGCGCTGACGTATATCGAAGCAATTCTGCGGGTCTACAATCAGTACGGCCGCCGCGACAATATTTACAAAGCACGCATCAAAATTCTGGTCAAAGCGATAGGCGCGGAAACCTTCGCGGCCCAGGTCGAACAGGAATGGCAGGATATTAAAGACGGCCCTGGCACGCTGACGACCGAAGAATTGAATCGCATCGCGCAATATTTCACCGCGCCCGATTATGAAGCGCTGCCGGCCTCGGATGCAGCATTCGAACAAAACAAAAACGACAATAAAGCGTTCTCCAACTGGATCAAGCGCAACGTCAAGGCGCATAAGGTCAGCGGTTATGCCGCCGTCGTTCTGTCGCTGAAGAAAACCGGCGTGCCGCCGGGCGACATCAGCGCCGAACAAATGGACTTTGTCGCCGAACTGTCGGATCGCTATAGCTTTTCCGAATTGCGCGTGACGCACGAACAGAATCTGGTGCTGGCCGATGTCAAGCAAAGCGAATTGTTTGCGCTGTGGCAGGAAGCCAAAGCGCACGGTCTGGCCACGCCCAACATTGGCTTGCTGACCGATATCATCTGCTGCCCTGGCGGCGATTTCTGCTCGTTGGCGAACGCCAAATCGATCCCGATTGCACAAGCCATTGCAGAGCGCTTCGACGACATCGATTACCAGCACGACATCGGCGAGATCGAACTGAACATCTCCGGTTGCATCAATGCCTGCGGCCATCATCACATCGGCAATATCGGCATTCTCGGCGTCGATAAAGATGGCAGCGAGTGGTATCAGGTCTCGCTCGGCGGCTCGCAAGGCAATCAGGCCGCCATCGGCAAAATCATCGGGCCATCGTTCTCGGCCGCCCAGATGCCGATCGTGATCGATCGCCTGCTGCAGGTCTATGTGCAGCAACGCACCGAAGACGAACGCTTCATCGATACCGTGCAAAGAATCGGCATTACCCCGTTCAAGGAGCATGTTTACGCCACCCCGATCAAACTCGATCTGCTCAAGGGAGAAGACGCATATGTCTAAAATCATTAAAGACCGCGTGGTGGTCGAGGACGACTGGACTGTGCTGCGCCTGGAAGAAGCCGATAGCGCCGACAGCGTAGTCATCCCTGCCGGCCGCGTCATCGTGCCGCTGAAAGTATGGCTGGCGCATGCCGAATTGAAAGAAAGAAACGACCTCGGCGTCTGGTTCGCCAGCGACGAACGGCCGGAAGACTTGCAGGCAGCGCTGCAGCAGAACCCGCAGCAATTTGCACTGATCGCAGTCGACTTCCCCAAATTTACCGATGGCCGCGGTTATTCGATTGCTTACAACTTGCGCACCCGGCTCGGCTATAACGGCCAATTGCGCGCCATCGGCGATGTCCTGCGCGACCAGTTGTTTTATATGCAGCGGGTCGGCTTCAATGCCTTCGCAGTGCGTGCCGACAAGAATATCGACGATGCGTTAAAGGGTTTGACCGATTTCTCGGAAACATATCAGACTTCCTGGGACGAGAAGACCCCCCTGTTCCGCCGCGTGCATCGCCCGAGCGTGGTGCCGCAATGAGCGTGCCTGCCAATTCCGCTACCGATGCCATCACGCCGAATGCCAATCTGGATGGCCTGATCGCGGCCACCCGCGCCACGCTGGAAAAAATTGCCGCCGACTTTGCGCCTGCGGTATTCGCCTCCAGCCTGGCCGCCGAAGACATGGTGCTGACCGATCTGATTCTGCGCAACCGGCTCGATATCGGCATCTTCACGCTGGAAACCGGGCGGCTGCATGCCGAAACGCTGGGCATGCTCGATAAGATCAAAGCCACTTACGATTACCAGGTCACGCCTTACCGTCCCGAGCCTGCCGCCGTTGAAGCGTATGTCAAACAGAATGGCGAAAACGCGTTTTACGAGAGCGTGGACATGCGTAAGGAGTGCTGCCGCATCCGCAAGATCGAGCCGCTCAAACGGGCGCTGGCCGGCAACAAATCGTGGGTCACCGGGCAACGCCGCGCGCAATCGGTTACCCGCGCCGAATTGCATGTGCAGGAAGAAGACGCTGCGCACGGCATGACCAAATTCAATCCGCTGGCGGACTGGTCGGAACAGGATGTCTGGGATTACATCCGCGCTAATCATGTTCCCTACAATCCGCTGCACGACCAAGGCTATCCATCGATCGGCTGCCAACCTTGCACCCGCGCCATCAACCCCGGCGAAGATGTGCGCGCCGGCCGCTGGTGGTGGGAAAATCCGGAATCGAAGGAATGCGGTTTGCACATGGTGGATGGCAAGCTGATCCGCATCAAGCCGCAGGCGGCAACAACAGAATGAGACCGGCCGATCTTTGATCGCATCGACATCATGCATCGGCATCACGCATCATCTATATAGGGTTAGGGTTCGTATGAACACAGTCGTAGAACAGCATTTCATCGATCAAGCCAGCAATCGTCATCTGGACTGGCTGGAGTCGGAAGCCATCCACATCATGCGCGAGGTGGCGGCCGAGTGCAGCAATCCGGCCCTGCTGTTTTCCGGCGGCAAGGATTCGGTTGTCCTGTTGCGCCTGGCGGAAAAAGCCTTCCGCCCCGGCCGCTTCCCCTTTCCGCTGGTGCATATCGACACCGGCCACAACTTCGCCGAAGTGATCGAATTCCGCGATCGCCGCGCGGCCGAATTGGGCGAGCGGCTGGTGGTGCGCTCGGTTGAAGATTCGATCGCCCGCGGTACCGTGCGCTTGCGCAACCCGCTGACCGATTCGCGCAACGCAGCGCAAGCTGTGACACTGCTGGAGACGATTGAAGAATTCAAATTCGACGCCTGCATCGGCGGCGCCCGGCGCGACGAAGAAAAAGCCCGCGCCAAGGAGCGTATCTTTTCGTTTCGCGATGAGTTTGGCCAGTGGGATCCAAAAGGGCAGCGTCCGGAACTTTGGGACCTTTACAATACCCGTGTGCATCCCGGCGAAAACATGCGTGTCTTCCCGATCTCCAACTGGACCGAACTCGACGTCTGGCAATATATCGCCCGTGAAAAACTGGCGCTGCCGAATATCTATTTCGCCCATGAACGCCAAGTTATCCCACGTAACGGCTTGCTGGTGCCGCTGACCGATCTGACCCCGGCGCTGGAAGGCGAAACAGTCGAAACGCAAACCGTGCGCTTCCGTACTGTCGGCGACATTTCCTGCACCTGCCCGGTAGCTTCCGATGCGGCGACGGTCGAAGCGATCATCGCCGAAACCGCGATCACGCAGATTACTGAACGCGGCGCTACCCGGATGGATGATCAGACTTCGGAAGCATCGATGGAAAAACGCAAGAAAGCCGGGTATTTCTGAGTTTTACCTGTTGCGGTGATCCTCGATACGCCGCGTTGCGGCTACTCGGGATGAACGGGGTTTTGTGAAAATTTTAAAAAAACCCCGTTCGTCCTGAGTAGGGCAAAGCCCGTATCGAAGGATCACCTCCGAGGCAAAACACAAAGAATATCCCCAGCAACTCGAATGAATCAAACTTACAGGTTTCATATGAACGCAGCCATCCCAGAACAAATCCAAAACGCCAGCCGCGAGCGCGGTCTGCTGCGCTTCATTACCGCAGGCTCGGTCGATGACGGCAAGAGCACGCTGATCGGCCGCCTGCTATTCGACAGCAAAGGGATTTTTGCCGATCAACTCGATGCGATGTCGCGCGCCAAACATAAACGCACCGTCGGCGACAGCATCGATCTGTCGCTGCTCACCGATGGCCTGGAAGCCGAACGCGAACAGGGCATCACGATCGATGTCGCCTACCGCTATTTCGCCACGCCGAAACGCAAATTCATCATCGCCGATACCCCCGGCCACGAGCAATACACGCGCAACATGGTGACTGGCGCATCGACTGCAGACGCCGTCATCATTCTGATCGATGTCTCCAAAGTCAAACTGCACGACGACGGCACCGTCGATCTGTTGACGCAGACCAAACGCCATTCCACTATTGCGCATTTGCTGCGCATCGAGCATGTCATCATCGCCGTCAACAAAATGGATCTAATCGACTACGATGAAACAATCTACAACCGCATCGTGGCGGCTTACCGGACGTTTGCGCAGCAATTGGGGCTCAAGGATGTGCATGCGATTCCGCTGTCGGCACTGGCTGGCGATAATGTCGTCACACCAGGCGACAAGATGCCATGGCATAAAGGCCCTACGCTCATTACGCTGCTGGAATCTTTGAGCGTCTACGATCAATCGCATGATGAGCCGCTGCGCTTTCCGGTGCAATTGGTCGCACGCCATAACGGTCATGAAGCCAATGACTTCCGCGGCTATATGGGCCGCATCGAAGCCGGCGTGATACGCAAGGGCGATCGCCTGACCGTGCAACCGAGCGGCCTGAATGCGACCGTCAAGGACATCCAGGTACTGGAAGGTTCCTTGGATTCCGCCGTGGTCGGCCAGTCCGTTACAGTGCTGCTGGAAGAATATCTGGACATTTCGCGCGGCGATATGCTGGCGTCGACCGTACAAGCGCCGACGCTGCTCAAAACCCTCACCGCCGATCTATGCTGGCTCTCCGAAGACGCGCTCGACCTGCGCCGCAAATACTGGCTCAAGCACAGCACCCGCCAGGTAGCCGCACGCGTGGGCAAGGTCGATACGCTGCTCGACATCAATACCCAGCAACGCCATCCGGCCGAATCGTTGAAGCTCAACGACATCGCACGCGTGACCATCAATGTGCAGCAAGCGATTGCCGTCGATGCTTACGACGCCATTCGCAGCACTGGATCTTTCATTTTGATCGATGAAGTGACGCACCAGACGGTTGCAGCGGGCATGATTGTGCTAGCCTGACGAATACTCTCAACGGCCGCCATTCGCCCGATGCCAAATTCGTCTAATTCGTCCAATTCAAACGCTGCTCTCCCTACCCCTCAGTATGGCAAAGTCTACTTAATCGGCGCCGGCCCCGGCGCTGCGGATCTGATCACGGTACGCGGCGCGCGCCTGCTGGCGCAGGCCGATGTCGTGCTGCACGATGCGCTGGTCACCGAAGAGATGCTGACTTTGTGTCCGCAAGCGGTTCTGCTCTCGGTCGGCAAACGCTCGGGCCAACGCTCCACCGCACAACACGCCATTAATCGCCTGCTGGTCGAGTGCGCGGAAAAATACGCGCTGGTAGTGCGGCTCAAAGGCGGCGACCCGATGCTATTCGGCCGCGCCGACGAAGAACTCACTGCATTGGAATCCCACGGTATCGAGGTTGAAGTAGTGCCAGGCATTACCGCGGCATTGGCGGCAGCGGCCGCCTCGCGCCAGCCTTTGACCAAACGCGGCGTATCGCGCAGCGTCGCCTTATTTACGTCGAGTACCGCGCCGGAAGAAAGCCAATTAGTCCAAATGCCGATTGGCGATACGCTGGTGCAATACATGGGTGGACGCGAAGCGACGGCGACCGCCCGCAAGCTGCTGGCGCAGGGATTTTCGGCTGATACGCCGGTGGTGGTGGTGGAGAATTGCAGCCGCCCGGATCAACAGGTGCAAAGATTGGTATTGGCTGAGCTGGAATTGGGGTTGACCCGATTCAGTGGGCCGGTGCTGGTGATGATTGGCACTGCGCTGGCGGCGCGTAAACTGATATAGAAACCCTTATGTGGAAACGTTTTGCTCGGCGTTTCCGCTCCGCAAAAAAAGTATTAGTCTGCTTTCCTGATAGATCGTGAGTATCACGAATTCTCTGATTAATTTCTTTTTGCTAGCATTGCCTTAGACACCGCTAGGGAAAAGAGGCTACCACTAATCACACACTAACCATCCGCAACTTTAACTTGGCGAAATTGTTCTTCTCTTCGGTATCAGCCAATACCCAGCCGTTCGTCAGCATCCGTGTCATAAATTGTTTGTTATATAAAAAGGACATAACAATTTGAAAAATGCCACAAGTGAAAAAAGTTAATACAAGATGCAATACGCCAACGCCAATCTCTCCTCTAAAGATCGGAACGAGCCATCCAAAAAAGAAATAGGTCCAGCTCCAACCAACGTATCCATTTTTGATCAATCCTGATGGGGCGTGCTTGATAAGTACCTTTTTTTGAAATCCCAATATCAATCCACCCAGTATTATTGGCGAAAAAATTATTAAAAGAATTAGCCAGTGCCAGATTGAGAATGAACCCATTAGAATCCCCATGTGTTTAGTAGTTAAATTTATTTTTAAACCGACAGCGAACGCAAACAATACCGCGCCATTGCATCCAGCACATCGGCATCCTCACCAACCGGTGCCGCCGCCTGCAAACTCAGACCCGGATACGCTAATCGCAGCGTAGCAATCAATTGCGGCAAATCGCGCTGCACATGGCCACCCTGCCCCAGAAATACCGGCACCACCGTAATATCATCAATGCCGTCCGGCAGCAATTGCGCAACGCATTGCGGCAAATCGGGCGTCATCAATTCGAGAAAAGCCAGCTTGACCATCAACCCCGGCTGTTGCGTCTGCAACAGTGTTTGCAGACGTAAAAAAGGCGCCATCCACGCAGGATCGCGCGCCCCATGTGCAAACAAAATCAATGCGCGTTTAGTCATGATAGTGTCCTAAATCAACACGCCCTAATGTCGATCAACCATATACAAGGTCGCCGCTGCTATGGAAAAAAAGAACATACTGGGCAGCGCTGCAGTGAAGAATGGCGACCAGGTATTGAGCAGCCCCAGATGGGCAAATAGATTATTCACCAGCAGAAAACTGACACCAATCATAATACCGGTAAAAATCTTCAGGCTGACGCCGCCAGCGCGGAAATGCAGATACGCAAACGGCAACGCCATAGCCAGCATCACAAATACCGACAAGGGATAAATCAGCTTCTTCCAGAACGCAATCTCATAGCGCTCCGTATGCTGGTTATTGGCTGCCAAATGCCGCGTGTAAGACAGCAAATCGTAAGCCGACATGCGGTCAGGATCGGAAAACAGGACAGATAGAATTTCAGGCGTGATCTCAGAGACCAGCATCGTGCTGGGTATTTTGCGCAAGGACAAGGGAGCTGTGATATCGCGCTCCGTCTTGCCGTCGGCGAACACCGTTTCCGTCACCTCGTTGAGCCGCCAGGTATTCGCGCCGACATAATCGCCGCTGCCGGCGATGATGATTTTCGCCAGATGGAACGCATTATCCAGCTCATATAAACGTACCCCTTCCAGCCGTCCTGCCGGGCTGATGCTCTGTGCATTAAAGAAGCGGGTCCCGATCACGCTGCCGTGAACGCCATTGGCGCGAATCTGGTCTTTGGCCCATAAGCCGGAACGAAATTGCTGCGACACCGAAGCGCCCTGGGCTTCCAGCCTGACTTTCTCCGCCAATTCACTGCTTTTCGGCGCCAGCACTTCACCGAACAACAAGGTCACGAGCATGAACAAGATGCCGATCTTCGCCAATATTTTGGCCGCCATCACGGTCGACAAACTCGATACGCGCATGATGGTGAATTCCGAACGCGACGCAAACTGGGCCAAGGTATAGATCGTGCCGATCAAGGTGGCGATCGGCATCAATTCATAAACATAGCCGGGCATGCCCAGCAAGACGTACAACATGGCATTCTGCAGCATGTAGCCGTTGTGGCCGACATCCTGCAGTTCGCCCATCAAATCGAAAAAAGCGAATAAGGACAGGAAGGCCAGCAGCGCGAACAACACCGAACGAATGATTTCGGATGCGAAATATCTTTCTAGAACGCTCATGGCTTGACCGCTCCCGCCTTCTTGAATGCAATAGCACTCCGGCAATGCGCCCACAGCAACAGGGGATGGTATTGACTGTTGACGTTCAGCCGCCAGAAATACATGGCGATGGCGATGGCCAACACCACGAAGTGCGCCGGCCACCAGGCCATCATGAACGACAATTTACCCTGCATGACCGCGGCCTGGAAAATCCCGACCGTGCTGTTGTAGAGCACATATAACAGCAGCGCCACAATCAGGCCGATAGAGCGTCCGGCGCGCGGATTGACGAACGACAGCGGCACCGCCAGCAGCATCAGCGTGAAAGCCATCAACGGCAATGACAGGCGCCACAATAGTTCGCTCATGTTGGACATCGTGCGATTGGCCAGCAACGCCTTGGTGCTCAATGCGCGCGAAGCCGAATCGCTGGTGGCGATGGGCGCTTGCTGCCCCATCATCAAACCGTAGCGCTCGAACTCCACCATTTGAAAATCTTCCTGATTCGGCATGCCGTCGTAGCGGCGGCCCTTCGACATCAGCACCACGGTATCGCCATCGGCATCGACTACCCGCTCGCCTTCCCTGGCGACCACGATACTGTTTTTACCGTTCTTGTATGTGCTGACGAAAATATTCTTGACCTTGGTCGAGTCGTCCGACAGGCCCTCGACGAAAAACACCCGATTGGCGGCTGCCGATTCCTGGAAATTGCCGGGCGAGACCCGGGCGATATCCTCGCGTTTTTCGAAACGCTGGATAAAAGCAGCGCTCTCCAAATTGGCCCACGGCGTGACGACAAAGCTCAACACGGCGGTCAGCACGATCAACGGCCAGCCGAACACCAGCACCGGCTTGATCCAGCGCGTCAGGCTCAAGCCGGCTGAAAACCAGACCACCATTTCAGAATCCTGATAGCTGCGCGTGACCACCAGCAACACCGAAATGAAGCTGGTCAGGATCAGCAGGACCTGCATGTAATTCAATGCCTGGAAACCGATCAGGGCGACCACGTCCTGGGAGCTGACTTTACCGCCGGCAGCCTGCCCCAGTATCTTGATCAGCATGACGGTGATCACAATCGTAAACAACGTCGTAAACACCGCGCCTGCAGTGCTGAGCAATTCGCGTCGAAGAGCGCGCTGGAAAATCATTCGGAGCTTATAATCACGTATTTATTGAACTTCGGAACAAGGAATAAGCGATGGACTTTAGCATAAAAACAATAGACGCAAAAACATCAATCGCCGCCGTCAAAACCGCCTGTCTGGTGGTCGGTGTCTTTGAAAACCGCAAATTGTCGGCCGCTGCCGCTTCCATCGATAAAAACGGGGCCATTACCGCCGTACTCAAATCCGGCGATCTGAGCGGCAAACCCGGCGCCACGCTGTTATTGCGCGGCCTGCCGGGTGTGGCCGCCGAGCGCGTTCTGCTGGTCGGTCTGGGCGACGACGAAAGCATCAAAGACAAACATTTCACGCAAGCTGCACAGGCTCTGGTGCGCGTTTTCGGTACGCTGGGCGGCAACGACGCACTGCTGGCCTTGCCCTTGAACCAGGTCAAGCAGCGCGATCTGGCCTGGGCCATCGGCAACCTCGTCCTGACTGCACGCGACAATCTATATCGTTCCGACTCCCAAAAAAGCAAAAAAGATCCCGCCCCGACCGGTGTCAAGAAAATCGCCTTCGCACTGAGCAAGACCGATAGCGCATCCGGCAAACAGGCCCTCAGCGATAGCATTGCGCTGGCCAACGGCATCGAACTGACGAAAGACCTCGGCAATCTGTCGGCCAATGTGTGCACGCCGACTTATCTGGCCAACACCGCTAAAAAGCTGGCCAGAGACTATAAGCTCAACGTCGAAGTGCTGGACCGCAAACAGATGCAGGCGCTCAAAATGGGCAGTTTGCTGTCGGTATCCAACGGCAGCGACGAACCGCCGAAGTTCATCGTGCTCAAGCACATGGGCGGCAAAACCAAGGATGCGCCGGTGGTGCTGGTGGGCAAAGGGATTACGTTCGATACCGGCGGCATCTCGATCAAGCCGAGCGCTGCAATGGATGAAATGAAATACGACATGTGCGGCGCCGCCTCGGTGCTGGGCACCTTGCGCACCATTGCAGAAATGAATCTGAAGTTGAATGTGATCGGCGTCATCGCCGCCAGCGAAAACATGCCGTCGGGCAGCGCCACCAAACCGGGCGATATCGTCACCTCGATGTCGGGCCAGACCATTGAAGTCCTCAATACCGATGCCGAAGGCCGGCTGGTGCTGTGCGATGCGCTGACTTATGTCGAACGTTTCAAACCGGCTGCCGTGATCGATATCGCGACGCTGACCGGCGCCTGTATCGTGGCCCTTGGCCATCACAATGCGGGCCTGTTCAGCCGTGATGACGAAGCGCATGAAAAACTGGCCAACGATCTGCTGGCGGCCGGCAAAGCCAGCGGCGACACCGCATGGCGCATGCCGATTGAAGATGCGTATCAGGAACAGTTGAAATCGAACTTTGCCGACTTCGCCAACATCGGCGGCATGCCGGGCGGCAGCGTGACTGCGGCATGCTTCCTGGAACGCTTCACTAAAAAATACACTTGGGCGCATCTGGATATCGCCGGCGTGGCATGGCGCAGCGGCGCTACCAAGGGCGCAACCGGCCGTCCGGTGCCTTTGCTGACGAACTATCTGATTGCACAGGCCAAGTCGAAGCTGGTTGCCGGTAAATAAAAGTTGGGTTGTCAGGGATTTCCATGGGCATCCTTTAGGTTTTACCTGCAGTGGTGACCCTTCGACACGGCCTGCGGCCTGCTCAGGGCGAACGGTTTTTTGTGAAAATTTAAAGAAAACCGTAACTGGTTTTTGTGAAAATTTTAACAATCCCCGTTCGCCCTGAGCAGGCCGCAGGCCGTGTCGAAGGGTCACCACTGCCGGTAAAACCTAAAGGATTTAAAAGTCCCACAAAAATCTGAAGAACCTAAAATTCAAGCAGTCACGATTAAGAAATGAAAACTGAAACATGAAGATTGCAACCTGGAACGTCAATTCGCTCAAAGTCCGCCTGCCGCAGGTTCTGCAATGGCTCAACGACAATCCGATTGACGTTCTGTGTCTGCAGGAAACCAAGATGACCGACGACAAGTTTCCGGCGGCGGAGATCATTGCCGCCGGTTACCATGTCGTGTTCACCGGGCAAAAGACGTATAACGGCGTCGCCATCATTTCACGCCATCCGATTACCGATGTCGTCAAAAACAATCCGCATTTTGCCGATGAGCACCAGCGCTTGATCGCCGGCACCATCGCCGGCATGCGGATCATCTGCGCTTACATCCCGAACGGGCAGTCGCTGGAATCCGATAAGTATCAATACAAATTGCGCTGGCTGGATGGCCTGCACAACTGGCTCACGCTTGAATTACTGCAACACGAAAAATTGGCGCTGCTGGGCGATTACAATATCGCGCCGGAAGATCGCGATGTGCACGATCCGGTGGCTTGGGAAGGCCAGGTGCTGGTATCGGCGCCGGAACGCGCTGCTTTCGTCAAGATGCAGGATCTGAAACTGATCGATGCCTTCCGGCTCTTCGATCAGGCCGAGAAATTGTTTAGCTGGTGGGATTACCGGCAGATGGGCTTTCGCCTCAATCGCGGCCTGCGCATCGATCACATTCTGCTCACGCCCGCGCTGGCAGCCGTCTGTACCGGCTGCGTCATCGACAAGATTCCGCGTAAATGGGAACAGCCATCCGACCATACACCGGTGATTGCGACATTGGATCTGCCGGCCATGCCACCCCTGCCAGCCTGATCAATCGTTGCTCTCTTCCTGCCCAGGCGCGGCAGGGCTTGCTTTACGCGCGCCGAGCTGCTTTTCAAATGCCACATCCAGCTTGCTGATGCGCTTCGGTTTTTGCGGGCCGTAAGCGTTGACGAATTGCGCAAAATCATCCAGCGCCATCGGCTCGCATAGCTTGATCGGTGCTGCGGCGCCGGCATTTTGCACCAGATAAAATAACTCGCCGGAAGTCCGCACCATCGAATAGCGCACATCGCCGGATCGGCTGTTGAGCCGCTCGACCGCGGAAGTCGCTCTTGTAGATCTCATTTTATTCTCCTGCCAACACGTCTCAAATCACATACAAATCGACATACTCATTGACCGCCATCGCCTCCAGCAATTTCTGGTTCAGCGACACATCCAGGATTTTCTGCTGCTGCTTGGCCGGGAATTGGCGCGCCAGATTGATTTTAAATTTAGCTTCCAGCAATGGAATGCCCTCCTTGCGCCGGCGCGCATGCCCAATCGGATATTCCACTACTACTTCGGCCAACTTCTTGCCATCCTTGAATTCGACGGTCAGCGCATTGGCGATCGAACGCTTCTTCGGGTCGTGATAATCCTTGGTGAAAGCCGGATCTTCAACGCAAACGATTTTCGCGCGCAGCACATCGATGCGCTTGTCGGCGGCAATCTCGTTTTCATAATCGGACGCCGTCAGGCGGCCGAAGATCAGCGGCACGGCAACCATGTATTGAATGCAGTGATCGCGGTCGGCAGGATTATCCAGCGGGCCTTGCTTGTCGATGATGCGGATGCACGCTTCGTGGGTGCGGATCGTGATGCGCTTGATGTCCTCGACTTTTTTGCCGGCCTTGGCCAGTTGCGCATGCAACGTCATCGCCGCTTCCACCGCCGTTTGCGAATGGAACTCAGCTGGGAACGCTATTTTGAACAGCACGTTTTCCATTACATACGAGGCATATTTTCGTTGAAATTTGAATGGTTTTCCTTCGAACAGCACATCGTAGAAGCCCCAGGTTTTCGCCGTCAGCACGGAGGGATAGCCCATCTCGCCGGTCTTCGCCATCAGCGCCAGGCGCACCGCGCGCGAAGTTGCATCGCCGGCCGCCCAGGATTTACGCGAGCCGGTATTCGGCGAGTGGCGATAAGTGCGCAACGACTGGCCGTCGACCCAGGCCAATGAGACCGCATTGAGGATTTCTTCCCGCGTCAGTCCCATCATTTCCGCCACGACTGCGGTGGAAGCGACTTTCACCAGCAGCACATGGTCCAGACCGACTTTATTGAATGAATTTTCCAGCGCAATACAGCCCTGAATTTCATGCGCCTTGATCATGCCGGTCAGCACGTCTTTCATGGTCAGCGGCTTTTTCCCGGCGGCCACTGCATTGCGCGACAGCCAATCGGCCGTCGCCAGAATGCCGCCCAGATTATCCGAAGGATGGCCCCATTCGGCCGCCAGCCAGGTATCGTTGAAATCGAGCCAGCGAATCATCGCGCCGATATTGAACGCCGCCTGCACCGGATCGAGTTGAAATTGCGTACCCGGCACCTTGGCGCCATTGGGCACGATGGTGCCCGGCACAATCGGCCCCATCAATTTTTTGCACGCAGGATATTCCAGCGCTTCCAGGCCGCAGCCCAGAGTATCGATCAGACAATTGCGGGCGGTCTCGTAGGCCACTTTTGAAACGATTTTGTATTTGGTGACGTAGTCGACGATATCGAGCAATACCTTGTCGTACTTTGGACGGACATTTGAAGTAAGGTTTGAAATAAGAGCGGACATGACTTTCCTGTAAATGGATTTGATTTAATTAATCATTGATACGACTCAGACCTTGCATTCATTGGCCACTTGCTGGCCGAGCTTTGAATTCAGCAGCATCGACTTGGATGGAATCTGAATCCAGACCATCCCGCTGCTGCGATCTTCAAAACGCAGAGCGCCGGTCGAGGTCGCCATCGGCAACATCACGTAAACGCGCCCCTTCCATGTCAGATCGATGTGACGCTGATCGTCTCCCATTTTGACGTCAACCCGATTATTCATCTCGCAATTGAATCTGCCGGTAAGCAATTGCGGCCCCCAGAGCGCCCCTGATCCGACTGCCTGCGTGGCGGCCGTTTGCCCGCTTTCAGTCACCGGCGGGCTCAATGGCGCCGATCCGCAAGCTGCCAGCAACGCCAGCAAACCCGCACCGATGAAAGGCTTGCCGAAATTTGCAAGGAAATTCGCAAGAGCAGGTCGAATGTGTTCTACGGCTGATGTCATAGCGCTCCACTGCCCGCAGGCGATAGGGAAAAACTGCAAGTGTATACAAACCGGTGCGCCGGCGTCATTGGCTATTTACGCTTAGCGATCGGCGTAAATTTCAAATTCTCCGGTCCGACGTAATTGGCTGACGGCCGAATGATCTTGTTGTCGATGCGCTGTTCGATGATGTGCGCCGCCCAGCCGGATGTGCGCGCAATCACGAATAAGGGCGTAAACATCGCCGTCGGCACCTGCATCATGTGATACGACACAGCTGAAAACCAGTCCAGATTCGGAAACATTTTTTTGATGTCCCACATCACCGTTTCCAACCGTTCGGCAATATCGAACATCTTGCTCGAACCAGCTTCTTTGGAGAGTTTGCTGGCGACTTCCTTGATAACCTTGTTGCGCGGATCGGAAATCGTATAGACCGGATGACCGAAGCCGATCACGACTTCCTTGTTCTCTACGCGGCGTTTGATATCTGCTTCGGCCGCGTCGGCACTGTCGTAACGTTTTTGCACGACAAACGCGGCTTCGTTGGCGCCGCCATGTTTCGGCCCGCGCAGTGCGCCGATGGCCCCGGTGATTGCGGAGTACATATCCGAGCCGGTGCCGGCGATCACGCGCGCGGCAAAAGTCGACGCATTGAATTCATGTTCGGCATACAGGATCAGCGAGGTATGCATCGCATCTTCCCATAGCTTCGAGGGTTTCACGCCATGCAGCAGATGCAGAAAATGCGCGCCGATCGAGTCGTCATCGGTTTCGACATCGATCCGATTCCCGTTATGACTGTAGTGATACCAATACAGCAGCATCGACCCCATCGACGCCATCAATTTGTCGGCGATATCGCACGCGCCGGGGGCGTTGTGATCATCTTTTTCCGGCAGCACGCAACCCAGCGCGGAGACGCCGGTGCGCATCACATCCATCGGATGCGATGCCGCAGGCAACCATTCCAGCGCCGCTTTGACGTTGGCCGGAATACCCCGCAAGGCCTTGAGTTTGGATTTATACGCGCGCAATTCGGCGCTGGTCGGCAGTTTGCCGTGCACCAGCAGATGGGCGATTTCTTCGAATTCGCAACTGTCGGCGATATCCAGAATGTCATAGCCGCGGTAGTGCAGATCATTGCCGGTTTTGCCGACCGTGCATAGCGCGGTATTGCCGGCCGTCACACCCGACAATGCAACGGATTTTTTCGGTTTGAAGCCACTTTTTTGCTGCTCGCTCATGTTCGCTCCGTCGACTGAAAACTTAGGTCCATAGTACGTGCAGTACGTGTAACGTTGGTGCAGCGCTATTCTTCTTTTTTCTCCGCAAACAAGGCATCAAGGCTTTGTTCGTAACGGTGGTAATCGATGCGATCGTACAATTCCATGCGGGTCTGCATGGTATCGAGCACATTTTTCTGGGTGCCATCGCGGCGGATCACCTGATACACATTCTCGGCCGCCTTGTTCATCGCGCGAAATGCCGACAACGGATACAGCACCAGACTGACATCGACCTCCCGCAGTTCCTCGACGGTAAATAACGGCGTGGCGCCGAATTCCGTAATATTGGCGAGCACGGGAACTTTGGCTGCGGCGGCGAATTGGCGGTACATGAGGAGTTCGGTAATCGCTTCCGGAAACAGCATATCGGCGCCGGCTTCGATATAGGCGATGGCGCGTTCCAGTGCCGGCTCCAGACCTTCCACGGCCAGCGCATCGGTACGCGCCATGATGACGAAATTGTCGTCGGTGCGGGCATCGACGGCGGCCTTGATGCGGTCGACCATTTCCTGCCTGGACACGATTTCTTTATTCGGACGATGGCCGCAGCGCTTGGCGCCCACTTGATCTTCGATATGTATCGCGGCGGCGCCGAATTTGATCATCGACTTGACTGTGCGCGCCACATTGAAGGCCGATGCGCCGAAGCCGGTATCGACATCCACCAGCAGCGGCAGATCGCAGACATCGGTGATGCGCCGTACATCGGTCAACACATCGTCCAGATTGGAAATACCCAGATCGGGCAGTCCGAGCGACCCTGCGGCCACACCGCCGCCCGATAAATAAATCGCCTTGAAACCGGCCCGCTTGGCCAGTAAGGCATGATTGGCATTAATGGCGCCGATAACCTGCAGCGGCGACTCGTCAACTACGGCTTGGCGGAATAAAGCGCCTGCGGAATGGATAGCCATGATAATCCTCCAAAATGTTTCATTTATGGAAGACTATACACTTGCAGGCTACGAACCGGAAACGGGGGTGCCTAGAGGCGGTTGCGAAATGAAGGGCAAGGCGGACTGTTGCGGGCTGTGGCGGATGTTTGTGCGCAGTGAGGTAAAG
>JAQGNR010000021.1 GCA_028291765.1 Herbaspirillum sp.
GCTTTTTTTATTTTTTGGAATTGAAAGAAAATTCGTTCGCCGGCGTAAATACGTGAAAGTGCCCCTTAGCGCTGCGCTTTGCCGGTGGCTGTTGTGCGCAGTGAGGTAAAAGGGGGAGGGGGCCGAAGGCCACCGGAGGACACGAACGGAGTACAACCGCCCGCCATATTCCTGATCGAAGAGGCAATCACCGTGCAAAAAATTCGTAACTAAACGGCATTAGAGCAGATGCCCCCCTGTTTAAAATCGTTACGATTTTATATTTGTGTGTTTGAGACGACCGGTCATATAATTGCGTCCATGAATACACGTAGAACCGAAGATTTCCGAGAAAAACTGCTGGAAGCAGGTGTTTCCCTGTTTGCCAGAACCGGCTACCACGGCACCGGTGTGAAGGACATCGTGGAGCACGCCGGCGTCCCGAAGGGTTCGTTCTATAACTACTTCGAGAGCAAGGAAGCATTCGGCGCCGCGATTCTGCACCATTACGCGGAGGAACAAGCCGCAGAGTGGCGCCAGTATTCGCGCGAAGCCGATGCCGCTGCAGCTGATCCACTGCTGGCGCTGCGCATGATCTATGAGCGCATCGTCGTGGATTACGAAGCCTGCGACGACCGCGATGGGTGTCTGCTCGGTAACTTCGCCGGTGAGATCGCGCAGTCGAGCGAGCTCTGCCGGGACGCCGCGCTCCATACGGTCAACGAGTGGCGCGGCGGTTTTGCCGATTACCTGCAACGCGGCCAGGAATACGGTTCCGTGCGGCAGGATCTGGCGGCAGACGCAATGGCCGACCTGTTCTGGAATGCTTGGGAAGGCAGCTTGTTGCGAATGAAACTGGAACACTCGGTCGAGCCCTTGAAACTCTGCGTGCATTTGATGCTCGATCTATTCTTCAAATCCCCCTCCTGATCGCCGCGCTGCGCACTACACAGCATGTGTGCGGCGAAACAATGTGTAATTTTTATTGTTTTTAAGACGACCAGTCATATCAACACAAGCTGATGAAAGACGGTTACATGCAAAATTTTACTTTCCATAATCCCACCAAAATCATTTTCGGCGAAGGCCAGATTGCCGCGATTGACGCGGAAGTGCCGCGCCAGGCGCGCGTACTGATCACCTCCGGCGGCAGCAGCATCAAGAACAATGGCGTACTTGCGCAAGTACAGGCGGCGCTGGGCGACCGCGTATCGTTCGTGTTCAGCGGCATCGAACCGAATCCGACCTACGAAACCCTGATGCAAGCGGTCGCGCTCGTACGTGAGAAGAAAGTCGATTTCCTCCTTGCAGTCGGCGGCGGCTCGGTAATCGACGGCACCAAGTTCATCGCGGCCGCGCTGAACTTCGACGGCGAACCGTGGGACATCCTGTCCAAGCAGGCCGAGGTGCGCGACGCGATGCCGTTCGGCAGCGTGCTGACGTTGCCCGCGACCGGCTCGGAAATGAACAATGGCTCGGTCATCACCTACCAGGCCAAGGGCGATAAGTTGTTCTTTACAAGCGATAAAACCTATCCGCTTTTTTCGGTGCTGGACCCGACCACGACTTACTCGTTGCCGCCGCGGCAAATCGCCAACGGCGTGGTCGATGCTTTCGTCCACACCGTCGAGCAATACCTGACCTACCCGGTCGATGCCAAGGTCCAGGACCGCTTTGCAGAAGGTCTGCTTCTCACCTTGACCGAAGTCGGCCCGCAAGCGCTTGCCGAACCGCTCAACTACGACGTGCGCGCAAACCTGATGTGGACCGCCACCTTGGCGTTGAACGGTCTGATCGGCGCCGGCGTACCGCAGGACTGGGCTACGCATATGCTCGGTCATGAAATCACTGCGCTGCACGGACTTGACCATGCGCAAACGCTCGCCATCATACTGCCGGCGATGCTCACCGTGCGCCGCAACGAGAAGCATGCGAAGTTGTTGCAATACGCCGAGCGTGTATGGAATATCACGCAAGGCAGCGAAGACGACCGCATCACCGCAGCGATCGCTGCAACCCGCGCGTTCTTCGAGAAGATGACGGTCCCAACCCGTCTGAGTGACTATCAGATCGACGGCAGTTCCATTGCCACATTGATGGCGAAACTTGAAGAGCACGGCATGACTGCATTGGGCGAACGCGAGAATGTAACGCCTGCAATCAGCCGCCAAGTCTATCAAGCGGCTGTTTAAGCTAAGCGCGGCATTGGCCGCTTAATTAATTATTAGGAGTTTCATCATGAAAATCGGATTTATTGGACTTGGCGCAATGGGCAGCGCGATTGCGCTGAACCTGCTTGAATCAGGGCACGAGGTACACGTTTTTAACCGTAACCCTGCGCGTGCGGAACCGCTGCGCAAAGCCGGCGCCACGGTCGCGGCGAGTCCCGCGCAGGCTGCGCAATCGGCTGAGGTGGTGTTTACGATGGTGTCCGACGATGCCGCGCTTGCCGCGGTTACGTTCGGCGAATCGAGTCTTACTGCGGGCCTGAAACCGGGCGCGCTGCATATTTCCATGAGCACTATCGGCGTGGCCACGGCACAGGATTTAGCAGTGCGCCATCGTGAAGCCGGCTTCGGCTTCGTGTCGGCCCCGGTGTTCGGGCGGCCCGATGCAGCAGCGTCGCGCAAGCTCCATATCATGGCCGCCGGCGCGGACGAGCATCTGAAAGTGGCAACGCCGCTGCTGGAACAGCTCGGACAATCGGTCGGCATCGTCGGCGCCGAGCCGTCGCAAGCGAATCTGGTGAAATTGATTGGCAATTTCATGTTGTCGGTGGTCATCGAGAGCTTGGGCGAAGTATGTGCGGTGGCGGGCAAGGCGGGGATTAACCCGACGCGTCTGGTCGAGCTGTTGACGAGTACAAATTTCAACGCGCCGCCCTACAAGATCTATGGTCCCATGATCGCGCAGCAGCGCTTCCAGCCGGCCGGTTTTGCGCTGCCGCTCGGCCAGAAAGACAATCGCCTGATGCTGGCGGCCGCCGAAGCGCTGGGCGTGCCGTTGCCGTTGGGAAGCCTGATTCACGATCGCTTCCTCGCGGTGCGTGCGCAAGGCCTTGGTTCGGAATCCGATTGGTCCGCACTGGCGCTTCGCGCATATGCCGAAGCTGGCATCCCGTCGCCATCGAATGAATGCAACGACTGAGAAAGCCGGTCGTTAGCCAGCCCGTCCGGACGTCTGGCTGTTCGGCGGGCTTTTGTTGTGTCGGCTATGATTGCGCCGGCCATGCAATGGTGGTGGCGTTGAAAGCAGAAATTTGTTGTTGATTTGTCGTTTAATTGTTAAGGATCGTTTTAATGAATATTAGTCAGTACGCCAAAAAGCGCCATGCAACCAAAGCATTCGATCCCAGCAGGAAGCTGCCGGAAAATGTCATCGCAGAATTGCGTGAATTAATTCGATTCAGCCCGTCATCGGTGAATACGCAGCCTTGGCATTTTATCGTTGCATCGAGCGAAGAAGGAAAGAAGCGCATCGCCAAAGCAGCCGAAAATGGTTACACCTATAACGTGCCGAAAATCCGTGACGCCTCGCATGTCATGGTGCTGTGTACCCGCACCACGCTGGACGATGCGCACATGGCGAGGGTGCTTGAGCAGGAAGACAAGGACCAGCGATTCATTAATCCGGCAGCAAAAGCAGCGCAACACGGCTCACGCCAGCTGTATGCAAATTCGCATCGGTACGATTTGAAAGATGCACAGCATTGGATGGAAAAACAGGTCTACCTGGCGCTCGGCACTTTGTTGCTCGGCGCGGCAACGCTGGAAATCGATACCGTTCCTATCGAGGGATTTGACGCACGTGTGCTGGACGAAGAACTCGGATTGCGGGCCAAAGGGATGACCAGCGTGGTATTGGTCGGTCTTGGTTATCACAGCGGGGAAGACTTTAACGCCAAGCTGCCGAAGTCGCGGTTGCCGCGGGAATCGGTGTTTACTGAGCTGTAAGCAAGCCGAGCGGGCGTTTTTTGATCGGTGGGGGGGACATTCCAATCGTAGGTCTGGTCTGTCTGCCGGTTGTGGGGGGGGGGGCGTTTAGTCTTCGCTTTTTTTAGACGAATCGATATAGCCTGAAGCTCTAAGGCATCATTTTGAGAAAGAACAGACTGCATTAAAGAGCGCAGGATTGTGTAATATTCATAACTACAGATATTCTCTGTAATTTCAATTAAACGTAGTTATAATAAATCGAATGGAAATCACATTCGATTTAGCAAAAGACGTATCCAATATTGCCAAACATGGTATTTCGCTAGCGGATGCGATAGATATGGAATGGGATACGTTGTATGCGGTGCCTGATACCTGGCATGTATACGGCGAGGATCGTATGGTAGGCATCGCATATATCGGCTTGCGCCTATATGCGGTAGTGTATGTGGATCGTAATGAAGTGCGCAGAATTATCAGTCTGCGTAAAGCCAATCGACGGGAGGAAAGTCGTTATGCCAAAGCTTAAAACCGGAACTATTCGCGTGACAGCGGAAGAGGATAAAGCGATCACTGCAGCTGCATTAAGCGACCCAGATGCGCTGCCGTTGACGGACGAGCAGTTGCGTCAGCTTAAGCCCGCACGCCCCCGTGGGCGTCCTCTTGGAAGCGGGTCGAAAGTGCAGGTCACCGTGCGCTTCGATGAGGATGTGATCAAAGCCTTCAAGAGTCAGGGCGATGGCTGGCAAACCAAAATGAACGGTGCTCTGCGTCAATGGCTGCAGGAGCACTGCCGAATCTAAGCCATGTAGTCTTTGTTCATCCGCAATGCCGCTTAAAGCGGCATTTTTTTCGCCGAATCCAAATCGTGCCGCTTTACATGCAAGTAAATACTTGCATATAATTCCGTACGCATTTGGACATCGGCAAAGGTTTTCAAAGCGATGGCTGACGCCACGCGGTTTTTGCCGTAACAACGCACACAGTCGTTTCGAATAATCTAGTAAGGAGAAATACCATGGTGGATATCCTGCATAGAGTCGGAATTAAATCGTCCCTGGATAAAGTCTATAAGGCCTTGACCACGCGGGAAGGTCTTGCCGGCTGGTGGACCAACAACACGCAAGGGGATGGCAAAGTCGGCGAAGTGCTGCATTTCCGCTTTAGCGCCGGCGGCGCCGACATCGGCGGCTTCGAGATCAAGGTGCTTGAACTTCATCCCACCATGCATGTGCTATGGCAAGTGGTCGACGGGCCCGAAGAATGGATCGGCACCAGGATCCGTTGGGATCTCAAACAGGATGGCGAATATTGCATCGTCCTCTTCAAGCACCTGGGTTGGAAAGAGCCGGTGGAATTCATGCACCACTGCAGCACCAAGTGGGCGATTTTCCTGATGAGCTTGAAGTCGCTGCTGGAAACCGGAAAAGGGGCTCCCAGTCCAGACGACATCAAGATCGACAACTGGAATTAAAAGGTGATTGGCTATCGATAAAGTTTTCAAAGCACTGGCTGATCCGAGCCGCAGGCGTCTGCTTGATCTGCTGCATCGGGAGAGCGGCCAGACGCTAACGGCACTCTGTGAGCATATGGATATGACACGCCAGGCCGTGACGCAGCATTTGCAACAGTTGGAAGAAGCAAACCTTGTCGCCGTCATTTGGCAAGGTCGAGAAAAGCGTCACTACCTGAACCCAGTGCCGCTGCATGAGATTTACGAACGTTGGATCGAAAAATTCGAGCATAGCCGCCTCGGCGCGTTGCACGACCTCAAGAAAAAATTGGAAGGAGATGAGAATGACAACGACAAAACCTGATTTCGTCTACGTAACCTACATCGCGACCACGCCGGAGAAGGTGTGGCAGGCCTTGGTCGAGCCGGAGGTGACGCGCCAGTACTGGCATGGTCTGAATGCGGATTGCTCTGCGCACGTGAACGTGTCGGATTGGCGCCCCGGTTCTCGATGGGAACACCAAAACCAGGACGATGCGCGCACGGTCCACATTGTCGGTAAGGTCGTCGAGAGCACGCCGCCACGCCGCCTGGTGTTCACCTGGGCCAGGCCGGCGGAGGCCGAGGACGCATCGAAACATTCGCGTGTTGCGTTCGATATCGAGCCGCACGGCAACGGGTTGGTTCGTTTGACGGTTACACATGAAGACCTTGAACGCGATCCTCAAATGCTGACCAGCATATCGGGCGGCTGGCCGCAGGTTCTTTCGAATCTTAAGACCTTCCTCGAAACCGGTCGCGCGCTTCATGGGTCACGTTCGGCAAGTTGAAGAGACGTAAAAAATCCGGTACTGAACGGCATTGCCGCCTATGGCGCTTCATCAGCATTGCGTTAAAACACCCCGGCGATCAAGCGGTATCGGACACGGCTCATGTAGTGGCGATAAGCCTCGTCTCTCGATAGCAAGCGTTCTTCCTGCGTGATGCGCACGACTTGCACCGCCCATTGCATGAGTACGAG
Source organism: Herbaspirillum sp. (assembly GCA_028291765.1). Classification (GTDB taxonomy): domain Bacteria; phylum Pseudomonadota; class Gammaproteobacteria; order Burkholderiales; family Burkholderiaceae_D; genus Herbaspirillum. The sequence continues at coordinate 6,389 of JAQGNR010000021.1, forward strand.
GAAGACATTTTGCAGGCCGAAGTTGGCCAGGAGAAAGCCAATGTCGGTCACGAAATAGCCGACATACATGGGATGGCGGATGAAGCGATAGGGCCCGAAAACGACCACGCCGCGGTTGGCCGGCAACAGGCCAAATGACCGCCGCAGGGACAACTTTGCATAGATCTGGATGAGAACACCCACTATCTGTAAGCCTGCGGCGCAATATTCCGGAACCAGCTGCATGCCTGGTTTGATATTGAATGCCGCAAAGTAAAAGGTCCCAAAGAGGGCAATCATCAGACTGAACGGATTCCAGTCACGCTCCAGCGGTATGCGCGAAAAAATTGCAAGACCCACAGTCAGAATATTCGCAAAGATAAAAAATATCAGCGTGATACGCGACATGTCCTTCAGGTACTGCTGCACCGTCCCGAACACGAATAAAAAAAGGACCGCCGCCGTGATGATTCGGAGGATGAGTTCCGGCGCCAGCTGTGAGCGTGTCACCTGCGTGCAGTCGGCCAGGCGTTGATTTTCCATCCCTACGCGTAGGCGCTTGTAGTTGAAACCGGGCGTGCTTGAAATCGACACAGATTTTCTCCTCTAGTTCGTCAAAATGCCAGGCGGGGCGGCACATACGCGCCGTAATAGGGGCCGACGCCGGAAGACTGCGGGATCGTATAGCCGGTGAGGAAATGGCCCTGGATATACTTGCCGCTGCCGCCCACGGAGGCATCGATGTAGAACGCCGCGAACGCAACGATAGGCGCAAAACCGGTGGTGACGTTGCTCACAATGGGAACGTAGACGACTACGTGCGTCGGAATGGAACTGTAAAGCGTGGTCTTGTCGCCGGGCTGGATGTAGATATTGTCACCGATGCTCACCGGCGTGGGGTTGCCGTTGGTGATCAGCCCCCGGATCGTCGGAACATCGTTGGCGACGCTCAAAAACGAGGTCCATTGGCTCGACTCGCATGAAATGCCGGAAGGGGTGATGTAGGGCTGTCCGTTGCCGATCTGGAATTCGTATGCCACGCCGGTGGCCGGATCGATTGTCGGTTGATTGGTGCTCGTATTCCAAAACGCGTCATACATACATTGCGCCATTGCGACCGGCAAGAGTCCGCCGGCGACGGTGCTGGGCGCTGAGGTAACGGCGACCGCGGTGGCGCTAGCGTCGGTGCTGGCGAGACCTAACAACGCGCCGAACGGCAGGCTGATCGGACCGCCGTTCTGGTTTGCGCCGCGCGTGACCGTGACTTGCAGCGCGGAGGCGTCGTTGGCGCCGGGCGTAATTGTCGTCGGCTGCAAGGTCGAGGGCGAGCCCGCCAGGTTCCAGTAACCTGTTGTCACGGTTGCGCTCGATAGTTGTGTGTTATCCGATGCGTTGAGCGCGACGGCGGAGTTCGCCGCCGTCGTCGCCGCGGCCCATGCCGGTGTTCCGGCGTTTGTTGCGATCAGCACCGAGGCGCCGGCAAGCGCTGCGGCGTCCGCGGCATTTTGCAATTCGTTGCGCACCACGCTTACACGCGCCAGGCTGATCGCAAATGCGCCGAACATCAGCAATGGGATCAGGAAGAGGGCGAAGAACAGGACCACCGATCCTTGCTGCCGCCGCAGCGGCGGTGCGAGCCGGCCTCGCATCGGCGGGCGCCGGGCGACGGCGGGCATGAGAGGGGGGGCGGATGCGGCGCATACGCTAGAGGTAGAGGTAGAGGTAGAGCTAGGGCTGGATAGGTGTGCGCACATGATCCGGGCATCACTCGTAGTTCATCACGGTGACGGCCTTGATCGTGACCGGACCTACGATGGCGCTGAATATCGAACCGAGCACGAGTCCTTGGTAAGTGTACGTGACCGTCACCTTCAAAGGCGATCCTGAGGTTTGATTGACATACGAGGCGACCGCGCTCGCGGCCGCAGGCGCGCCGCCCGTCACCAGATTGTTCTGCGTATAGTTCAGCGCGACGGCCTGGACCTGCGCGCTGTTCCATGGCGTGGCGCGCAGCATGACGCCCGCGCGCGCCGCTTCACGGCTGGCATTCGTGATCACAGCCTTGTCGGTCAGGACCATGCTCACATCGATGATGCCGAACAGCACCATCAGCAGGAACGGCAGCATGAGCACGAATTCGAGCGCAACGACACCGCTTTCATCACGCTGCAATGAAGGGCGGGGCGTTTTCATTTCCGGCTCTGCGCGTCAGGCAGCCTTGCGTCCGAGGCAGCGAGTTTGGTGCGCAGCAGTTGATAGAAGCGCAGGTTGTCTTCGACCGATGCGGGCGGCAGGTCGGCCTGCAAAATCTGTTTTGCGGCGTTCGTGTTGCCGAGCAGCGCATACGCGAGCGCGAGGTTCTGGCGCGCTTGCGGCGGGGCGTTGGCGAGGCCGGCGATGTCGAGCAGCACGTTGGCGCCTTCGCGTGGCTTGTTGGCCAGGATCAGCGACAAGCCGAGGTTCGTCGTCAGGCCTTGCGCTTCGGGATGCACGTGCAGCGCAGCGCGGTAGATTGTTTGCGCCTCGTCGTGATGGCCTTGCAGGTCGAGCACCGTGCCAAGGCCCTCAGCTGCAACTGCACTGTCCGGATGTTCGGTCACCAGCGTATGGTAAAGCGCGGCGGCGTCGTCGAGCCGACGCTGCCGCAATGCGACCCGGGCCAGGCCGAGCTGCGGCCCCGGATTGGCCGGTGCGGCGCTCGCCGCACGCGCATAGAGCACGCGCGCGTGTTCGAGATCGCCGCTCTGGTAAGTCGAGTCGGCTAATCCAAGCTGCGCTTCGATCGAGTTCGGCTCGGCCTTCAAAGCCTTTTCGTACAAGTTCGACGCGAGTTCGGTGCTGCCCGAGGCGAGCGCGCTGTCGGCAAGGCGCAGGTCGCTCATCGGGCCGACGCCGGCGTTATTCTGCTGTGAAAGAGGGCGCGGATTGAAGCTGCCTGCGCCTGCACATCCTGCAAGAAGCATGGCGGCCAGCGAGCATGCGGTAATAAGGGCAATGATATTTTTCATTTGAACACCGAAATAAGGCGAATGACGGCAGGGCCGGCTGAAATCAGGCCGACCGTCGGTAACACGAACAACATCATCGGCAACACCATCTTCGGCGCGAGTTTGGCGGCCTTTTCTTCGAGGGCGAATACTTGCGCGGCGCGTTCGGCGCGCGAAAGCATGCGCAGCGACTGCGTGATCGGGGTGCCGTATTGCTGCGATTGCACCAGTGTCGTCACGAGTCCGCGTACCGACGCCAGGCCGATGCGTGCCGCCATGTTGCGCAGCGCAGTGGCGCTGTCGGCGCCGATTTGCAGCTCGTCGGCCGTCACCGCGAACTCGTCGGCCAGCGGCGCGCAGATCGACTGCAATTCATGCGCGACACGCTTGATCGAGACCACCAGGCTATTGCCTGCATTGGTACAGATGACGAGCAGGTCGAGCGCGTCCGGCAGGCATGACGTGATGGCCCGTTGCCGGCGCTTGATCAGGAATCCGAGTACGTACTCCGGCACGATCATGCCGATGATGAAAGCTATGGCCATCATCAGCATGCGGGCCGTGAAATAGTCGCCGAGGCGCGGCACATGCGCGCCGAGCACAATCGCAACCAGCGCGAGCAGGGCGCCGACGACGATTTTCAGGCCCACCATGCCCGACACCGCGCGCCGGTCCCGAAAGCCGGCGCTGGTGAGCTGCCGCGCGAGCGCATCGCGCTGCAATGTATCGAACAGCGGCACATGCTCGCCAATCAGCGTGACTCGCCGCGCTACTCGTTGCCGCATGTTTGCCTGCGCCGGTTCGTCGCCGGCCGAGTCGGCCGCGCGGCGCGCAGTGGCTTGGCGCGCGCGTTGCGCAATACGATGGCGCTTACTGACCGTGCGAAGCAGAATCAATGCGACGGCGCCGATCAGGACGATCAGCAACACGATATTGGTGGCCATGCCGGCATCTATGGTGTTCATCGCGAGGTATCCAGTTTTGACATCTTCCGTACCATCCACAGCCCGATCGTCAGCAGCACCGCGGCGAGTGTCAATATCTTGTGTCCTGCGCGGGTATTGAACAGCAGCTCGATGTACGATCGGTTGACGAGATACAACATGCCTGTGATGGCGAACGGCACGGCCGAAATGATGTTGGTCGAGAGCCGGCCTTCGGCGGTCAGCGCCCTCGTCTTCAAACGGATGTCGCGCCGGCTGCGGATAATGCCCGCCAGATTTTCCAGCGTCTCGGCCAGATTGCCGCCGGTCTCGCGCTGTAGCAGCAGGCACACGGAGAAGAATGAAAAGTCGGCGATCTGCAGCCGCTTGACGGCTTGATCCAGCACCTCGTTCAGATCGGCGCCAAGACGCAGGGCGTCGCCCATGGTGCGAAAGGTGGTGCGCACCGGCTCGTCGGTCTCACGGCCCGCGGTGCTGATCACCTGCACCACCGGAATGCCGGCCCGCACCGCGCGGATGATCAAGTCGATGGTGTCCGGAAAGACCGTCAGGAAGCGGATGCGAAAGCGCTCGATCAGGAAACGATAAGTGGCGCGCACGCCCAGCAACGGCAGGCCGACGAAGATGAGCGGATGCATCCATGCGGGCGGCGAGCCCAGCTTGACAATCACGAACGCGATGATGAGCATGAAGATGGCGACCGCCGCAATCAGACGGATACCACCGGCGCCGCTGACCGCGCGCACGCGTTCCAAATGCTTGCGCCACCACGCGAGCAGCCTGCCGTCGCCCCAAGGGGCGCGCTGCTGGCTAAAGAGCTGTTCCTGTTGCGGTGTTTCAGGGCCGGCTTTGCGCTGGCGCACCACGTCGCTGGCCAGTTCATTGATCCTGCTTCGAATGCGGGGCGTCGGCCGGCGTCGCAGCATGTCGCGCAGCGACGCGACCATCATGCCGATAATCAGGATCGCGAAAAACGCGCCTATAGCGACGACATCGGCGGGCGTCATGGCCGCATCGCCTCGATCAGTTGCTCTTCGAGCCCGTAGTACGCAGCCCGTGCCGAAAACGCCGGGCGCAGCGACGATGACTCGTAGGTGCCGCGCACTTCGTCCTGGGTGAAACCAGCGCTGGTATCTGAGCGGAAGGTGAAGAGATCTTGCGTGATGATGACATCGCCTTCCATGCCGGCGATTTCGGTGATGCGTGTGACACGGCGCATGCCGTCGCGCATCCGTTCGATCTGCAGGATCAGATGCACCGCGCTGGCGATTTGGCGGCGGATCGACAGCAGCGGCAAATTGCCGTTGGCCATCATCACCATGCTCTCAAGGCGGGTGATCGCATCGCGCGGCGTGTTGGCGTGCACCGTCGTCATCGAGCCGTCGTGCCCGGTGTTCATCGCCTGCAGGACATCGAACGCCTCCGTGCCGCGGGTTTCGCCCAGGATGATGCGGTCCGGACGCATCCGCAATGCATTGCGCACCAGGTCGCGCTGCGTGACGGCGCCTAGCCCTTCGGCATTCTCCGGGCGCGTCTCCAGGCTGACGACATGCGGCTGCTGCAATTGCAGCTCGGCCGCGTCTTCGATGGTGACGATGCGCTCATGCTCGTCGATGTGATGCGACAGCGCGTTGAGCAAGGTGGTCTTGCCGGAGCCGGTGCCGCCGGAGATCACGACGTTGAGCCGGCAGGCGCCGGCGATTTTCAGCATGCGCATCATCGCCGCCGACAGATTGCCCTGCTGCGCCATGCGGGCCAGGGTGATGTTGCGTTTGGAAAATTTGCGGATTGAAATCGACGCGCCGTGAATCGCGATCGGCGGCAGCACGACGTTGACCCGGCTGCCGTCGGCCAGGCGCGCATCGACCATCGGGCTGCTTTCGTCGACGCGGCGTCCGACCGCCGCGGCGATGCGCTGCGCGACGCTGATGACATGCGCATTGTCGCGGAACTTGAGCGGCGTCAGTTCCAGCCGGCCATGCCGTTCCGCGTAGATCTGGTCCGGACCGTTGACAAGGATGTCGGTTACCGCTTCGTCGGCCAGCAGCGGCTCGATCGGACCGACGCCGAACATGTCGTTGAGGATTTCGCCCACGATCAGCGTCTGATCGGCCATCGTTACATTGAGCCGCTCGCGCGCGACCACCTCGGTGGCGATCTGCTCGATGCCTGCGCGCACCTGTTCGCGCGACATCATCAAGGCGGCCGACATGTTCATCGACGCGAATACGACGGTGCGGATGGTCTTGAAGGTTTCCGAGCGGATCAGTGTTTCATGGCGGTCGGGCGAGCCGCTGGCGCGCGCCGGCGCCGCAGCGGGCCGCGGCGGATTGACGTCGGCTCGCGCGTCCATTTTTGTGTCCGCTCTTGCATCGGCTTTTGTGTCCGTTTTTGCGGCCATCCCGCCATCGACAAGAGGCGTGACAACCGCTGTGCTTATTCTTTTGCCGAACGTCATGTCCGACTCCTGTTGCCGGCCAGGCGCGCATACCAGGGCTGCTTCGACGGTGCGCTTTCCGAACGGCCGGTCAAGGCATTGGCCAGGTCGACGATGGCTGTGGCAAAAGGCGTCGGCTTGCCGGTCGCGATCGGTTCGCCGAGATTCTCGGCCGCCGCGAGTGTTTTCGGCTCGTAGGGCAGTTCGACCATCGAAGCACGGCCGAGCGCGCGTTTGAAATCGGCTGGATCGACGCGCCCTGGGACGTTCTCGTGCGGATTGTTGAGCAGCAGCGCGATGGTCGGGTCGCTGTCGCGTTCTTCGGCGTATCGCAGCCAGCGCGAGGTTTCGCGGGCGGCATGGACGGATCGGTCCGAGGCGATATAGACGAACGAGGAGGCGTCGAGCGCCTCTTCGGCGATACTGTTGCCGGCCACGCCGGACAGGTCGAGCATCACATAATGGAAGTGCCGTTTGAGCGTATTGACCAATTCGGAAACCGCACCCGGACGACAGGTGAATGTGTCGCCGTATGGCAGTTCGGACGACAGGACGCGCAGGTGATTGCTCTTCTGAACCAGCATGCGGTTGATCAGCGGCGCATCGACCAGTTGTGCATTTTGCAGCAGTTCGGACAAGCCGTTGTTGGTGGTCAGCCCCAGCATCGAATTGGCGGCCCCGCCGTGAACATTCAAGTCGACATACGCGATGTGCCGATGTGTGACATCGGCCAGATGGCGCGCCAGCGACAGTGCGATGGTGGTGGTGCCGACGCCGCCGCGCGCGCCGACAAAACTGACGGCGCGGCCGGCGCGCACGGCCGCGCCCGGGTCGCGTGCGGCCAGCGCGCGCTGCAAGAGACCGACCGACAGCGGTTTGAAAAGATAATCCTGGACACCGGCGCCGAGCAGGCTGCGGTAAAGGTCCACGTCATTGCGGTCGCCGACCACTACTACGGCCACCGATGGTTCGCAGATGTCGGACAGGCGCGCCAGATCGCTGAGCGGCATCGCGGATCCCGATACATCCACGATCAACTGCTTGGGCGAATGATCGAGCTTTTGCAGCAGTTCGATCGCATCGGCGATGGTTCCCCGCTGCACGAAGGCGTTGGCGATCGATTGATCGACAATCAGGTTCTTCACGGCGGTTTCGCTGTCGCGGTCGGATACCACGGCCAGCAGATCCTGGGCGTTGATCGCGTTGCTGCTATTGAACTGGAGGAGTGAGGTGAGGGCGCTCATTGAAATGTCCCGCGATCAAGGCGTCAGGTTGGAAGTTGTGGAGGTCGTATTGAGCGGCATCGCGGTCCCGTCTTCGTAATGATGCGCTGCGCTTGCGCCGAGCGCCGCATCGGCGCCTGCGTAAGGAATCGGCTGGACCAGGTCGGCGGGGCGCGCAAGCATGTTCGCCAGATTGGTGTATGTGGCGCAGCCGAACGCGACACCGGGACGCCCGGCGCCCGCATCGAGCATATGTGACGGCTGCGCAAGTTTGGCGCAATCGGGCGGCATCGCGTGCGCGCCGTCGAAGCCGATAACCGAGGAGTCAGGCATGCTCAGCGGCGGCGGCGCCGTCATACAACCCGAGAGCGCAGTGATCAGCGTGAGTGAGGAGAGGCAAGCGAGGCGAGCAAACATGGCAGATTCCATCGGTTCAGTAAACGAAGCCCGCCGCGCCGACCAGGCGCGGGGCGGAGCCGGACAGCGGATCGATGCCCAGCGAACGCTGCAACACGTATTCGACGTCGCTGCCGGTATGGGTGACGCTGTCGATCGGCTGTCGCAGTTGCCCGGGATTGACAGGCTGCACGATATAGGGCGTGACGATGATGACGATTTCCGTCTTGTTGTTCTGGTAGTTCTTCGATGAGAACAGCTTGCCGATGATCGGCAAGCTGCCGAGGCCGGGAAACTGCGAGAGGATGTTGCTCGTATTGCCCTGGAGCAGACCGCCGAGCGCAAAGCTTTGCCCGCTCGACAACTCGACGGTGGTCTCCACGCGGCGCACGGTCAGCGCGGGAATTTTGATGCTGCTGAGCGTCACCGAGTTGCTCGGGTCGATCTGGCTGACTTCCGGACGCACCTTGAGGCTGATCCGGTTGTCGGCCAGCACGGTGGGCGTGAAGTCGAGCGACACGCCGAACGGCTTGAACGCGACCGTGATGGCGCCCGTCTTGTCTTGCGCGACCGGGACCGGAAACTCGCCGCCGGCAAGGAAGCTCGCGGTCTGGCCGGACATCGCGGTCAGGTTCGGCTCGGCGAGCATCGTCATGAGCCCCTCTTGATCAAGCGCATCGATCACCGCCTCGATATTGACCTTGCCTGTACGAAAGCCCGCGAGCGCCGAGAACGCGCCGGTCGTCGACAATTGGAAAGCGCCCGTCGTGTCGACTAACGCGCGCCCGTTGAAGAGGCCGCCGACAAAGTTGCCGGCCGAGCCGAGCGAACTCCAGTTGATGCCGAGTTGCTGCGTGATGTTGCGATCGACTTCGGTAATGCGCACGCGCAGGTTGACTTGAATCGGATGATCCAATGTGAGCCGGTTGATGAGCGTTTCCTTGTTGAGCAGGTAAGGGGTGAGTGATTGCACGACCGCATCGGCGTCGGCCGCGCTCGGCACGCTGCCGGCAATCATCATCGAGCCGGGTGCGCTGGTGAGCGTCAGGTGCAATTGCGGGAAGCGCGCGTCGAGCATGCGCTGCACCGATTTGATATCGACGCTGACGGTAATCGTTTCGCGCAGGATGGTCCGATTGTTTGGGCCGAGCGCAAAGAGCGTTGTCGTTCCCGCTTTCTTGCCGAATACGAATACGGTTTGATGCGTCGGCACATGCACGTCGGCGACATCCGGGTTCGCAACGAATACTGCAACAGCCGGTTCCGACAGCTTCACCATCTCGCCTGTACCCGCCGGCACGGTCAGGTTGGGATCTGTGTCGGCCGCGTAGGCGCAGGTCAAGGTCAAGCTGGTGCAGCCGCACGCGATGACCATGCCCGCGATGATTCTCGATGTTAACCGACGCCGCGCGCGAAGGAATGCGAAAACGGACAGTCCGCTGAACGGCAGGGGGGGCAGCTTCGGCATACGCGCCGGCATATTTGTTATACCGCCGACCACTACAGCAACTGCCGCAGCGTGTGCCGGAGCGCCTGACGGCGTACCCGATGCAGCACCGGATTCAGCGCTCGATCTCGAACCGCGATAGATGATCACGGAAGGAACGGCCGAATGGCCATTGGCGCCGCCGTGCTTCGTATTAATGTCTGCTGAACGCAATGCGCGCGACACATCCTCGCCCCATACCGGAGGCGTTTGCGGTTCCGTGTCGGCGGCGGGCGGCTCGCTCCGATCCTGGGTCGCGAAGCTGCGCAATGCGAGCGACAGCGTGCCCAGGTGTGTCGCCACGGCGATCATCTGGGCGGTGCGCGGTGTCACCTCGAAGGTGACCGTGCGCGCACGTGTATCGGGTTGCGCGGCATTTTCTTTCGGGCGCTGAAACGCGGAGCCGACCGCGAGTACGCGCACCCGATTGACCACCGTCTCCGATTCGACGCCTCGGCCAGCCGCGCGCGTATCTTTAGCCGCATCGCCGAGGGTCTGCGTGAGTAGCACGTCGACATAGTCGCCGGGTTGAATCAGCCCGGCATTGCCCGATACGTCGTCAATCGCAACCGAGATCGCGCGCATGCCGGGTTTGAGAGCGGCGGCGAGAAAGCCGGGCGCGTTGGGCGTGATGACATCGGCGAGACCGAGCGGCGTGCCGGCATGTACTGCGTGGCGCAACAGGTCGCCCTTGAGGTCATTGTCCGCGCCGTCGGCGGCCGCTGCTCCTTCGACCAGCGCGCCCGCTGGAACTTGTGCGCTCGGCACGTTTTTCCATATGAGATCGCTATCGCGCAGCAGCAGACCGTCGGGCAGATCTGCGGCAGCCGCGCGTATGCGCGCCATCGCCTGCGTGCCGGCGGCCGCCGGATGCGAGGCCGCGATGAAAAGGCTGCGCAGAATGAGTGCGCCGATGATGGCGACGACGATCAGGCCGACGAATTTGAGGATTCTGGACATGGCGACAAGTTGTCTTTAGTTGTTTTTTAGAGAATAGGCGCGCTATGCGCGAGCGGGGCCCACACTGCCGCGCCCCCGCCCACAGCGAGGGCGATGCCGTAAGGCACGCCGCGCGCACGCGACAGGCATGACAGCCAGCGCAAGGCGTCGAAGCGGCGGTACAGCGGGTCTGCGGCGAGGATGGCAAGGCCCAAGATCAGGCCGCAAACGGAGACGATGACGAAGACGGGCGCGGCCAAGGACGGGCCGGCCCACAGAAAGATCGCTGCGGCGAGCTTCGCATCACCGCCGGCGATCCAACCGAAACGAAACAGCAACGCGGCCACGGCGAACGCTGCCGCCGCCAGGCCTACATGGCCGAGAAACACAGCGGCGCTGATCGGAACCAGCGCCGCTGCAACGCAATAGAGACCGGCGACGACGAGCACCGCGCGGTTGGGTAGACGCCGGGAGAACAGATCGGAGAATGCCAGTGAAGCCAACACGAGGCAGGTCGCCAGCTTCACTGAATACAGCATCTTCGTTTCCTGGAGGCGAGTCATGCATTTTCGCGCGACGGACATGACGGGAATGTTCGATGAACATATCTTGCCGTCATGTCTTTTCGCGAAGACGGTTTAACCGGCAGCGGCCGTTACCTTGGCGATCAGGCTGGTGAATACGGCCGAGAGCCCCGTGTTGAGCAGTACACCTGCGGCGATAACCGCAACGACGATGACGCCTGCGAGTACCGCGTACTCGAGTGCAGTGACGCCGCGTTCATCACGCGACAGGGATTTGATGAATTGCAGCATATGTAGCTCCTGATTAGAAGGCTGTTCGGCCGGGGTACGAGTTGACGGAAGGTCCGGGTGGATTCTTCCCAGCGTGTTATCGGCAGAATTTGACCTGATTTAGAGGTTTAAAAGCAGATCTGATATTTCCGCACAGAAATACACGTGAATGAATAATAGTGCCGAGGCCAGCTATTTGATGCCGCGATGTGAGATGAAAAAGTGATGCTATTCAGTTGAATGAAGACTTGGATAGGCGGCTGAAGACAAGGAGCGCCAGTCTGTAAGGTTGGTAGGGTTGCTAAATAGAAATATTATTTGTCATGTTCTTTTAAAGTGGTTTTGGCGACATAAATTCAGCTTATGTCGTTGGTAGCGACATGTCAAACAAATGTGTTGCTAAAACTCGATTTCGACGACATGTTGTCTATGACGGCCCGCGCGGTGCGCCGATATTGGCCCGGGCCGACGCCAAAACAACGTTTAAAGACGCGGTTAAACGCCGCTTCTGACTGATAACCAACAGCTTCACCGATCGCAGCGACTGCGCGGCTGCTCTCAAGCAGCCATGATGCTGCCTGCGCCATGCGGGTTTGCATTAAAAATCTGGCGGGCGTCGCGGCGGCAATCTTATGGAACAGGCGGGCGAAAGTGGCGCGCGACATGTGGCAAGTCGCCGCCATATCGCTCAGTGTCCAGTGCTTTTCCGGCGCATCCAGTATCGCTTGCAGCGCTGGCTGCAAGCGAGGTTCAGCCAGTAACGCGAATATTCCCGGCATCGAAGCTGCTTGTTCAAACCAAGCGCGTATCAGCAATGCGAACAATGCAGATGAAAGCTGTGATACGACCGCGCTGGCGCCCGGACGCATGCCATCCGTTTCAAACCGCAACATGCTCAGCAGCGCGTTCAATCCGGCAAAGTCGGGCCGGCCGGCTGTGCGCACCAGGATAAACTCCGGCAAGGCAGCCAGTAAAGCGATGGACGCGCCCCGATCAAAGATGAATTGCCCGCAAAGTATGTCGGTGACGACGCCCTTGCCATCGTTGCCTTTCAATTGCACCGGATGATCGCCAGGCAGGTCGCGCAGTGGCGAGCTGCGGTGCGCGTCGTCGGTGTACAAGCGATGCGCACTGCCTTTCGGAAAAACAATAATGTCTCCCTCTTGCAACTGTAATGCAGCGCCTTTTGGTCCGGCTGCATCAAGCCAGGCGGCGCCGCCTACGATCAGATGGTAGGGCGCGATCCCAGGCGCTACGGCAGCTTGGTCCAGTACCCAAGGCGCACCGAAGTGGCAGCGTATATCGAGCGCCGTGCGTAGTGGGTAAAGCGACAATATGCGGCTGAGCGGATCCATGGGGCCTGTGAAATGAGACTAATGAGCAAATTATAGGCAATTTCAGGCATTAAATTTCACATCAGGCATCGCTATACTTTTTTCATGCCGACATGAGGTTGGCATTGAAACTTACATAACGAAGCAAAGGAATGAAAATGAACCGCCTGAATACCCAACCAGTCTCGGAAGCCAGCGGCCAAGCCGCGCAGTTGTTTGCCGCCATCAAAGGCGCGACCGGGATGGTGCCGAACGCCTATGTTGCGATTGGCACTAATAGTCCGCTTGCCTTGCAAGCCGTATTGAATTTGGCAGATGCCGAGACGAAAAGCAGCCTGAGCGGGAAGGAAATCGAAAGCATCAAGCTGGCGGTGAGTGAGGTGTCGGGCTGTGATTATTGCCTGGCTGCGCACACCTTGGTGAGCAAGAAAAAAGGCCTAAGCCGTGAAGCAATCCTCGGACTGCGTCATGGCCGGCCTTCAGGCGATGCGCGTTTAGATGCGCTGGCGAGTTTCGCGCGCACCTTGGCAAGCACCAGCGGCACAGCTTCGGCCGAAGTGGTCGCCGCGGTGAAAGCGGCAGGCTACAGCGATCAGCAAATCGTCGACACGCTGCTGATCATCGCCAGTATTACCTTCACCAATCTGCTGAACCGGGTGAACGATACTGCATTGGATTTTCCGGCGGCTGATTGATGTTAACTGCAGGCGTCTGCGGCCTTTAAGTTTTACCTGTTGAGGTGACCCTTCGACACG
>JAQGNR010000026.1 GCA_028291765.1 Herbaspirillum sp.
AACGGAGCACAACCTCGCGCCACACCCCGCCTGACGCGCCTTAACTGAACAGTCGCCCATGACGCCTCATCAGCGTTGCCCTAATGAACCGGCGCCGCAGCTTGTGCTGCCGCAGTTGAGGGGCGCGCTGCAGGCGCCGGCGCACCGTTGGCATCCAATACCTGGATAAAAATCTCATTCTGACGAATCATGCCGAGCTCGTAACGGGCGCGTTCTTCGATCGCGCCGGTCCCCTCCTGCAGATCGTGTACTTCCGATTCCAGCTTGGCATTGCGCGCCCGCAGCTCATCGTTCTTCTTGCGCGCCTGCATCACTTGCTCATCGAGCCTGCGCACGCTTAACCAACCGCCTTTGCCGAGCCAGAGCGGATACTGGATCAGCAAAAGCAAGGCAGTCAGGCAAACGATGATCAGGCGCATTCTGGATCAGCCAAAGCCGGCGCAGTAATTACTTCAGATTGTAAAAAGCGTCGCGGCCAGGATAACTGGCAATATCACCCAGATCTTCCTCGATGCGCAGCAATTGATTGTATTTCGCCATCCGATCCGAACGCGACATCGAGCCGGTCTTGATCTGCAAGGCATTGGTGCCGACCGCGATATCAGCAATGGTCGAATCCTCGGTTTCGCCGGAGCGATGTGAAATCACGGCGGTGTAACCGGCACGCTTGGCCATTTCGATGGCGGCAAACGTTTCAGTGAGCGTGCCGATCTGATTGATCTTGATCAGGATCGAATTGGCGATATTCTTTTGAATGCCTTCACGCAGAATTTTGGTGTTGGTCACAAACAGATCGTCGCCGACCAACTGGACTTTCTGGCCCAGTCTTTCAGTCAATATTTTCCAGCCTTCCCAATCGTTTTCAGCCATGCCGTCTTCGATGCTGATGATCGGATACTTGTCGCACCACGAGGCCAGCAGATCGGTCATCTGGGCCGCTGTCAGCACCAGGCTTTCGCCATCCAGATGGTAGCTGCCATCCTTGTAATATTCGCTTGCGGCGCAATCCAGGCCCAGCGCGATTTGCGTGCCTGCTTCGTAGCCGGCTTCTTCAATCGCTTGCAGGATCAGCTTGATGGCTTCTTCATGGCTGCTGACCGATGGCGCGAAACCGCCTTCGTCGCCGACCGACGTGGCCAGACCCTTGGCATGCAGAATTTTCTTGAGTGTGTGGAATACTTCGGCGCCCCAACGCAGCGCTTCGCGAAAGCTCGGTGCGCCGATCGGAATGATCATGAATTCCTGCATGTCCAGGTTATTGTCGGCATGTGCGCCGCCGTTGATGACATTCATCATCGGCACCGGCATTTGCATCGCACCGCTGCCGCCGAGGTAACGATACAAAGGCAGGCCGGCTTCTTCGGCAGCGGCTTTGGCCACCGCCATCGAAACCGCCAGCATGGCATTGGCGCCGAGGCGCGATTTGGTTTCGGTGCCATCCAGATCGATCAGCGTGCGATCCAGAAATGCCTGTTCGTTGGCATCCAGGCCCATGATCGCTTCGGAAATTTCGGTATTGATATGTTCGCAGGCTTTCAATACGCCCTTACCGAAATAGCGGCTCTTGTCGCCATCGCGCAATTCGATCGCTTCACGCGAACCGGTGGATGCGCCCGACGGCACCGAGGCACGGCCCAATACACCGGACTCCAGCAGGACGTCGCATTCGACGGTAGGGTTGCCGCGCGAATCCATGATTTCACGACCGATAATGTCAACGATTGCACTCATTCATTTCTCCTAAATTAATTGATTTTTTCTAGCGCGAATAAGCCGGTTGATACGGCCATAAAGATAAATAGAGAATCCAAATACGTTTAAAGGTTCAAACGGTTCAAACGATTCAAACACCATGCAGGCAAGAACACCGCCTACGCGAAGTCGTTTTCCAGAAACGCCGATTGCTTGGTGACGCGATCGATCGCCTGCATCGTCATCAGCAATTCCTTCATGCGCGATAACGGCACCGCATTCGGGCCGTCCGACATGGCTTCAGCGGGATTTGGATGGGTTTCCATGAAGACACCGGCCACGCCGACGGCAATCGCCGCCCGCGACAGCACCGGCACAAATTGGCGTTCTCCGCCGGAAGTGGCGCCCTTCCCGCCCGGCAGTTGCACCGAGTGCGTGGCATCGAAGACCACCGGCGCGTTGGTTTCGCGCATGATCGCCAGACTGCGCATATCGGAAACCAGATTGTTGTAGCCGAATGAAACGCCGCGCTCGCATGCCATGAAATTATCTTCCGGCAGACCTTTTGCTTTGGCCGCAGCGCGCGCCTTGGCGATGACATGCACCATGTCATGCGGCGCCAGGAATTGGCCTTTTTTGATATTCACCGGTTTGCCGGACTCGGCGCAGGCATGAATGAAATCGGTTTGGCGGCATAGAAAAGCCGGCGTCTGCAATACATCGACCACAGCGGCGACGGCTGGTATTTCATAAATTTCATGGACATCGGTGAGCACCGGTACGCCGATCTGCTTTTTGACTTCAGACAGGATATCCAGGCCTTTTTCCATGCCCAGGCCGCGAAATGAGGTGCCGGCCGAACGGTTGGCTTTGTCGAACGACGATTTGTAAATGAATGGAATGCCGAGCGCAGTGGTGATTTCTTTCAACGCGCCGGCGGTGTCGAGCGCCATTTGCTGGGACTCGATCACGCAGGGGCCGGCGATCAGGAAAAATGGCCGATCCAGGCCGATGTCAAAACCGCAGAGTTTCATGCTGCTTCCTTTTGCGCCGCCTGATGCGCCAGCGCGGCAGTGATAAATGAAATGAACAGGGGATGGCCGTCACGCGGCGTCGATTTGAATTCAGGGTGATATTGCACGCCCAGATACCACGGATGAGCGTCGGCGCCGCTGCGCGGCAACTCCATGATTTCGCACAAGCTCTCAGTGGGCGTGCGGGCGGAAACAACCAGGCCAGCCTGCTCGATGCGATCCAGGTAGAAGTTATTTGCTTCATAACGGTGACGATGCCGTTCGGTCACTTGCGCACCGTAAATTTCAGCCGCCAGCGTGCCCGGCTTGACGTCGCAGGTTTGCGCGCCCAGGCGCATGGTGCCGCCCAAATCGGAATTGGCATCGCGCCGTTCGACCTTGCCGTCGTGATTTTGCCATTCGTCGATGAGCGCCACCACCGGTTGTTCGGTATCCGGTTCGAATTCGGTCGAATTGGCTTGCGGCAGACCGGCCTTGTTGCGCGCAAATTCCAGCAATGCGACCTGCATGCCGAGGCAAATGCCGAGATAAGGAATCTTGTGCTCGCGCGCATAGCGTGCGGCGGCGATTTTACCTTCCACGCCGCGCTTGCCGAAACCGCCCGGCACGAGAATCGCATCGAATTTGGCCAGATTGCCGACGCCGTTGGCTTCGATTTCTTCCGAATCCAGATATTCGATATTGACCCGGCTATCGGTATGAATACCGGCATGGCGCAGGGCTTCCGTGAGCGATTTGTACGATTCGGTCAGGTCGACATATTTGCCGACCATGCCGACTTTGACTTCATGCTTGGGATTTTCCAGTGCATAAATCAGCTTGCTCCAGACCGACAGATCGGCCGGCGCCGGCGTCAAGCCGAGCTTTTCGCAGACGATCACGTCCAAGCCCTGGTCGTACAGCATTTGTGGAATTTTATAGATGGTATCGGCATCCCACACCGAAATAACGGCATCGGCATGGACATTCGAAAATAAGGAAATCTTGGCGCGTTCGTCATCTGGAATCGGACGATCGGCGCGGCATAGCAAGGCATCGGGCAAAATCCCGATTTCACGCAGTTTTTGCACGCTGTGCTGGGTTGGCTTGGTTTTGAGCTCGCCGGCGGAGGCCAGATACGGCACCAGCGTCAAGTGGACGAATGCGGCGGCATTGCGGCCGGCGCGCAGACTCAGTTGACGGGCCGCTTCCAGGAACGGCAGCGATTCGATATCGCCGACCGTGCCGCCGATTTCAACCAGCGCAATATCGAAGCCTTCGGCGCCGCGATAAATGTATTCCTGAATTTCGTTGGTAATGTGCGGGATCACTTGCACCGTTTTGCCGAGATACTCGCCGCGCCGCTCTTTGCGGATCACGGAATCGTAAATCTGGCCGGTGGTGAAATTATTGACCTTTTTCATTTTGGCCGAGATGAAGCGCTCGTAGTGGCCGAGATCGAGATCGGTTTCAGCGCCGTCGTCGGTCACAAACACTTCGCCATGCTGAAACGGACTCATCGTGCCGGGGTCGACATTGATGTACGGATCGAGCTTGAGCATGGTGACTTTAAGGCCACGCGATTCGAGGATCGCGGCGAGGGAGGCGGCGGCTATTCCTTTACCTAAGGAAGAGACCACGCCACCAGTAACAAATACAAACTTAGTCATTGACTTGATTAGTGCCGAACGGCACGTGCGGGAAATTCAAATTATACCCCAGGAAGTGCTGATTAAGCGTACCTGGTGGCCCAATCGCCGGACTGCGATGCTCACCGTACTCGCGTACGGCTCCGCTTCTCGTCCAGCGCTTGAACCACCAGCTACACTTACTCAGCACTTCCTGTCTTTACGTTCGCTGAGTGAGACTAGGCGCTTTGCTTGCTTGGGGTGTTTGTTGTTGTTTTTCTGGTCGCTTCGCTTACTTGGGTCTTTTTTGTTTTTCTGGTCGCTTCGCTTACTTAGGGTCGTTTAGGACATTTGATTTTTTGTTTGCATTTTAAAAACCCCCGTTCGCCCTGAGCAGGCCGCATGCCGTGGGTTTCCGATAGCCCTGAGCCTGTCGAAGGGAGGGTCACCGCTGGCATGAAATTTTGGCGCTTTTGATCTTCTGTTTGCAGTTTAAAAACCCCCCGTTCGCCCTGAGTAGCGACGCAGTCGCGTATCGAAGGGTCACCGCCGACGTGAAATTTTGGTGCTTTTATGTTCGATCCGCTTACTGAAGGCCGGTTGGGTAATGCCGTTCAGTGAAGGCGCCATCCGGTGCGGTGTGGCGCGATGTTGTGCGCAGTGAGGTAAAGAAGGGAGGTGGCCGC
>JAQGNR010000046.1 GCA_028291765.1 Herbaspirillum sp.
TGGTGGTCGCCTTTGCGATGCTGGTGTTGATGATCGGCGTCAGCATGGTGGTTAAAAACAGCGCGGTCTTGAATAAGTTTCTCACCGCGGTCAGCAAGACGCTTTCCAAAGGGATCAACAAGGCAATCGCGAACGTAATGGCCAAGGCCGGCCCCAAGAGTTTTGGCGCTTCGATGGATAAGTTGGTTGGTTCGATGGCAAAAACAGCGCCCGATGTGACCAGGAATTTGACCAATCTGCCGAAAGAACTGGCAGCCAAAGAGATGCAGTTCGCGCTCAGTACGGCTCAGACAGGGCTAGGCGCGCTCAAGAGTGCGGTCGATGGCAGCGGCCAGATCGCCAACGGCATATTCATCGGACGCGCTGCGGATTTCGAAGCCGATATGGTGTTGTCGAGCAACGATCTGGAGCATATCCGTCAATTGTTGAGCGACGCCGCCGAAAAATTTGTGGACATGTTCAAGTCGGCCAATCAGCTCAATGTCGCCGCATCGGATGCCGCGCGTCAGATGGTTGCAACCGGTACTTTCGTATTAAGCCGCACGCGTGCTTGAGCGTGCCGCCGGAGTGACCTAATCAGTAGTGCCCTTATTAGTTTTAACCGAAAGGAAATTTATTATGCCCATCATTGAAAACGGTAATGCATTCAGCAGGGAAATCTTCTCGACAGAGGACGTGAACAATCCCGGCGAGATCAAGCTGTCGAAAAATAATAGTGTCGAAAATAGCAGCGCCCATATGGCCGCCTTGATTACGCTGGCCTTCAAAAAAGTGGCCGGCATCGAAGAAAACAAGACTGGCGGGCCATCATTACGCCCGCCGGTCGGTAATATCGATGACGCTCAATGGGCGGCGTTCGCAAGCGTGCTGCATGGCATCTGTGCCGACCCTGAGCTTGAAAACAATGTGGAAAAGATTCAAGCCAGCCCTGCGTTGGTGAAGAAGGAGGAGGCTTTACGCACTCAAGCGACCGCGCTTTCCGGCGACGTGCCGCGATCCGATGCCGCTGGTTTCAATATTATGAATGTCAGTTCGCAGCCGACGGATTTGCTGATCGCGTTTCTGTTGTTAATGCTGCAATCGCGGATCACAGAAGCATATTTCAACAGCACCATGACGATCCATAACGCTGCCGCGGTCGCAAAGAGCGCCGATTCTATCCGGAGCGAAGGTGTGACGCAGACGGCGACCGGCGTTGTCAGCGGCGTGCTTGGTATGGGTTTAGGCATAGGCGGGGCGGTAGTTAAAATGGGTGCGAAGATCAAGGAGAGGCAGAACCAGCAAAATGTACTTACCCCGATGAAGGACCGGCAGCTTGAGAGCAAGACGGTTAATGACGCCTTGACTGGCGCCAAGGGTAACGTCAAGAGCGGTGACGAACTTAATAGTGTCAAGGTAAAAGGGGCGGACGGTAACGAGAAAACGATACCCCTGGCGCCGAGCGGCAAGGAGCTATCCCCAGAAAACGAGGCCAAGATCAGCAAGACGATCAATGACAACGACTCGATTCTGAATCGGGGCGACGCGCTGGCCAATGAAGCGAACCAAAAGACGATCGACAATTGGAATACCACCGGCGATCTGCTCATCGCCAGCGGCGCGATTGGCGGCGTCATCAGCGCCGGCGCGCATGTTGCGACTGCAGCGGATCGGGCGCAACAGAAAACCAGCGACCTCGATTCGCGCGTAGCCGACCTGGGCGGCAATGACGCGCGCGACAAAGCCAAGGCCTTGATTGCGTTGATCAATGAAATGCTGCAGAGCATGGTGGCGTTCAATCAGTCGCGCAATGCAACTTTCGGCGCGGTCGCCGGCAATCTCCGCGGTTGAGCGGGAAACGCATAGGAAGGATAAATAATGGAAACGGACAATCTCTCCACCTCTAATTCGAGAGCTGACATCAAGTGGCTGACGGCGCTGTTCGGTGCACAAGAGGCGCTCGATCAAGCGGCGGAGCCGGTGACGGATGCGGTGATTGAGGCGCCGGCGCCGGTGTCCCAGCGCGAACGCGCACTGCATCGGGCGCATACCTATGCGGCGAAAGTGCTCAGCGCGCAGGAGGGCGTCGGGCACGTTTTGCTCGCTAAAGGCACGGCTGCCGAGGTCGAGAGCGCGCAGGCGGCGCATACGGTGGCGGCGCATCAATTGAGCGGCGTGTTGGCGTATTTGCCGGCGCCGGCGAAACTGGCCGGCGTTGCAAACAGCCTCGCAAACAGCATTGCAAACAGCGGCGAGAGCGACGCCGATTTCTGGCAGCGCATCGGCGATGTGATCGGTGGCGTTAAAAATGATTATCTTGGCGTGTATGAAACGGCTGTGGGGAAAAATAACGATTTCCAGAAAGACTTTACGCACATTATTTCCCAGATGGAGCAATGGCAAAAGGGCGATGACAAGAACACCACCTTGAAAATAGAGGGTTCTAAAAAGGTGCCAAAAAGCGAAGAAGAAATGGCGGGGTTGATTGCGCGTGAGCTGAAATTGAGAGAGGAATATAACTATGACGACTATATGTATCGGGGGGGCCGTCATCAAGTTTCTGAGGATGAAGGCGATATTCGCGCCGATCTTGTGAGTCAGGGAGACGATCAGAAAGCTGCTCCTGATGGTTTGCTTGACGCGCTGAAAGATCTGCTGGAGGTCTATAAGAATGGCCCAAGTACTGTGTTCGTAGCCGAGCAGGGAGATAGCCAGCACAATCACGCGATTGCAGAGAAATGGGCAACCGATCTTGGTTTGCCGAAAGATGCGGTAGTGAAGAGCGCCAATGACAACACAACGTGGCTGGTGAAGCTCGATTTTTCGCCCGTGAAAACGATGATTGAATCACTCGAAGCGATGAAAGCTAAGACGCCTCCCGATGCGGCTGGAAAAATAACACTATCGACTTCCAGTTTCCAGGCCTGGAAAGTCGGCTTCGATGCGCAGGCCGAGAGGATCAAGAGCAACTCCACCGTGATGGCGAATAAATTGGTCAACGCGCAATCGATTTATGAAAATCTGATCAAGGTATTGAGCAGCACGATTGCCGCGATGATGGAAACGAACAAATCGTTTCTGCAAAATTAGGGAGCATGCGATGTATAGCGTAACAAAGCGTATGGGCGGCACGGATGCGAGCGAGGCCGCAGTGAACGGAAATAATCTGCTGTACCGGATCCGCCATTTGTTGGCTTGGCAATTCGGCATCGACGCCGCAACGATCGAGGCCGATACCGGCCTGGTCGATCAACTCTATGCCGACTCGATGGATTTGCTGGAAATGACGCACACCCTCAACGGTGAATTCGGGATCGAGATCGAAGCTGAGCAATTGGCCGATATGCATACGGTGGGCGCTGTCGAGCGGGTAGTGGCGGCGATGCTGCGCACGGCGGCTCTGCCAATGGCGAAAATTTAACTGTGATGAGACCGGATATCTTTTGTCGGGTTTTGGAAAAAAATAATTGGAAGGTGGAAGTATATGAAAATTTCTGACGATGGGATAAGCCGGTCTCGTGCAAGTAGCGTGTCGAGCAACGATGGAACGAGGCTAAAGGAAGATACGTCTCAGTTTGCGCGCGAGTTCATTGGGGCTGCATCGGTTATCAAAGGAGACGGCGATCCCGCCTTCGCCGCCGGTTCACAGTCGGAGAAGCAGGCTATGGCTGCGGATCTGCTTGATCGGAGTCGAGCAAACAGTTTTCAGGAACGGACCGGGCCGGCACAAGGAAAAGAACGCAGTCGGATAGGAGAGAACATAGTTGGTGTTTCAAACGCCGATCCAGCAGAGCCGGTTTCGGTATCTGACGGGACGGCCAAGGAGCCGGAGGATGTTTCCACTGAGACGGCCGTCAAGGAAATAGCGGTTGAAGAAAATACAGAAGACGCCGGCGCAACTGCCGAGCCGTATTCGGAACCGTTGGATGATACGGAAAATCTGCCTACCAGCGAGCAATTGCTGGCAAGGTTTGCGTGCCTGCGCGATAAGCCGGAAATCAATAGCGGTACTGATCTATGGGAGCGTACCGTAGATCGCGAGATCGCGGATCGGGTGGATATTGCCGAGGAGCTCGCCGACGTAGATTTTGAGTTTGAATCTCAACAAGTACTGAACGGGATTCTTGACGGGGGTGATCCTTTAGAGGATGACGAGCTCGAGAGGAACGCTCAGGTGGCGGCCGGAAAACGGCGCGCGTTCAATGGTCCAGCCGCCGACCCGACGCCGGGAGCCTCGACAGGCGCGCCCGGCGGCGCCGCTGCCGCGGCGCAACCGGCGCCGTCATCGGCTGTCGAGAATTTGACTTGTGCGAGCCAGTTCGGCGAAGAGTCCTTGAAAACATTCTTTGAACAGGGCAGCGTTTCCCAAGCCAAACGTCTATCGGATATGTTCGCAGCAGGTAACGCTTATGCGAAATTGACTGTAGAGGACTTCGCAGCATTACTTAAAGTGTCGTTGGATAAGATTCGAAATTCCGGCTTGCCGGAGCAAGAGCAACAGCTGCTTTTAGCGCCATTAAAGAGCCTCGCGCAAAAGTATATAGAACTGATTCTGGACGAAAAACTGGATAAGGAATCAGCGTTTGGCGCATTTTATTTGGGCCATAAAGATCAGCGTAACCTGCGACTGAACTTGGAAGCAGAACTGGTAGCACTATCCGGGGGGGAGAGTGCGGAAGGCCGGACGGCGCTTCAAAACATCGTGCTCGAACATACGGTCCTGCCCTTTATTGACGCGCATTTGAAAGAAATGTTCGGCGGAAATCCAAACGGCAATACAAGCTCGCTTGCGGCAGACATAATCGATGCCCGGGCTAAAGAAGCATTGAATAAAATAGGCGAGGCCGCTGAAAATTATTCGAAGAAACATCGCGCATCCGTGCGCGGCCTGGCCTTTGGTTTTTCACTAGTGACTTTGTGGCCGGAACTGTTGCGTAAGCTTTTGGATGACGGAACGTCGGCAGCGGCGCAGACGCAGAACCCGGCCGTAGAGCCCGCTGAAAATGGCGATCCATCGCCATCATTCTTGCCGCCGGCACCAGTTGGCGGGCCGCCCAGTCCAACGCCGGCTGGCAGTCCTGAACCAGCGATGATGCCGGATGGACGTGGAAGCGTCGCCGGCGGAGGGACGGTTATTCATGGTGACGTTCACATTCACATTGATAAGTCGGATAACCGTTCTAACTATAACAATGGCGGAATTACGTTTGGTCACGATGGCGCCAGGGCCGCAATGGAGCCGGAAGACGATAGATCCGATGCATCGAGCGAGAGCGGCTATAGCCCTCTCACTAGAGCCAACTTGGCTGCACACGATCGACCGTTTCCTGGAGACGGAATTGCGCCGCGAAGGACTTCAAAAACTAGCGAATCAGATTCAGAAACCAGCGAATCAGATAGCGAAGACCGTCATTTAATTTCCAGAGATTTGTTATCGGGCGATGAAGTCGACAGCGGTATCTTTGCGCGGAGAATTATTGAGGATCGTTCTGATCAGGGCGAGTCAGTTGCGCAATCTCTGAACGAAACAAGTGACGGCAATACGTCATCGGAATCATCCGGTTATGACTCGGATGCCAAACAAAGTGAGCCAGCATCGAGACATGAAATCAGCACAAGCACTCCGTTTCCTCCCGGATCGTACACGTTTCAAAGTGCGCTTCTGCCATTTGCGCAAGGGGCTTCAGCCATTGAATTTGTCAACCTTGACCGTGCTGCCGTTACCAATGGTTGGGCGCCGACAGTAAATGATGACGGGAAACAGTCATGGAAGCAGATGCTCATGGATAAATCCGGCGAATTGAAGGCAAGCGAATTCAAAAAGGTGGAGCTGACAATAAATCGCGATGTGGAGGGACGCTCAGGCGGTGTAAAACCGGGCGCTCGGGTGCTGCCGCATCCATGGGCGCGGTCGCAATGGATCAGGGAAACTGCCGCGAAACGGATGCAAGCAGAGAACACACTGATGGTTGAAGAGGCGGCTGATGCAGCTAAGCCAGTAGGTCAGCCGGATTTTGCTGAGCAGAATGCAGATGCGGCTTAGTTCCAGAACAAATTCTGAGAATCGTTATGTAATTAAAATTGACCCCAGACGACGCAGGCGCCGAATGGGGTCATTTTTTTTGCAGCGCTTTCCTATTTCTTCGCCAACCACTCAGTAGCATAAAACGGCAATATCACCAGCGGCATCGCAAACCCGACCCACGCGGTGAGGCTCCAGCCGCCGTGCGCGTAACTCCACGCGCCTACTGCGGAGCCGAACGCGCCGCCGATGAAGAAGATCGACATATACAAGCCATTGAGACGGCTGCGCAGCGATGCGCCCAGGCTAAAAATGGCGCGTTGCCCCAGCACCAGATTGGCGGTTACGCCGAAGTCGAGCAAAACCGCCGCTGCCACCAGTAGCCCCAGGGCGAGTGTCGATCCGGGCCTAGCGAATTGCGTTATTAAAAATGAAAACGCGGCCAGTACGATCGCGCAGCCGGTTGCCGCCCGGCTCCAGCCATGGTCGGCGGCCATGCCTGCAAGGGGCGCTGAGATGGCGCCGGCCACACCGACCAGCGCGAATAAGGCGATACCGGTTTGCGACAGGCCATATGCGGGGCTGGCCAGGAGCAATGGCACCGTGGTCCAGAACAGGCTGAAGGCGCCGAACATGCCGAAGTGATAAAAGCCGCGCCGGCGCAGCAGCGGCGTTTGGGTGAACAAATGGCCCATCGAGGCCAGTAATGCACCGTAGCTCAGGTTGTGCGTCGGTTGCCGCGTCGGTAGTGCGCGTCTTAGCACCAAGCCCAAGATCACCATGATGGTGGCCGATAGCAGGTAGACCGCATGCCATGACAATAGATCGGTGATCAGGCTGGCCGCCGGCCGCGACAGCATGATGCCCAGCATCAGGCCGCTGGTGGCTTGGCCGATCACGCGGCCGCGGATCGCTTCCGGCGCCAGATGCGCCGCAAACGGCACCAGGATTTGCACCGAGACCGAGCCGATGCCAATGAATAGGCAAGCCAGCAGGAACGGCACGGTATTGCTGACGGACGCCGCCGCCAGCGAAGCAACGGCGCCGATGGCCATCACGCCAGTCACCAGTTTGCGGTTTTCGATCAGATCGCCCAGCGGCACCAGCAGCAATAATCCGGCGACGTAACCGAGCTGGGTCAGCGTTGCAATCAGGCCGGCGGCTTTGGGCGACATGCCGAGCGCGGTGCTGATCGGTCCGATCAAGGGTTGGCAGTAATAGATGTTGGCGACAATCAGGCCGCAGGACATGGCGAGCAGGAGGGTCGTGGCGCCGGAGATGGTGGGTGCGGCGGTTTGGGGTGTGGCGGTGTTGGCGGGTTGGGTCATTGGGATTCCGGTAAAAAGGGCGCACTTGGGAGGTGATCCTTCCTTCGATACGCTGCGCTACTCAGGACCGTCGGAAAAGCACGCCGCGTTGCGGCTACTCAGGACGAACGGGGGGTTTTTAATTGCTACAAAAAGCCCTGATAAAAAAACGCCGTTGGTTTCAAGTAACGTGAGTTGAGCGGGGATTTTTAAGCGCTGCAACAAAACCCCGTTCGTCCTGAGTAGCCGCAACGCGGCGTGCTTTTCCGACGGTCCTGAGTAGCGCAGCGTATCGAAGGAAGGATCACCTCTGGCCTGAAATGCGCAGATCGACAGCATCAGAAGCAGCGAAAATCAGCGAGCGCATATTATAGGGATTTATCGCTTTTGCGTTTGAGCACCGGGTATTTGCCGCATAATCGCGTCTGTTTTCCCCTCATTATTTTCTATGAAAGCGGCATTGATATGGCGGTCATGAGCGAAGCTTTTCTGCAAAGCGCCGATGGCACGACGCTGTTTTATCGCGAATGGCTGGTCGATGATCCGTGCGGTGCGGTGCTGATGGTGCATGGCCTCGGCGAGCATGGCGGGCGTTACGTCGAGCTGGCAGGTATTTTCAATGCGATGGGTTTATCGGTGCGCATACAGGATCATCGCGGCCATGGCCGTTCCGGCGGCGCGCGCGGCAGCATCGCGCAGTCGCACGATTTTTTACATGATTTGAAGCTGGCGTTCGATGATTTCGCCAAGGCGCAACGCACCGTACCGTTTCTGTTCGGACATAGTTTGGGCGGTTTGATCGCGGCCCGTTTTGCCACCGGGGGATTCGCCCAAGTGCGCGGCTTGATGTTGTCGTCGCCTGCGCTGGCCATTTATTTGTCCGGATTTCAACGTTTGTTGCTGGCGCTCGGTAGTGTGTTGGCGCCGGGGCTGGCAGTGGCGAGCGGCTTGCCGCCGGATGCGGTTTCGCATGATGACGAGGTGCAACGCAATTATGGTGTCGATGAACTCAATCATCGCAAGGTCGCGCCGCGTGTGGTGCGCTTCATGCTCGATGCGATGGCCCATAGCATCGACGATGCAGCGCTATTTACGACGCCGGTGCTGCTGCAGTTCGCCGGCAAGGATTTATTGGTCGATCCCGTTGGCGCCGAACGCTTTTATGCGAAATTGCCGGCTGCGCATAAAACTAGGCATCGCTATGAGGATGCGTTTCACGAGATATTTAATGAGGCGCTGCCGCTGCGGCATCGGGTGCAGCAGGATTTGATTGTATGGATGCGGGAGCAATTAGAGTCAAAATCAGACCAATAAATATTTTTAAAAACTACTGTTGTTTTATACAGTGTTTGTGCTAAAGTGCAATTTCTTTCATTCGTCAGGGGAAATGCGATGACCAGCACAACATCAATAAAGCACTGGGTTCCAGCAATAGCCAATCAAGTCCGTGAGCCGATTCCTTTCGGATTTTCGGTCCGTTTCGGCAGCCGTCAGTTGTCATTCAGTTACGACCCTTATGTACGCCGCTACGATGTGCGTCCCTTTGTGGAATGCACCGCCGGCGCGCGGCCCGGCCATCTGGACATTCTGATTCTGCGCCGCTGGTTGCTGGTGCTGTCCAAAGCGTGAAGCTTTATTTTTCAGGCGTTTGCTTCACCCGCAGCATGATTTTGCCGATGTGGGCGCTGCTTTCCATCAATTGATGGGCGGCGACTGCATCGGACAGTGGAAACACCCGGTGGATCACCGGTTTGCAACGGCCTTCGGCCAGTACATGCCATAACTGATTTTGCAGCGCCTTGGCGATGGCGGCTTTTTGCGCAATGCTGCGCGGGCGCAAAGTCGAGCCGGTAAAGGTCAGCCGTTTGGTCATGATCGGCAGCGCATCGATCTGGCTGACGCTCTTTTGCATGAAGGCGATCTGCACCAGCCGTCCTTCCATGGCCAGCAGATGAATATTTTTGTTCATATAGTCGCCGCCGACCATATCCAGAATTACATCGACGCCGCGCTTTTCGGTATACGTTCTGACCGCTTCGACGAAATCGCTGTTGCGATAATTAATCACCAGATCGGCGCCGATCTTTTTGCAAAAATCCTCTTTTTCCGCGGTGCCGACGGTGGTGATGACGCGGGCGCCGAATTCTTTCGCCATCTGGATCGCGGTCAGGCCGATGCCGCCCGATCCGCCATGGACCAGCAGCGTTTCGCCCTGGCTCAGTTGGCCGCGCTCGAATACATTGGTCCAGACGGTAAAGTAATTTTCCGGCAGCGCAGCAGCTTCCAGCATGCTGAGGCCATCGGGAATCGGCAAGCATTGGACCGCAGGACAGGCGCAATACATCGCATAACCGCCGCCCGGCGTCAAGGCGCAGACACGCTCGCCGATTTGCCATTGCGTCACATCGGGGGCTTTGTCGACAATGATGCCCGAGACTTCCAGACCCAATATCTTTGATGCCTCGGCCGGCGGCGGATAACTGCCGGAGCGTTGCAAGATATCTGGCCGGTTTACCCCGGCGTAGTGGACTTCGATGAGGACTTCGCCGCTGCGCAGCGCCGGTGTTGCGGCCTCCGCCAGATGCATGACGGTAGCCTCGCCGCCGTCGCCGTGTTCAATGTATTGCATGAATATCTTTGGTCAAGTGAGTCTGAACAGAATGGTCTCACAATATGGCGGCGCAGGTCTTCGGCTTTGTTTATCGCCGTCGTGCTTTGTTTATTGCGGTAGACGCCCGCTAATCAGGATAGATGTCAACGCATGCGCGACGCGCTGCGCTTCTTCCTGTCCTGTTTCCAGCTCCAGCGGCACCTCTTCACCCTGATAGTCAACCTGATCGTCCGCATAGGATCGTTTTTCGGGGGCGGCTGCGATTTCGGTGAAATCCAGTACCTCGTCGACTATGGTGATTTGAGACATGATGGGACTCCTGATAAGGTTGTAAAAGAGGAAAGAAAAACGGAAAGCGGTGATGAAGAGCTTGATTTACATCCAGAATATGCTGCGCTGCATTAGTCACATATAAGACATGTCCTTATTTGTACGTAGGACATCACTGAAATACCGCAAAAAATTGCGCTGTATCTGCGCCATCAACACGCCTTTTTCCTCATTAAAGATTGCCAGAAACACATTTTTTACATCGTGTTCAAACTGGTTTTAGCTGCAGTTTCCTTGTCACCATCCGAAAAATGTTGCAGCGCTCCCAGTAGGAAAACACCTACGCCGGTTTAGTAAGGTGTCCTATGGCACCCCCGGAAGCGACTCTGTAAATTGAGACCTATCAAACAAGCCGGTGCGATGCGCGGAAGCAACTATCTGCGTGTCATTTTCTGGCGGTCCTTGGCGTGATTTCCGTGATTTGTATTTCGTTATTCCCAATATCCTCTCGTCACAAGGAGAATCATTTTGCAAGCCCGAGTCCTTTTAGTCAGTTCCGAAGCGGTTCCTCTGGTCAAAACCGGGGGCTTGGCGGATGTCATAACGGCGCTTGCAGAGGCTCTACGAGAAAAGGGAATAGACGCCAGTATTTTAATGCCGGGCTATCCGGCCGCGCTGGACGGTGCGGCCGGCCTTAAAAATGTTTCAGGCGATCTGGCGCTGCCAGGCGGCCAGGGGCATTTGATGCAGGGTTTCATGCCCGGCACCGAAATCCCGGTGATCCTGCTCGATACTGCGCGTTTTCGCAGCCGCCTCGCCAGCCCGTATGTCGATCAAAACGGCGGCGAACTGGCCGATAACGCAGAAAGTTTTGCGGACTTGGCGCATGCAGCCATCGCGATTTGCGCAGGCCGCACCCAACTTCCCATCCCCCATATTGTGCACGCCAACGATTGGCATGCCGGTTTGATTCCTGGCCTGTTGAAGCAAGCCGGATTGAATCAGATCGGTTCCGTGCTGACGATTCACAACCTGGCGTTTCAGGGCAACTACCCAATGGCGATGCGCGAAAAGCTCGGCATTCCGGAAGCGATGTGTGGCCCCGACGGGATGGCGTACTGGGGCAAGCTCAGTTATCTGAAAGCCGGCATCTGTTACGCCGACCGTATTTCTACGGTGAGCAAAACCTACGCCAAGGAAATCCTGACCGAGCGTTTCGGCAGCGGTATGCATGGCGCGCTTAATCTGCGCAGTGCCGATATTCGCGCGATCCCAAACGGTATCGATACCAATGTGTGGAATCCCGCGCTGGATCCGCTGACGGCCCGTAGTTTCAGCTTGAACGACATGCGGGGCAAAGGCGCGTGCAAACGTGATTTGCAGCGCTTGTTTCATTTATTGCCGATCGATCCGTTTGCGCCGGTGCTGGGCATCGGCAGCCGTATTTCGCATCAGAAGATGACCGATGTGGTGCTGCACGCGATGCCGCATATTCTGGAGCATCAAAAACGCCTGCAAGTGGTGGTAGTGGGTTGCGGTGATCACGCCTATGAACAAGGCTTCCGCGATCTGGCCACGGCTTACCCGGGACGGGTCGGCGTGCATATCGGTTACAACGAACGGCATGCGCATGCGCTGCATGCCGGCGCCGATATGCTGTTGCATGGGACCCGTTTCGAACCTTTCGGCCTGACGCCGCTGTATGCAATGCGTTACGGCACCATTCCCATCGGTTCACGCGTCGGCGGTTTGATCGATACCATCGTCGATGCGGGGCCGGCGGTTCAGCCGGGCGTTGTAAATTCGGCGGCGGTAGCGCCGGGGGCGACCGGCTTCCTGTTCGATGGCGAGACCGTTGCCGATATGACTGCGGCTGTCGATCGCGCCTTCGCAGTCTATACCAATACCGATGCCTGGCAAACCATGCAAGGCAATGCAATGCGTACCGATTTCGGCTGGAGCAAACCGGCGGCGCGCTATATCGACATGTATGCCGAGGTCTGCATACCGAAAGTACGGGCGCTTTTCACATCGCCGCAGCCAGCCGCCCAAGCGCGCAGGACAAGCTATAAGGTGGCGTAGCCGGCGCAATGAAAGCTCGAATGCGGGCGTCGAACGCACGCGGATGCACGCGTCGCTGGCAGTGCCAAAACTGCAGCGGCGCGTTTTCTTTTTTTGCCGGCTCAGAAGGAACGGATTTTTGTGAAAATTTAGAAAAAACGCATTCCTTAGGCACGGCTGGGCGGTGAGACGCGCCACACGGTCCTTCGGCCCTGATTGTGTGTCACATCTCACCGCCGAGCCCTGCCGAAGGGTCGCCTCCCAAGGTAAAACTTAAAGAAGAACCTCGCCTATGCCGCCTGAACTTTCCCCGCGTATTTACTGCATCAATCCCTGGCTGGTCGACGCCGGGGGGTGGTCGCGGCTACTGGATCATTGCGTCGCGCTGGGCTTCGATCACATTCTGATTGTGCGCGAGACGATGGGAGCCAGCGATTTGGCCTTGGAGTCCTTGCTCAATGAATGCGCCGAGCGCGATGTGCGGGTGCTGCTCGATCTGACGCTGGCAAGCGTTTCCAGCCGCGATCCTTTATTGCAGCACCATCCGGAATGGTTCGACGCGCCGCAATGCGAGGGCGATACAGCGCTCGATCCGCGTCACTACGGCGCGCTGCGATCCAGCGCCAGGATGCGCTGGGAAGATCCGGCGGCAATGGAAGCTGCATTCACATGGTGGCAGCAGCACCTGATCGAGATGACCGATCTGGGCGTGGCAGGGTTTGTGGTTTGTGCGCCGGGACAAGTACCGTGCACGGTATGGCAGCGCTTAAGCGCGCCTTTGCGCGAACGCCATGCCTGCTGCCATTTATTGGCATGGACGCCGGGCTGCAGCGCGCAACAATTATCCGCATTGTCCGATTGCGGTTTCGACGCGGTATTCGGCTCCGGCGCGTGGTGGGATTTCCGGGCCGACTGGTGGATGGAGGAGCAGGCGCGTTTGCGTGCGATCGCGCCGCCGATTGCCTTTCCCGAAGATCCGTTCGGCCCGCGGTTGGCGAGACTATGGCATTTGAACGATCCCGACAGCGCGCAGCGCGCCGCATTGCGGGCCTTGCGATTTGCCGCTGCGAGCGGCAACGGCTGGTTAATGCCTATGGGTTTTGAATATGGTTTGACGGAACCCTTGTTCGGCGGCTTTGCCGATGCCCAGGCCTATCAGCAGGCTTGCGCGCAGTCCGCTTTCAATCTTTCCGGGCCGCTCGGGCCGATTGCGCAGGCCAATCGTTTTGTCGCCGAGATCGGCAGCCGCTACTACGGCGCCCGGCTGCGCATGCTGAGCGCGCCGCATGCGCCGACGGCTGAAATTGAGCGCCGCCTGTTATCGGACGAAAAATTGCCGCCGCTGCTCATTAGCGTCAATAGCGATCTGTATCAGGCCCAGACGCAGACGCCGGCATTGCAGCGCAGTGCAGAAAATATCGAGAGTATGGCGACTGTGGGGATCTCAGCCAATGCGCCCGATGAAACCATTGCCCCCGGCGCGCTGCTGATCCGGTATTTACCGCCGCCGGCGCCGGTGATCACCGTCACCACCCGCAGCAGGCGTGCGGCGCTAGTGGCTACCTGCGCGCCGCGCATTGCCATTGACGTGGTGACGCCGGCAGTCGATAACGGCCGTTTTCCGGTCAAGCGCATCATTGGCGAGAGCCTGACGATCGAAGCCGATATCCTGCTCGACGGCCACGATCATCTGGCGGCCAAGGTTTTATGGCGGACCGCCGATAGCCGCAAATGGCAAAGCGTCCCGATGCGCGAAATCGGTAATGACCGTTGGCAGGCGCAGTTGCCGCTGCAACGGGTTGGCCGTTATCTGTTTGCGATAGAAGCCTGGCGCGATACGTTTGGAAGCTATTGCGACGAGCTCGATAAAAAATCCCGCGCCGGCCTCGACCTGACGCTGGAACTGGAAGAGGGCCGTTTGCTGGTATTGCAGGCGGCCGCCGCCGCCGATACGAGCGAAAAAGAGAGCAAGCTGCTTAAATTAATCGCCAAGGAGTTGACGGCAAGCAAATCGCAGGATTCCTCTGAACTGGCCTTGCACGACGTTGCCCGCGCCAGTTTGCTGTTGGCAGGCGAGACCGCGATCCTCATGCAGCGCAACTTGCCACGCCAGTTTGCCGCCCGCACCGAGATCGATTATCCGGTGGATGCCGAACGCACGGCGGCGCGGTTTGCCGCCTGGTATGAATTGTTTCCACGCTCCCAAAGCGGCGAAGAACATCGCCACGGCACCTTCATCGATGTGATCGACCGTTTGCCGGCCATCGCCGCCATGGGATTCGATACGCTGTATTTCCCGCCGATTCATCCGATCGGCAGGCGCAACCGCAAAGGCCGTAATAACAGCCTGACGCCGGACGGCAACGACCCCGGCAGTCCTTATGCGATCGGCTCCGACGAGGGCGGCCACGATGCGATTCATCCGGCGCTCGGGTCGCTGGAAGATTTTCGCGCCTTGCGTGCTGCTGCGGGGGCGCATGGCCTGGAACTGGCATTGGATTTTGCGATTCAATGCGCGCCCGATCATCCATGGCTGAGCTCGCATCCGGATTGGTTCGCCTGGCGTGCCGACGGTTCGATGCGTTATGCGGAAAATCCGCCCAAGAAATACGAAGACATCGTGAATGTCGATTTCTATGCCGATGGCGCGGTGCCGGATTTGTGGATTGCATTGCGCGATGTGGTGTTGTTCTGGGCCAATGAAGGCGTGCGCAGCTTCCGCGTCGATAATCCGCATACCAAACCGCTGCCGTTCTGGGAATGGATGATCGGCGATATCCGCGGCCGGTATCCGGATGCGCTGTTTTTATCCGAAGCATTTACCCGCCCGAAAATGATGTACCGGCTGGCCAAGCTCGGCTTTTCCCAGTCGTATACCTATTTCACCTGGCGCCATACCAAGCAGGAATTCACGGCATATCTGAATGAATTGACGCAGACGCCGGTCAGCGATTTTTTCCGGCCGAATTTCTTCGTCAATACGCCCGATATCAATCCATTTTTCCTGCAGCGCTCGGGACGCCCCGGTTTCCTGATCCGCGCCGCGCTGGCCGCCACGCTGTCCGGTTTATGGGGCGTGTATAGCGGCTTCGAGTTATGCGAAGCGCAGGCGGTGCCGGGCAAGGAAGAGTATTTGAATTCGGAGAAATATCAGATCCGCGCCTGGGATTGGCAGCGGCCCGGCAATATCGTGGCCGAGATCGCGCAACTGAACCGGATACGGTGCGCCAATCCGGCGTTGCAGACGCATACCGGCGTGGTTTTCCTGCCTATCGGCAACGATCATCTGCTGGCCTTCGTCAAGTCCACCGCGCGCCGCGACGGCGCTGCCGGCTTCGGCGACAACGTGATCCTGGTCGTGATCAATCTGGACCCGTTCACGCCGCATAGCGGCGAAATCGAACTACCGCTATGGCAATTCGGTCTATCCGATGACGGCGTGCTGTTGGCGGAAGATCTGGCGCGCGGACATCGTTTCGATTGGCACGGCAAGCGCCAAACCATCGCACTTGACCCGCATGACACGCCTTACGCCATCTGGCGCCTGCGGCCGCAAGGACAAATATGAACGATATGATGAACGACACCCATGCCCTCAGAGGCGCCATGAAAAAACCCTCCCGGGCCAGTCAGCGCCGGGCCAAAGAGCGCTCGGCATTTATCGCCGATCCGCTCTGGTACAAGGATGCGGTGATTTACCAGATTCACATCAAATCGTATTTCGATTCGAATAACGACGGCATCGGCGATTTTGCCGGCCTGATCGACAAGCTCGATTACATTGCGGGCCTCGGCGTCAATACGATCTGGCTGCTGCCGTTTTATCCCTCGCCGCGGCGCGACGACGGCTACGATATTGCCGACTATCGGGGCGTGCATCCGGATTACGGCACTTTGGCCGATGCGCGCCGTTTTATCGCTGAAGCGCATAAGCGCGATTTGCGGGTGATTACCGAGCTGGTCATCAATCACACCTCGGATCAACATCCATGGTTTCTACGCGCGCGTGCCGCCAAGCCTGGTTCGGCGGCGCGCAATTTTTATGTCTGGGCCGATACCAACACCGGTTACGCCGATACCCGCATCATTTTCAACGACACCGAAAAATCCAACTGGACCTGGGACCCGGCCGCCAATGCCTTTTTCTGGCATCGTTTCTTTTCGCATCAGCCGGATCTCAATTTCGATAATCCGCAAGTGCTCAAGGCGGTGCTGGGCGT
>JAQGNR010000092.1 GCA_028291765.1 Herbaspirillum sp.
CCGTTCGCCCTGAGCCTGTCGAAGGGTCACCGCTACCGGTAAAACCTAAAGGACGGCCATAGAACCATAAACACTAACCACCAAGATAAGCATCCACCACTTTAGGATTATCCAGCAGCGCCGCACCGCTATCAGCCAGTACGATCCGGCCGTTTTCCAGCACATAACCATGCTGCGCAATACGCAACGCCTGCCGCACATTTTGCTCCACCAGCAAGATAGTCAGACCGGTCCGGTTGATTTCTTTGACGATGCGAAAAATCTCTTGCACCATCAGCGGCGCCAATCCCATCGATGGTTCATCCAGCAGCAGCACGCGCGGCTTGGCCATCAGCGCGCGCGCCATCGCCAGCATCTGCTGTTCGCCACCGGACAGATTGCCGGCCAGGCCCGCATGGCGTTGCTTGAGCACCGGGAACAAGGAATAAACCCATTCCAGATCGCGCGCCACTTGCACTTTGTCTTTGCGGGTATAAGCGCCCAGCGCCAGATTGTCGGCAATACTCAGCGTGCTCAGAATGGCGCGGCCTTCGGCGACTTGCACCACGCCGTTGCGCACAATGCGGTGCGGCGCCAATCCGGTCAGCTCGACGCCGTCCAGCATGACGCTGCCGCGCACCGCTTGCAACAGCCCGGAAATGGCCAGCAGGGAAGTACTCTTGCCGGCGCCGTTGGCCCCCACCAGCGCCGTGATTTCCCCTTCGTTGAGGATCAGATCGATGCCTCTGACCGCTTCGATGTGACCATAGGAAACGGCCAGATCCCGCACGCTTAAAATCGGTTTTGATGTCGTCGTCGTCGTACTCATGCCGGATCGTCCTTGCCCAGATAGGCTTCGATCACTGCCGGATTGGTTTTGATCTGATCCGGCGTGCCTTCGGCGATGATGCGGCCGAAGTTGAGTACCGCGATGCGGTCGCACAATCCCATGACGAAGCGCATATCGTGTTCGATCATGAAAATCGAAAAACCGCGTTGCTTGATGTTGGCGATTTCGGTCATCAGTTCGGTTTTCTCGGCGGGATTCATGCCGGCCACCGGTTCGTCGAGCAGCAGTAATTTGGGTTTGGTGGCCAGCGCTCTGGCCAATTCGAGTTTGCGCTGCTCGCCGTAAGACAGGCTATCGGCCAGCAGTGCAGCCTTATGATCGAGCCGCACCCAGGACAGCAATTCAAGCGCCCGCTCGCGCGCTTGCCGTTCCACGTTGCGATAGTTGCCCAGGTTCAGCAGCAGACCGGCAAAGCCGTAATGCAAATGCTCATGCATGCCGACCACGACATTTTCCAGCAGCGTCATTTCCTTGAAGATGCGGATGTTCTGGAAGGTGCGGGCCATGCCCAGGCCGGTAATTTTGTGCGGCGGCGTATTGCCGATGTCCCGCTCTTCAAACAGGATATTGCCGCCGGACGGGCGCAACAGGCCGGTGATCAGATTGAAGACCGTGGTTTTGCCGGCGCCGTTGGGGCCGATCAAGCCGAAGATCGTGCCTTGCGGCACCGTGAAATTGACATCCTGCAAAACCTGCAGGCCGCCGAAATGTTTGCTGATGTTTTTAAATTGCAGCATCAGGCGGCCCTCCGGCGCTGCAGGAATGATCTGATGCGGCGCGGGTCCCAAATACCTTGGGGCAGGTAAAGGATCACCAGCACCAGGATCAAGCCATTGATTGCCAGACGATAGTCCTGGAACCAGCGCAATATCTCCGGCAGCAATGCCAGTATCGCGCCGCCCAGTGTCGGGCCGATCAGATTGCCGGTGCCGCCGAAGACGGCCATGGTCAGGATTTCAACCGCGCGTTCGAAATCGAAATTGCCGGGGCCGATGGTGAAGGTATAGTGCGCATTGAGCGCGCCGGCCAGGCCGGCAATGCCGGCGCCGATGGCAAAGGCCAGCAATTTGTAGGCGGCCACGTCGATGCCCATCAGCCGTGCGGCGACTTCATCTTCCTTGATGGCTTCGAATGCGCGGCCGATTTTGGAGCGGCGCATCCGCGCCAGAAAGTACAGCACGGCAACCAGCAGCAAGACGATATGCCACCATTCGGTTTTCAGCGGAATGCCGTTCAGACCCATCGGGCCGCCGGTGACATCCATATTCAATACGATCACGCGCACCACTTCGCCGAAGCCCAGCGTGGCCATCGCCAGATAAACGCCGGATAAGCGCAGCGTCGGTATGCCGATGATCAGCGCCACCAGCATCGGCAGCGCGACGCCGGCGGCCAACGCCACCGGGAACGGTAATGCGGTCTGCATGCTGATCAATGCGGCGGCATAGGCGCCGATCCCCATGAAGGCCGCGTTTGCCAGCGAGAGCAGGCCGCAGGACAGGGTGACGTAAATCGATAGCGCCAGCATGGCGCTGATGCCGACATCGAAGATCGCGCTGTTGTATGTGGCCCAGAATCCATCCCACCAATCCGCCATGTCAGGCCTTTCTTTC
This sequence comes from Herbaspirillum sp., assembly GCA_028291765.1. GTDB lineage: Bacteria > Pseudomonadota > Gammaproteobacteria > Burkholderiales > Burkholderiaceae_D > Herbaspirillum. Next base: position 2,443 of record JAQGNR010000092.1, read on the forward strand.
GAGGACTTTGCCGAACAGTCCCGCAGGCCTGACCAACAGAATCAGGAACAGCAGCCCGAACGCCACGGCATCGCGGAAATCGCTGGAAATATAGGCCACCGTCAGCACTTCGGCAAAGCCCAGAAACAGGCCGCCGATCAGTGCGCCGCGGATGTCGCCCATGCCGCCCAGGATAATCACGGCAATGCCTTTATGCAGCATCGGCTGGCCCATGAAGGGTGAAATCGCATTGAAAGAGAGTCCGACCAGTACGCCGGCCGCGCCGCCCAGCGCCGCGGCGGCAAACGAGGTGAGCAAGAACAGGCCTTCGACATTGATGCCCAGCAGATAGGCAGCCTTGGGCGATTCGGCAATCGCGCGCAAGGCGCGGCCGAGCTGGGTGCGGCGCATGGCCAGCAGCAAGATCAGCATCAGGATAAAGGAAATGGCCACGATGCCGATCTGCAGCGCAGTTACATGCAGGGTGCCGAAATTCATGCTTGCTTCGGGAATGGTGCCGACGGGGAAGCGCTGGTTTTCTGCGCCGAACACACCTTGCGCCAGATTGGTCAGGATGATGGCCACGCCGATGCTGGCAATCATCGGCGCCAGATGCGGCGCATTGCGTGCGCGCAGCGGTTTGAGGACCAGATAGTCGATCAGCGCGCCGATGCAGCCGGTGGCCAGCATCGCGCACAGTATCGCCGGATATAGCGGCATCGCCAGTTTTTCGATCAGCAGCAAGGCGATATAACTGCCGAGCATGAAGATTGCGCCATGCGACAGATTGATCACGCCGAGTACGCCGAAGACCAGCGTGAAGCCGAGCGCGAACAGCGCGTAGACGCTGCCCAGGGAAAGGGCGTTGATGAGTTGTTGTCCTAGCATGTTTGGTCTGGCGGGCAGTCTTGGCTGAAGGGGATGCTTATTTCGCGGTTTTTTTCACGTTTTTTTAACGCTTATTTCAACGCTTATTTCAAGATGACGAACTTGCCGCCTTTGGCAATGTTGACGATGGCTTCCTGATCGGCGTCGTAGCCGGCTTCGCGGCCGGCCACAGCAGGCGCTTTGCGGAACGCGAATTTGCCGGTCGCGCCTTCGATCTTCACGCCGGCCAGCGCATTGCGCAAGGCTACGCGGTCGTTGGCCAGATTGCCGGACAATTTAATCGTTTGCAAACCGGCGGCGACCACATGCAGCGCATCGTAGGCCTGCGCCGCAAACTGATCCGGATCGACGCCGAACCTGGCTTTATAGGCGGTGATGAAGGCCTTGTTGGCCGGGGTCAGGTTTTCGGACGACCAGGGGCTGCCCATGATGGTGTTGTCGCCGGCATCTTTGGCGATGTCGAACAGCTTCGGCGAATTCAGGCCGTTGCCGCCGATGAACGGTTGTTTCATACCCAGCGCGCGGGTTTGCAAAATGATGTTGGCGGCTTCTTCGGCCAGGCAAGAGCAGACGATTGCGTCGGGATTGTCGGCCTTGATCTTGGTCAGCTGGGCTTTGAAATCGACATCGCCCTTGGCATACGCTTCGGTATCGGTGACAGGGATTTTCTGTTGCGCCAGCGTGGCTTTGAACACGTCGTAGCCGCTCTTGGTGAACGCGTCGTCGTTACCGTAGATGACAGCGACTTTTTTCAGATTGAAATGTTTGACGGCGGCGCGCACGGTGATCGGCAGCACGTCGGCTTCCATGACGGAATTACGATAGGTGAACGGGCCCATGGCCGTGATGCCGTCGGCGGTGTTACTGGTGCCGAAGACGACGACCTTGACGGCATTGGCGATGGGGTCGGCGGCAAAGGCCGAGTTTGATAGCGTGGGACCGAATACCAGCAACACCTTGTCCTGGAAAATCAGTTTTTTGAAGGTGTTGATGGCGGCTTCTTTTTTGCCTTGTTCATCGTCGGCAACCAGGATCAGCTTGTCGCCGTTGACGCCGCCCTTGGCGTTGATTTCATCGACTGCGAGCGTGAAACCGTTTTTGATGGCGATGCCGTATTTGGCGGCCGGCCCGCTCAGCGCGGCGGCAAGGCCCAGTTTTACATCGGCGGCAAAACTGTTGTTGGCCACGCCGATCAAGCCGGCGCTGAATAGCAGAGCCGGCAGGATTTTCGCAAATGGATTCATGTGCTGCTTCCTTAAATGATTATTTTTTTACGCTTTATTTGCGATGCCTAATTTGCCGCACCGGGTTTGCCACACTGCTCCAGTTACGCATTCAGTTGACGGCGGATTTCCGCGATCGCCAGCCGGACCTGTTTCGGCGCGGTGCCGCCGATGTGATCGCGCGCTGCGACCGAGCCTTCCAGCGTCAGTACGCCGAAGATATCGGCTTCGATCAAGTCCGAGAAGCTGCGTAATTGTTCCAGCGGCATGTCCGATAGATCGCAACCCTGATCGACGCAGGCGCGCACGGCGCGGGCCACGGCTTCATGCGCATCGCGGAACGGCAAGCCTTTTTTCACCAGATAATCGGCCAGATCGGTGGCGGTGGCATAGCCTTGCAAGGCGGCGGCGCGCATCGCTTCCGGACGCACGCTGATGCCGCGCGCCATGTCGGCAAAAATGCGCAAGGTGTCGCACAGCGTATCGGCGGTGTCGAACAGTGGTTCCTTGTCTTCCTGATTGTCTTTGTTGTAGGCCAGCGGCTGGCCTTTCATCAAGGTCAGCAGTGCGATCAGATGGCCGTTGACGCGGCCGGTTTTACCGCGCGCCAATTCGGGGACATCGGGATTTTTCTTTTGCGGCATGATCGAAGAGCCGGTGCAGAAGCGGTCGGCGATGTCGATAAAGCCGATGCGCGGGCTCATCCAGATCACCAGTTCTTCCGACATGCGGGAAACATGGGTCATCACCAGCGCGGCGGCGGCGCAGAATTCGATGGCGAAATCGCGATCCGAAACGGCATCCAGCGAATTGCGGCAAACTTCGTCGAAACCCAGGGTATCGGCCACGCGTTGACGATCGATCGGGAAAGTGGTGCCGGCCAGCGCGGCGGCGCCCAGCGGCAGACGGTTGACCCGTTTGCGGCAATCGAGCATGCGTTCGGCGTCGCGGCCGAACATTTCGACATACGCCAGGATATGGTGGCCGAAGGTAATCGGCTGCGCTACTTGCATATGGGTGAAGCCGGGCATGATGGTGTCGGCGTGTTGCTCGGCCAGATCGAGCAGCGCTAAGCGCAGCTCGCGCAGCAGGCCGGCGATGTCGTCGATCACGCCGCGCAGATATAGGCGGATATCTGTTGCGACCTGATCGTTGCGCGAACGGCCGGTGTGCAGGCGTTTGCCGGCGTCGCCGACCAGTTCGGTCAGGCGCTTTTCGATATTCAGATGGACGTCTTCCAGATCCAGCAGCCATTCGAATTGGCCGGCGGCGATTTCGCTCTTGATTTGGGCCAGGCCGCGTTCAATATCGGCATAGTCTTGGGCGCTGATGATGTTCTGGTGCGCCAGCATTTCTGCGTGGGCCAGCGAACCCTGCATGTCGACTTCGGCTAACCGCTTGTCGAAAAATACCGACGCGGTGTAGCGTTTGACGAGATCGGAAACGGGTTCGGAAAAGCGGGCCGACCAGGCTTCGCTTTTTTTCGATAGTTGTGCAGTCATATTGGCGTGTCTTCGGGGGTTTCCGGATAATCCGGGATTATAGCAAGTGCTCGTGCAAATCAGCGTAGACAAAGTTGTAGCGCTTTGTACCGACTTGGTTTTTGGGCTGGTTGCGATCTGGCAACTTGGCGGCGATTGCGAAATTAAGGGCAAGGCGGACTGTTGTGGGCTGTAGCGAATGTTTGTGCTCCGTTCGTGTCATTCCGGCGGCCTTCGGCCACCTCCCTTCTTTACCTCACTGCGCACAAACATTCGCT
>JAQGNR010000117.1 GCA_028291765.1 Herbaspirillum sp.
CTGTGGCGGATGTTTCTGCTCCGTTCGTGTCATTCCGGCGGCCTTCGGCCACCTCCCTTCTTTACCTCACTGCGCACAAACATTCGCTACAGCCCACAACAGTCCGCCTTGCCCTTAATTTCGCAACCTTTTGCGTCTATTTCAGTTCGGCAGCCAGAAACGCGAACATATCGCGATAGGCGAGGACTTTGGCTTCAGGATTGGAGGCTGAAGTGACGCCCTGACCGGGGTGCAGGGGGTTCGGCACATCGAGGCGCACTTGCATCAGCATGCCGGGGGCGTCGAATTCGTGATAGCTGTCGGGATAGACGTTCAGTGCGATTTTCGGCGCCGCCACTTTTTCGCTCAGCGCTGTGCAGGGCGCTACCGGGGCCCAGTCGTCGTCTTCTCCTGTCAGGATCAGTAAGGGCGCATTCGGTTTATAGGCGGCGCGCGTGTCGGTGAACTGGGCGCAATTGGGATAAAACGCAATCGCGGCTTTGGCGCGCAGAGTGCCGCGCTCCTGCGGCATGGTCAGCGCTTGCATGACCGCCGTGCCGCCATGGGCCCAACCCAGCAGCGCGATGCGGTCGGGGTCGACATCGTCTTGCGTTGCCAGCCAGCGCAGCGCGGCCTGGACGTCGCGGGCGCGTTCAGCAGTGCTGGCGCCGCGCTGTTGCAGCGATTCTGTGCAAATCGATGTTTTGCCGCGCGGCGTCAGACTGTCCGGCAGCAGCACGTTGTAACCGGCCTGACGTAATTCTCTGGCCATTGCCACAGTCCGCGGCGTGAGCACATTCTTGCCGTTGTCGCTTCTAATGATGCTATACAGGCCGCCGCAGCTATGCATGGCGACGATGGTCGGCTTGCGCATTTGCGTCGTAATGGGGGCGGCGCGTACCCAGATGGCGCTAAGCGATAAGGGTTTGCCGCCTTGCATGTCGCTGCTGTTGAAGCTAACTTTTTCGGCTTGCGGGCGTGGGGATTGCGGAGATTGGGCAGGGGCCTGCGTGGAAGACTGAGACGCGTTTTGAGCGCCGCTTTTTTTACCGCCGCTGTTGGCCGGTACCGGTATCGGCATTGCAGATGCACCGGATTTTGCCTGCGTTTGTGCCTGCGTATTGCAAAGCGACAAGCAAAGCGCACCGGCTAAAAGCAGTGTATTGATGGTCGGTGCGTGCATGATTCTCCCTCAGTGATGCGCCCGGATCCTTCTGGTAACGGCAGTCACATCAATTACTGAAGTGGTTTTCGTACTGGAATGCAAAAAATAAGTCTGGAAAGCGCGTGAAGGCAAGTTTTAGGATTGCCTTTCACGCCGCGGGGGGAGCTGTTTTATTAAAAGTGGAGAGCGACGCCGGCGCCGAACTGGTGTTTGATCGAGGCATTGTTAAGACCGTACTTTATGCCTACGTCGAGATCGAAAGTCTTGCTGGGCGAATAGACGAGGCCGGTCAGTGCGTAAGCCGGGTATTGCCTATCGTTAACATCTGCATTGCGCGCTATGCCGATGTCGCCGACCACTTTGAGCTGAGGGAGCAGCTCATAGGTCGCTGCTACCGAGGTGGTCCAGATTGTGGGCTGGTTTTCATCTTCCGTTTCCTGCGATTTGAAGCGATTAGTGCCCAGACCGAGGTTGTAGTGCAGGGCCCAGGGGCCGTTGACGTGAGAGAAGATGAGCAAGGTGGAAAGATTGTTGCGGCCGCTGCCGAAACCTTTTTCATTATTGGCATTGGCCATCGATACCGACGACTTGAATGCGATGCTGTTATTTCCCCGTTCAAAAAAGCGCCATTTAAAACCGAGCGAGGTATCGCCGATGCCGCGTGGCCCCGATATATTCAAAGGCTGATCGGCAAACAGATCCAGCGTAGGCGTCAGACCATAGGTGTAGGTGACATCGCCGACAGTTTCAGGGCGCTCGCCGCGCTCGGTGACGCGATCGCTATTTATTTCCAGTTGATTATTGCTGGCGCCCTGCGTGCCGGCGTCGTCGGTAAACATCGGATGGGCCAGCGCCGTGGATTGCATGGCGCCCAGTAGTAATAATGATGCGGCCAACGGTGTTGCGAATCTTGTTTTCTTACTTATTTTAGTAAACATCTGCAAAGTCATTCCTTTTAATATCGACGTAAATCCGGCGCCGGATCGGCCGGCGGAGGCGTTGGTATAACCGGTATGGGTGACGATGGCTGGCGGGAAGCTGGCTGCCGGTTGGCGAGTTCAGGGTGGTGCAGGAGGTGTTGCTTTGCTTGGAAAGCGGTCGAAGTATAAAAGCTAAAATTTGGTCCGGCAATGCATCGGCGGCGGTTTATTTTTTTGTTTTTTTGATGATTGTTAGCAGCGAATAAAGTAGGGAAAAGCGATGGTGTAAAAGCACTAAATTTCTTGCGCCGGCATCAATAGCGTTTTATCAACGGAGGCCCATTCCAGATGATCCGGCAACGGTGCTTTGGATTGGGTAATCGGACGCCACGCAGCCGATGCCGCCAGCCGGGCATTGAGATCCAGGAAGTGGCGTTGTGCTGCCGGCAGATCGATATCGTGATAGATCGCATCGACCGGGCATTGCGGTACGCACATCGAACAATCGATGCAGAGCTCGGGATCGATGACCAGGAAATCGGGGCCTTCGCGGAAACAATCCATCGGACAAACATCGACACAATCGGTATGTTTGCAGTGCAGGCATGATGCGGTGACAACAAAGGTCATAGTGGCGCAATCAAGAGGTGAGTGTGTCACGAAACAGTCATAAATATTAGCCGGCGGACGTTTAATGCGCGGCGATTTTAACACCGGATAGGGGCTCGAGAGGACAAATCATGCGCCGCTGCGTCATCGGTTAGACTAGTCAATTATTTTAGTGAAGCACCTACCGAAAAATGAGCTCCGCACCACTGGCTGAACGCCTGCGCCCCCGCACCCTGGACGATGTCATCGGTCAGCAGCATTTGCTGGGCCCAGGCAAACCGTTGCGATTGGCATTTCAGTCGGGGCAACCGCATTCGATGATTTTGTGGGGGCCGCCGGGTGTCGGCAAGACTACGCTGGCGCGCTTGATGGCAGATAGTTTCGACGCTGAATTCATTGCGTTGTCTGCGGTGTTGTCCGGGGTCAAGGATATCCGTGAAGCGGTCGAACGGGCGCAAGTCATCAAGGCCAATTCGGGCCGCCGCACGATCTTGTTTGTCGATGAAGTGCATCGCTTCAACAAGAGTCAGCAAGACGCATTTTTGCCGCATGTGGAAAGCGGTTTGTTTACCTTTATCGGCGCGACGACCGAAAATCCTTCATTCGAAGTCAATGGCGCGCTGTTGTCGCGCGCTGCGGTCTATGTGTTGAAATCGCTGACCGATGACGATCTGAATGCCTTGCTCGAACGTGCCGCTGCGTTGGAGCTCGGCGGCTTGGCGTTTACCGATGAAGCGAAGGCCACACTGATCGCCAGCGCCGACGGCGACGGCCGCAAGCTGCTCAATAATCTGGAAGTCGTGGCGCACGCGGCGCAAGCCAAAGGCTTGCAATCGGTCGATTCGCCATTGCTGCTGGAATGTCTGGGCGATACGCTGCGCCGCTTCGATAAGGGCGGCGATGCATTTTACGATCAGATCTCGGCGCTGCATAAATCGGTGCGCGGCTCCAATCCGGATGCGGCGCTGTATTGGCTCACGCGCATGCTCGATGGGGGTGTCGATGCGCGCTATCTGTCGCGCCGTATCGTGCGTATGGCCTGGGAAGATATCGGCCTGGCCGATCCGCGCGCCATGCAGATCGCCAATGATGCCGCTGCGACGTTCGAGCGGCTCGGCTCGCCCGAAGGCGAACTGGCGCTGGCGCAGGCGGTTATTTATATGGCGATCGCGGCCAAGAGCAATGCCGGTTACATGGCTTATAACGCGGCGCGCGCGTTTGTGTCGAAAGACAAATCGCGCGGCGTGCCGGAACATCTGCGTAATGCACCGACCAAATTGATGAAGCAACTGGGTTACGGCAAGCTGTACCGTTACGCGCACGATGAGCCCGAGGCTTACGCCGCCGGCGAGACCTATTTGCCGGATGGCATGGCCGAGCCGCACTGGTATCAGCCGACACCGCGCGGACTGGAAAGCAAAATCGGCGAGAAATTGGCGCATTTGCGGGCCTTGGATCGTGCTGCTGGTAAAGATGACGAATAGATGAGGAATAAGCCGGTTTTCGTGGCACGCCCTTGGTACAATCCTGCAATCCGGACTGACGCTTTCTTTGCCTTTCCCTGCTTTTTGTAGCTTTTGTAGCCTTTTGTGGCTTTTTGTATTTCTACTCTGACACTCATGATCGACATTCAATTACTCCGTAAAGACATCGACACCGTTGCCGCCGCGCTGGCAACCCGCAAATTTGTGCTGGATGCAGATGCGTTCAATGCGCTGGAAGCGGAGCGCAAGCAGATTCAGACGCATACCGAAGAGATGCAAGGCAAGCGCAATACCTTGTCCAAACAGATCGGCCATTTGAAGAGCAAGGGCGAAGATACGGCGCCGGTGATGGCGGAAGTCGCCGGCATCGGCGATGCATTGAAAGCCTCGGCCGCACGGCTGGAGCAGGTTCAGCAGCAACTCAGCGAATTCATGTTGGCCGTGCCCAATCTGCCGCATGCGTCGGTGCCGGTCGGCAAGGATGAATCGGCCAATGTCGAATTGCGCCGGGTCGGCACGCTGCCGGTGTTCGCCTTCGAGGTCAAGGATCACGTCGATGTCGGCGCCGGCCTGGGTCTGGATTTCGATGTTGCGGTCAAGCTGACCGGATCGCGCTTTTCCGTCATGAAGGGCGGCATTGCCCGGCTGCATCGGGCCCTGGCCCAATTCATGCTGGACACGCATACCGGCGAGCATGGCTACACCGAGTGCTACACCCCTTACATCGTCAATGCCGATTCGCTGCGCGGCACCGGCCAGCTGCCCAAGTTCGAAGCCGATTTGTTTGCGGTTAAAAAGGGCGGCCAGGAAGGCGAGGCTGAAGGCGCGGCGCTGTATCTGATCCCGACCGCCGAAGTACCGTTGACCAATCTGGTGCGCGATGAAATTCTCGGCGCCGATGCGCTGCCGTTGAAACTGACGGCGCATTCGCCCTGTTTCCGTTCGGAAGCCGGCAGCTACGGCCGCGATACGCGCGGCATGATCCGTCAACATCAATTCGATAAAGTTGAAATGGTGCAAATCGTCCATCCGGATACCTCGTATGCGGCGCTGGATCAGATGCTCGGACATGCGGAAAATATTCTGAAAAAACTCGGCCTGCCGTATCGCGTAATTACGCTGTGTACCGGCGACATGGGTTTCGGCTCTGCTAAAACTTACGATATTGAAGTTTGGCTGCCGGCGCAAAATACCTACCGTGAAATTTCATCGGTATCGAATTGCGAAGCGTTTCAGGCGCGGCGCATGCAGGCGCGGTTCCGTAATGCGCAGGGCAAGCCGGAGGCGGTGCATACATTGAATGGATCGGGTCTGGCGGTTGGCCGTACGCTGGTTGCGCTGCTGGAGAATTTCCAGCAGGCAGACGGCA
>JAQGNR010000124.1 GCA_028291765.1 Herbaspirillum sp.
GGCCGCAGGCCGCCGGAAGGACACGAACGGAGCACAAACATCCGCTACAGCCCGCCTGAGGCCCTTTCATGGCGCTTCATCAGCGTTGCCCTAAGGGCCTTTGAATTTACCGCGAACCGCGTGCGCGGTATCGGGATGGCCAAGGTCGTTGGCGGAAAAATGCGTAATTTTCCGGCTATCAAGGTCGATCGTAACGTGGTCATCGGGCGTCTTGGCATGCGGTCCGTCACTGGCCGGATGGTATTCAATACACAGTTGGGTGGCGGTCGCCACGATACGCAGATAGCCGTAATTCTGATCGTCGTAGTTTTCCAGCACGACCTGATCGATTTTTCCACTGCCGTGCTGAATAATTTGCGGCGCACGCAATGTGGGCGTGCCGGCCTTCGTGATTTTTTGAACGTTGTGCCCGCCGTTACCGCAGACGATGTAGGGAATCTGCGTGCCATCGGCGGTTCTGGTTCTGGTAAAGCGCTGGTAGTTATGTGCGTGACCGGAAAGGAATGCATGCGGCCAGACGCCGATTTCGCTACAGATAACATCTATTTGCGCCAGTAAATCGACACTCCATCCGTGCTGGGAAACGGTGTAAGGCGGATGGTGGTCGGCGAAAATCAGCGCGCCTTTGTACTTTTCGGATTTAACGCGTTTCAGTGCGGCACGCAAGAAGTCCAGCTGCGACGATCCGATGCTGTCATCGGCAATGACGCCAGGATCTTCAAGGGCGTTGCTGTAAAAGGCCAGGATTCTTGCAAAGGGTGCTTCGAAGGTGAAGAAGACGCCCGGCTGAATCTGCGCAGTGCGCGACAGGCCGCCGGCTTCCGCAGTGACGATAAACCCTTCGGAACAGAAATTGCGCAGATAAGCTGCCAGACTGACTTCATGCGCCAGCGGCGAAACCATGCCGTCGTGATTGCCCGCCACCGCCAGGATTGGGGCGGGGTAGTTCCTGTACGGTTCATAAAACTGGTCGTAATAATATTGCGACTCGCCGAAGCTATAGACCACGTCCCCTAATAAAAAATTGAATTGCGGGACTTCTTTGATATCGCTTTCCTGAAAATCGCTGGTCATTTTATCCGCGACCTGATTCTGGTGTTGCGGGCCGCGCGTGCTACCGCAGTCGCCAGTGGCGTGAAATACCAACTGACCGCCGGCAATGATTCTTTTGATCGCATCCTTATTGCCGTTCAGAACCGCCTCAAACGTCAGACGCGGCTCTACGCCGCCTCTAGGCGCCGGGAACGGTAATGGATGGAGCTTGTGTTCTTTATTGAATGCATCAATTTTTTTGTAGGCAGCATTGTCCGAAGCATGTTTGATGGCGAAGGTCTGGGGATCTGCCGTCGGTTCCGGTTGCGAAAAAACCGGATGGCCGATTACTCTGGCGGCTGATTTGCCAACTGCGGCGGGACTGCCGGCGGGAGCGGCAGGGGGTGGTGATTTTGTCTTGGACTTTGTGGCCATGCTTACCCTCTACATCATGAGATGTTGCTGATTGGCAAGATGAAAATATACGATTGGAATGTGACGAGCCGATTACAGAGCAATGCGGATTTGATATCGGGCTGCTCGCGGCTTATATCGCTGGGGGAAACTTTTTTCATCCGGCCCGTGAAAGGCAATTCATGGCGGGTCGCCCGGAATTCATGTCGCGTGCAGTAAAATCCGCCTTTCAGGCAACGCCGGCCCAACATTTGCGAGACGAGAAAAATGACAAACACTGCAGCAGCCCCTCAATCGAAATTCGGCACCGTTCTGCGCGTGACCAGTGGCAACTTCATGGAAATGTTCGACTTTTTCCTATTCGGTTTTTACGCCACCCATATTTCCAAGACCTTTTTCCCCGGCGGCGACGAGTTTGCATCGCTGATGCTGACGTTCATGACCTTCGGCGCCGGTTTCCTGATGCGTCCGCTGGGAGCGATTTTTTTAGGCGCCTACGTCGATCGTGTCGGACGGCGCGAAGGCTTGATCGTGACGCTGATGCTCATGGCGCTGGGCACCATGCTGATCGCCTTTGTGCCGGGCTTTGCGACGATCGGCTATGCAGCGCCGTTTCTGGTGCTGGTCGGCCGGCTGCTGCAGGGTTTTTCCGCCGGTGTGGAGCTGGGCGGGGTGTCGGTTTATTTGTCTGAAATGGCCACGCCGGGCCACAAGGGGTTTTATGTCAGCTGGCAGTCGGCCAGCCAACAGGTGGCGATTATTGTCGCCGCGGCGCTTGGCTACGTCATCAATACTGCTCTGACGCCGGCCCAGATCGGCGACTGGGGCTGGCGCATTCCGTTCTTCCTCGGCTGCATGATTGTGCCGGTGATCTACATGATCCGGCGCTCGCTGCAGGAAACCGAAGAATTCCTGGCGCGCAAACATCGGCCCGATGTGCGTGAAATTTTTCGTTCGATGCTTGAGAACTGGGGTCTGGTGATCGCCGGCATGATGCTGGTGGCGATGACGACCGTCTCGTTTTATCTGATTACGGTGTACACGCCGACCTTCGGCAAGACGGTGCTCAAGTTAAGTACCACCGATAGTTTGGTGGTGACCTTTTGCGTCGGCTTATCCAATTTCGTCTGGTTGCCGATCATGGGCGCTCTATCGGATCGTATCGGCCGCCGTCCGCTGCTGTTGTTTTTCACGGTGCTGACGATCCTGACTTCCTATCCGGCGCTGACCTGGCTGGTGAACGATCCCGGCTTCGGCAAAATGTTGACGGTCGAGCTGTGGCTGTCGTTTTTGTACGCCAGCTATAACGGTGCGATGGTGGTGGCGCTGACCGAGGTGATGCCGGTGGAGGTACGCACCGCCGGGTTTTCGCTGGCTTACAGTCTGGCGGCAGCGATTTTCGGCGGCTTCACGCCGGCCATTGCAACCGGCCTGATCCAGATCACGGGCGACAAGGCCGCACCGGGCTTTTGGATGACCTTTGCGGCTGTGTGCGGCTTGATTGCAACACTGGTTCTGTATCGCAAGAACGCGGCTGTGATGACGGCTGCTTCAGCTTGATCGGGTTGATCAAACTGATTTTGGCGGCCGGTCCGGGTCGCTTTATAATCTGTTTTAAATTAAGGCTTGCACAAAGCACTGTTTTTTTATACAGTGCTGTTTGTTGACGAAATTCATCTTTGCACCGGTGCCGTGCTCTTCGATATCCCTTTGCTGAAAGTAAATTTATGAACGATAAGAAACCTGTCGATACGTCGGAAAAGAGCAAGGCGCTGGCCGCCGCTTTGGCGCAAATCGAGAAGCAGTTTGGCAAAGGCTCCGTGATGCGCATGGAAGACGGCGCCGTGGTCGAAGAAATTGCCGTGGTATCGACCGGCTCGCTCGGTCTGGATATCGCTCTGGGCGTCGGCGGCCTGCCGCGCGGCCGTGTGATCGAAATCTACGGTCCGGAATCGTCGGGCAAAACCACGCTGACCTTGCAGGCTATTGCCGAAATGCAAAAACTCGGCGGCACCTGCGCATTTATCGATGCGGAGCATGCGCTCGATGTCGGTTACGCGCAAAAGCTGGGCGTCAATCTGTCCGATCTGCTGATTTCACAACCGGATACCGGCGAGCAGGCACTGGAAATCACCGATGCGCTGGTGCGCTCGGGCGGTGTCGATCTGATCGTCATCGACTCGGTAGCGGCGCTGACGCCACGCGCTGAAATCGAAGGCGATATGGGCGATTCGCTGCCCGGTCTGCAAGCGCGGCTGATGTCGCAAGCCTTGCGGAAATTGACCGGCAGCATCAATCGTACCAATACGATGGTTATTTTCATTAACCAGATCCGTATGAAAATTGGCGTGATGTTCGGCAGTCCTGAAACCACCACCGGCGGTAACGCGCTGAAGTTTTACGCGTCGGTCCGGCTGGATATTCGCCGCACCGGTTCGATCAAGGCCGGCGACGAAGTCATCGGCAGCGAAACCAAGGTTAAGGTCGTCAAGAACAAAGTTGCACCGCCATTCAAGGAAGCGCGTTTCGATATCCTGTACGGAGAAGGCACTTCACGCGAAGGCGAAATCATCGATCTGGGTTCGGATGCCAAGATTATCGAGAAGTCCGGCGCCTGGTATAGCTATAACGGCGAACGCATCGGTCAAGGCAAGGACAATGCACGTAATTTCCTGAAAGAACGTCCTGAATTGTCGCGCGAGATCGAAAACAAAGTGCGCGCTGCGCTGGGCGTGCCGGAACTGGGTTTATTGAAATCAGCCGCTGGCGATAAGCCAGCCAAGGCGGCTAAACCAGCCAAAGCCGGCAAAGCGGCTGACATCGATGTTATTGAATCATCTTCCGACACCGCAGAGTCGGACGCTTAGAGGCTGTTGCAGAATTAAGCTGGCTAGACATGTCGTCAGATCCCTTGCACTTCCTGCACTTCCTGCACTTCCAGCATCCTTGGCCCGTGTTCTCAGATTAATATGGCAAGACCGCCTATCAGTCTGAAAGCACGGGCCTTGCGCTATCTGTCGATGCGCGAGCATAGCCGTCTTGAACTGACGCGCAAGCTGTCCCGTTACGCACAGGAAGACGATGACATCGAGGCCCTGCTCGATACGCTGGAAGCTGCCAATTTCCAATCTCAAAGCCGTTTTGCCGAATCGTTGGTACATCGCCGTGCGCATCGCTTCGGCAATAGCCGGATCGCGATGGAACTGCAAAGCCATGGTTTGGATGCGGACACGCTGACCATCGCCAAAGCCGGTCTGGCAGCAGATGAGGCTGCGCGCGCTCGCGAAGTCTGGCGCAAGAAATTCTCCCACCCGCCGCAAGATGCGGCCGAGCGCGGCAAGCAAATGCGTTTTTTACTACAGCGCGGCTTTTCCCATTCTGCAATTCAGGCGGCCATGCGTGCTGCTGAAGAAGAGGCGGATTGACGTTGATTGACGTTATTTGCGGGACAAAACACTGAGCGGCGCGGTAATCCACGATTTATTGATTTCTGCAATTTTCTTTAAATATCAGCTGTGCTAAAATTCCGCAGTTTTGTGGCGCTGCAAGCCAGTAATCGGCGGATAATATTCCGACGGTAATAGGAGGGTGGCAATGATTAATGTCGGGCCATTGGTATCTTATGCCCTTATCCATTTTTAGTTCCCGCCTGGTCCCGCCACTGCAGCCCTTATCTGCGATAGCCGCTGTCCTTGTCTGTGACAGCAACCCGGTCTGTAATACGTTCGTATTCGTCACCAGTTTCGTTAGTCAATTTCAATTTAAATCAGCGTCAGAAGGGAAGCTCGTATGAAAATCCATGAGTATCAGGGCAAAGAAATTCTCCGCAAATTTGGTGTCACCGTGCCACGCGGCATTCCATGTCTGAGCGTCGATGAGGCGGTTAAAGCCGCTGAAACGCTGGGCGGTAAAGTATGGGTCGTCAAAGCCCAGATTCACGCTGGTGGACGCGGTAAAGGCGGCGGCGTTAAAGTTGCCAAGTCGCTGGAACAGGTTAAAGAATACGCGCAGCAGATTCTGGGCATGCAACTGGTCACGCATCAGACCAGCGCCGAAGGACAAAAAGTCCGTCGCCTGCTGATCGAAGAAGGCGCAGACATCAAAAAAGAACTGTACGTCAGCATGGTGACCGACCGCGTCAGCCAACGCGTGGTATTGATGGCGTCGAGCGAAGGCGGCATGGATATTGAAGAAGTCGCTGAATCCCATCCAGAATTGTTGCACACCGTCGTGATCGATCCAGCCACCGGCCTGACCGATGCCGACGCAGACAGCATCGCCAAAAAAATCGGCGTGCCTGAAGCATCCGTAGTCGATGCCCGCAAGCAACTGCAGGGCCTGTACAAAGCCTATTGGGAAACCGATGCATCGCTGGCTGAAATCAATCCACTGATCCTGACCGGCGACGGCAAAGTCATCGCGCTCGACGCCAAATTCAATTTCGATTCGAACGCCTTGTTCCGCCGTCCTGAAATCGTCGCTTACCGCGATCTGGACGAAGAAGATCCGGCTGAAATCGAAGCATCGAAATTCGATCTGGCGTACATCTCGCTGGATGGCAATATCGGCTGCCTGGTCAATGGCGCCGGTCTGGCCATGGCTACCATGGATACCATTAAATTGTTCGGCGGCGAACCTGCCAACTTCCTCGATGTGGGCGGCGGCGCCACCACTGAGAAGGTCACCGAAGCCTTCAAGATCATGTTGAAAAATCCTGGTCTGAAAGCAATCCTGGTCAACATTTTCGGCGGCATCATGCGTTGCGATGTGATCGCCGAAGGCGTCATCGCTGCATCCAAAGCCGTTTCGCTGAATGTGCCGCTGGTTGTGCGCATGAAGGGCACCAACGAAGAACTCGGCAAGAAATTGCTGGCCGATTCGGGTCTGCCTATCATTGCAGCCGACAGTATGGAAGAAGCCGCGCAAAAAGTTGTCGCTGCGGCCAACGGTAAATAATAAGCGAAGGAACAATTATGTCGATTCTGATCAATAAAGATACAAAAGTCATCACTCAGGGAATCACCGGCAAAACCGGTCAATTCCATACACGTCTGTGCCGTGATTATGCGAATGGCAAAAATGCCTTCGTCGCAGGTGTCAATCCGAAAAAAGCCGGCGAAGATTTCGAAGGCATCCCGATTTTCGCAACTGTGGCAGATGCGAAAGCCAAGACAGGCGCAACCGTTTCGGTGATTTACGTGCCGCCGGCCGGCGCCGCTGCTGCGATCTGGGAAGCTGTTGAAGCCGAACTGGATCTGGCCATCTGCATTACTGAAGGCATCCCTGTACGCGACATGCTGGAATTAAAAAACCGCATGGCGAAGGTCGGCAGCAAGACCTTGCTGCTCGGACCTAACTGCCCAGGTCTGATCACACCGGACGAAATCAAGATCGGCATCATGCCGGGCCATATCCATAAAAAGGGCCGTATCGGCGTGGTTTCGCGTTCCGGTACCCTGACCTATGAAGCGGTGGGTCAATTGACGGCGCTGGGTCTGGGGCAATCTTCGGCAGTCGGCATCGGTGGCGATCCGATCAACGGCCTGAAGCATATCGACATCATGAAACTGTTCAACGACGATCCAGACACCGACGCGGTCATCATGATCGGTGAAATCGGCGGCCCGGACGAAGCCAATGCTTCGTACTGGATCAAGGACAACATGAAAAAACCTGTGGTCGGTTTCATCGCCGGTGTGACTGCCCCTCCAGGCAAACGCATGGGCCATGCCGGCGCGCTGATCTCCGGCGGCGCCGATACTGCGCAAGCCAAACTGGAGATCATGGAAGCCTGCGGCATCACAGTGACCAAGAATCCATCCGAAATGGCGCGTTTGCTGAAGAAAATGCTATAAGAGTTTTACTGCAATCAGTGCAGACACAAGAGGAGAGTCGATGCGACTCTCCTTTTTTTGCGCCAAATCCCGGGAAAGTGGTGTTGGCGCCGTTGCGGCAATTAGAATACCGGCTTGCACGCAGCTTATTACCGCGATGAACAAGGGAGCGAGATGGAATTTTTAATACATTTGAACTGGGTTGCTGTCGGGCAGATCATTCTGATCGACTTGTTATTGGGTGGCGATAACGCCATTGTGATCGCACTGGCTTGCCGCAACCTGCCACCGCAGATGCGCACGCGCGGCATTATCTGGGGCACGTTCGGCGCAGTGGCCATTCGCATCGTATTGATCGCGTTTGCTGTGACCTTGCTGGATCTGCCGTTGGTTAAAATGATCGGCGGCATATTATTGCTGTGGATCGGCATCAAATTGCTATCGGACGATAACGAGCACGGCGACATTGCCGGCAGCGACCGTTTAATCAGCGCCATTAAAACCATCATCGTCGCCGATCTGGTCATGAGCGTGGACAATGTACTGGCCGTAGCCAGTGCCGCATCGCAAGCCGCCGGCGAACACCAGTTCGCGCTGGTGGTATTCGGTATTCTGATCAGCATACCGATCATTATCTGGGGCAGCACGCTGGTATTGCGCATGATGGAGCGTTTCCCGATTATCATTGCCTTCGGCGCTGCCTTGCTAGGCTATCTGGCCGGTGGCATGATCTTCACCGATGCGGCCGTCGAGCCCTGGCTGATCGCCAATCTGCCTGTCGCCAACGATTTCATCGTGCCTGGCCTTGGCTTGCATATGAGTCTGCCAGGTGTTGTGCTGGCAGTTGTTGTGGTGATCGCCGGAAGATATCTGGCCGGGCGTAAGGCGAACAGCGTCGAACATGCATAAAAAAGCTGCCGGCCAATTTACTTTTAACAGGTTTCAGCGCAACAGAGCGTCGTTATAATGCGCGACGCCGCAAATTTTCTTAGGATGGAATCATGAAAGCAACACAGCACCCGGCGCCTGCTCAGCCTCCTCAGCAGGTCCGGCAGACGCCTTATACGAAGTCGCTCGGTTTTACCTTGATTGAGCTGATGATGGTATTGGCGATCATCGGCATTCTGGCGACCATCGCCATTCCGCAATTGCGCAATTACATGACGCGTACCCGCGTGACCGAAGGCCTGAATCTGGCAGCGCCCTATAAGCTGGCAGTCGAAGAGTTGGCCGCCAGCAGCAACAATACATTCACGCAAGCGCAACTGGCGCTGATGGATTTTGTGCCGACGCAAAATGTACAGAACATTACCGCCACGTCGATGGACCACGGCATTGGCGGCGTGGTGACAATTACTTATAGCCAGAATGTCGAAAAAGACGCAACGCTGACATTGACGCCTACCGTGACCGATAGCGGCATCCAATGGCAATGTGCTGCGAAGGGTGCGGCAAAGGTGGCGGTGCCGGCTACTGGCGCAACCGATAACAAGGCATTTGCGCCAGGCACTTTACTGGCCCGGTTTGCGCCGGCGAATTGCCGTTAGGTTATAGCAGCGTTGTAGTTCCGTTGTAGTTCCGTTGTAATGAAGTTGCCTGTTTAAGGCGTGGTTTAAAGTATGGCTTAAAGTATGGTTTAAGAAGCGCTGGCTATCGTCGATGGCTGGCGTTTTTGTTTTTCTGCGGCGCAGCATTCCAATCCCCAGATTTTCCCCCATGCTTCTCCAGTACCCGCACATCCCCCATCACCATCCCCCGATCCACCGCCTTGCACATATCGTAAATCGTCAGCAAGCCAACTTGCACCGCAGTCAACGCTTCCATCTCCACGCCGGTTTTCCCAATCGTGCGCACTTCCACCGTACAACTAATACTGCTGGCGGCCGCGTCGATTTCAAATTCAACCGACACATGCGTCAACGCCAGCGGATGGCATAAAGGAATCAAATCGCTGGTACGCTTGGTCGCCATAATCGCCGCGATCCGCGCAATACCAAGCACATCCCCTTTTTTTGCACTGCCTTCAGTAATAATTTTCAGCGTAGCCGCTTGCATGCGAATCATGCCGC
>JAQGNR010000126.1 GCA_028291765.1 Herbaspirillum sp.
CGGTTGGCTGTCCCGATTAGTTGCGCAGGCGCCGAACTGCCTCTTCGATCAGGCCGCGGTGGCCTTCCCCGGGGCGTAAAAGGCCCTGTCGACCTGGGGAAGGCCACGGCGGCCTGATCGAAGAGGCAATCACCGTCCCAAAAATTTGCGTAACTGAACGCCATTAGTCCGATGGCATGCGTTTTTGATTGGTAGAATCTGGTTTCGTTCATCCTTATCACGGACCTGGCAATGCGCACCGATACCCCCCCATCGATCTATCGCAAAGATTATGTAGCACCGACCTATCAGGTCACTACCGTTGAAATCGGTTTCGATCTCGATCCTGTGCGCACCCGCGTGGCCACGCGCATCACGATGCAGCGCATTGGGCGCGATAGCGGCGATAGTGAAATCGTCCTGCTGGGAGATGGTCTTACGCTGGTGCAATTGCGCATGAACGGCAAATTATTATTGTCCGGGGCCGATTACCGTATCACGGGCGATGTTCTGACCATTTCGCGCGCACCGGCCAAAGTCGTGCTGGAAATCGAAACCCTGGTGCAGCCGGACCGTAATAGTTCGCTGATGGGTTTGTACGTATCGAACGGCAATTTCTTTACGCAATGCGAAGCCGAGGGCTTCCGTAAAATTACCTGGTTCCCGGATCGTCCGGACGTGATGGCGAAATACACTGTGATGCTGCGCGCCGACAAGGAAAAATACCCGGTACTGCTGTCGAACGGTAATTTGATCGAACAAGGCGATCTGGGCGACGGCCGCCATTACGCGACCTGGGAAGACCCCTTCAAAAAGCCCTCCTATCTGTTTGCGCTGGTAGCCGGCAAACTGGTTTGTCAGGAAGAAACCTTCCGTTTGAAATCGGGCCGCGAGGTATTGCTGCAGGTCTGGGTTGAAGACGGCAATCTGGACAAAACCCAGCATGCAATGGATTCCCTGAAAAATAGTATCCGCTGGGACGAAGAACGTTTCGGCCTGGAGCTCGATCTGGATCGCTTCATGATTGTCGCCGTCGGCGATTTCAATATGGGCGCGATGGAAAACAAGGGCCTGAACATCTTCAATACCAAGTTCGTGCTGGCTAATCCGCGCATCGCAACCGATGTCGATTACGCCAATATCGAAGCGGTGGTCGGCCACGAATATTTTCATAACTGGACCGGTAACCGCGTGACTTGCCGCGACTGGTTCCAGCTCTCGCTGAAAGAAGGCCTGACGGTATTTCGCGATCAGGAATTTTCGGCCGATATGATCGGCACCGAGAGCGGGCGCGCCGTGAAACGGATCGACGATGTGCGTGTGTTGCGGCAGGCCCAGTTTCCCGAAGACGCCGGCCCGATGGCGCATCCCGTGCGGCCCGATTCGTATGTGGAAATCAATAACTTCTATACGGTCACGGTTTACGAAAAAGGGGCGGAAGTGGTGCGGATGTACCAGACGCTGTTCGGCCGCGACGGTTTCCGCAAAGGCATGGATCTGTATTTCCAGCGGCACGATGGACAAGCCGTCGAATGCGACGATTTCCGCGCCGCGATGGCTGATGCGAACCAGCGTGATTTGAGCCAGTTCGAGCGTTGGTACAGCCAGGCCGGCACGCCTAATGTGCAAGTGGAAATGCAATACGATGCCGCCGCCCAGACCTGCGCGCTGACGCTGACGCAATCCTGTCCGCCGACGCCAAGCCAGGCGCATAAAAAACCGTTTCATATTCCGGTCGCCGTTGGCCTGCTCGACAGCAATGGCGACGATATACCACTGACTTTGCGCGGCGAAGAGGCCGGACAAAGCGGCATAGAAAAAGGGGCGGCCACCCGGGTTCTGGAGTTGACCGAAGCGCGTCATACTTTTACGTTTACCGACGTGCCGCAACAGCCGGTGCCGTCTTTGCTGCGCGGGTTTTCGGCGCCGGTAACCCTGGCGTTCGATTATCCGGATGCTGATCTGGCATTCCTGATGGCGCATGACAGCGATCCGTTCAATCGCTGGGAAGCCGGTCAACGGCTTGCGATGCGCCGTTTGCTGGCATTGACGGACCAGACGAAGCAGATGAACCCGACGGATCCAATCGATCCTACCGATGTAGCGCTGATCGACGCCGTGCGCGCCACGCTCAACGACGGCGCGCTGGATCCGGCCTTCCGCGAACAGGTGCTGGCGCTGCCATCCGAAGCGGTGATCGCCGAACAAATGACGGTGATCGATCCGGCGGCAATCCACATCGCCCGGCAAGCGCTGCGGCAATCGCTGGCGCAACAATTACGCGCCGATTTGCTGGCCGCTTATGAAGCCAATCGTACCGAGGGCCCCTACAGTCCGGATGCGGGCGCGGCGGGCCGGCGCGGATTGAAAAATATTGCGCTGTCCTATCTGATCGAACGCGACGATGCGCAAGCGCATGCACTGGCCCAAAAACAATACAACGGCGCCGACAACATGACCGACCGCATCGCAGCGCTGGCCGCTCTGGTCAACAGCAGTGCGCCGGGCAAGGCGAAAGCACTGGCGCGGTTTTATAATGATTTCAGCGCTGAGCCGCTGGTCATCGATAAATGGTTTGCGTTACAGACCACGGCGCGCACTGCCAATGTCGCGGCGATCCGCAAGCTGGCGAAACATCCGGCGTTTTCATTGAAGAACCCGAACCGTGCGCGCAGCCTGATTTTCAGTTTTTGCAATGGCAATCCTTCGGCGTTCCATGCCGTCGACGGCAGCGGCTACACCTTCTGGGCCGAGCAGGTCATTGCGCTCAACGCCGGCAATCCGCAAGTCGCGGCGCGACTGGCGCGCAGCCTGGATCGCTGGCGCAAATATGCCCCGGCGCTGCAGGAAAAAATGCGCATAGCGCTGCAACGGGTCGCGGTGGCGCCGAAACTTTCGAGGGATGTGCAGGAAGTCATTTCCAAAGCGTTGGCGAACTAAAGCCGAACAATTAAATCAACAAATTAAGATGCAATTTTTGAACAGAGAGATTTTATGAGCATAGCCAAACGTGTCAGTCTTACCCAGCATTTAATTGAGCAGCAGCGCTTGCACAACAGCATTCCGGCCGAGTTGCGATTGTTGATCGAAGTGGTCGGGCGGGCCTGCAAAAGCATCAGCCATGCCGTGGGCAAGGGCGCCTTGGGCGAAGTGCTCGGCACTGCCGGCAGCGAAAACGTGCAAGGCGAAGTGCAAAAGAAACTGGATATTATTTCCAACGATATTTTGCTGGAAGCCAATGAATGGGGCGGCCATCTGGCGGCGATGGCGTCCGAAGAAATGGAGACCATTCATTTGATTCCGAACCGTTATCCGCAAGGCGAATACATGTTGCTATTCGATCCGCTCGACGGCTCCAGCAACATCGATGTCAACGTCTCGATCGGCACGATTTTCTCGGTGCTGAAAGCACCGGAAGGCATGACCACCCCGACCGAACAGGATTTCCTGCAGCAAGGCGCCAAGCAAGTCGCAGCAGGTTACGCTGTGTACGGCCCGCAGACAGTGCTGGTACTGACCACCGGCAATGGCGTGCACTGCTTTACGCTGGATCGTGAAATGGGCGCCTGGGTCTTGACGCAACGCGATATCCAGATTCCGGCCGATACCAAGGAATTCGCGATCAACGCCTCGAATATGCGGCATTGGCATCCGCCGGTGAAGCGTTACGTCGATGAAATGCTGGCAGGCGTTACCGGCCCGCTGCAGAAGGATTTCAATATGCGTTGGGTGGCCTCGATGGTGGCCGACGTGCACCGCATTCTTAGCCGCGGCGGTATTTTCATGTATCCGGCCGATACCCGCGATCCGGGCATGCCGGGCAAGCTGCGCCTGATGTACGAAGCCAATCCGATGGCGTTCATCGTCGAGCAGGCGGGCGGCGCAGCAACCGACGGCCGGCAACGCATTCTGGATATCCAGCCGACGCAACTGCATCAGCGCGTGCCGGTTTTCCTTGGATCGAAAAATGAGGTTGAACGGGTGACGGCGTATCACGGTTCATGAATTACGACGTATGAATCACGGCGCATGAAATTAACCTACTGGATAGCCCGCAATCTGCACGGTGAAGCTGCCGATGCGATTGTCGCGCGCACCAAACACGATTGCGAGCAGAAGGTGCTTGCATATGGCGCGCCGGACGACTATGCAGCGCCGGTCAAAAAATCGTTTCTATACAGCGACGCCTTTGACCTGTTCGAACTTGCGACTGCAAAAGATGGCGGTCGCGGCATGGGTTAGGAAATGCGTTCAAACAAGAATGCGTGCTGGCCGCCAGTTATTGCTGTC
>JAQGNR010000162.1 GCA_028291765.1 Herbaspirillum sp.
TCCATTCGTCGATATTTTCCGGTGTAACGGGTGGCTCCCACATCTGGCGCGTCACGAGAACCGACGGCGTGAAGGTCGGCGCATCACCGTTGCCGTTGAATCCCCAAATGACATTGGCAGGCGCCGCTATGCCGACCCCCGTGCGAGGTTTTGCAACCGGGGCAGTAGAACGCGACTTGCCCACCCTCGCGCGTGCGCAGCTTCGTTCCTAGCATTCCCATCACTTTTCTCCCTTGGCTGGATCGGTATGCGGCGGCTCGGTCTTGAACGCACCCTTGACCGCCTCTGCGCTACCCACGGCAAACAAGCCGCCCATCAGCAAGCAAAAGCCACTGGCAAACTCGGTCCAGGGGAATTTCAGCGCTTGCAGTGCGACGATACCTGCGTACAGAAACACGCCGATCGCCGCGACACACGATGAATAGCCGATGATCCGCACCGGGTTGTATGTCACGCCATCCGGGCCGGTGGCGCAGTCGTGGATTACTTTTTTGATTTCAGCGAACATCAGATCACCCCCTCTGCTACTTCAAGAAAAGCCAGCCGGTCCTCGTACCCGATGGCATCACCATCCGTGTCGGTCAGATGCCCGATGTTGATCGCATCGCTGACACCGTCGAAGTCATCCGCATCTGCCAGTTCGTTGCAGCCGTGCGTCGACCAGAACCATGCAGCCGACCGGCACGCGCCTTCCGGCGTGCGCAGCCAGTCGCCGACATCCTCAACGGCAATACCGAAGTAATCGCCGCATTTTTTTTGGTTGTCGTGGAATGTCAGGCCGATCAAACCGGCGCCGCGATACCGCCAGCCATCGCCGGACGCCTCATCACCGTTGCCACCCCTATTCGCGTACACCTTATTGGCAATCTTGGCCGGCTGGTGCGCGTAGGTATTGGCGATCGCCAGCGTTGGAAACCGCTTTGGCCAGGTCTTCATTAACCCGTCGGCGCGATAGTTCAAGTTCTCCTGCATCGCCTGCAGCGAGCCGGATTCATGTGCGATTTCCGCGAAAAAGAATTCGATCCGCTTTTCGGTGTTGATGCCGAATTCTTCTAGCGCGGCATTTAGCGGGCCGACAAATAGCGGCGCGACTTTTTGCGCGTGCGGCATTATTTTGACGATCTGTTCGAGAGTGATATTCACAGTGCAGCCTTTGCTTTTTTTATTGAGGCGGTCGCGTCATCGAGCATCTCGCCAATATCCTTGTTTCTCCTGTTCTCAAACCAGCGAACTGACCCGCCGATAACCCACCATGCAGGAAGTCCGGCCGCCACCATGATCGGCGCGGCTATGAACAGAAAGCCCACCGCCTGGTCGGTTCCGTACAACTCAGCAACTCGCTTGGCCGATTCGAACAGATCCGGAGAATAGGAGCGCAGCCAGACAACAAGCAGCGGGCCGACTGTCGCAGACGAGACGATCGAACTCGCGAATCGTGCAAAGGCTTCCCACTTCGTTTTCGGCCATAAGAAAATAAATCCGAGCGCCGCGGCAAGCGAGCCAGCCAAGACTGGCAAGCCAAAAATTTTTATCAGCGCACCGCCTGCCGCTGCTGAAGTGCTCATTGGCTCTGCCATGTGCGATCCTTAAATCTGTGATTCTTAAAAAATTCCGCCGAAGCGGGTGATTTGGATGTGTTTTTAAACCGCTGCTTCCAGAGCAGCGAGCCGCGCCTCGAAACCGCGTGCTATAAAGATGTTCAGCTCGTCATAGCGGAATCCATAACTTTCACCTGCCTCATTGATGACTTCTGTCCATGCTGCAACCTCCGCAATTGCTGGCTCAATAATGTTTCCTTCATCATCCAAAACAGCTTCAACTGCTGCTATTGCAGGATGCTCGACGGCCTTACGATCCCATTTGTCAAAGCAAATAAAACCATAGCGGAATGGGTCAAGACCGAAACTTGTCATCACTTCAATTGCACGTTGGACTGTCATGCCGACGTGATGCCGCGCTGCGCCGCCCTTCTGTGCAACTGAGGATAGAAACTGGTAAGTACCAATTTCCTTTGCCAGCGCTTTCGATGCGTCTATCTCTGCGGTCGTGAGTGGCGCAACTGCTGTTTTCTGCGTGGCATCAGACGTATTGATCGCGCCTGTAGCAGAGTAGATAATGCTCCAGCGTAACGAGGCGGTGCCGCATGGGTACGTGTTATCGGCACCAGGAGTCCAATTCCCAAAGTTATCTATTGCTGCCCTGAGAGTGCCGGCTGATGTATAAAACGCATATTCATATTGAGCAGGCGAAGCCGATTTCGATTGAAAACGCGTCCCGAAATTGGCATCACTGTAAAATGAGCCTGCTCCCGCAGAGCCTCCAGTCCCCATGGACAGACTGGCACCAGAGACAATGCCTGCACTCCCGGTGAGAACCGATGAGAACGTTTTAGCGCCCGCGACTGTTTGCGTGCCGGTCAGATTAACGTCTCCAATAGACGATCCGTCTGCCCGCAAAAACGCGAGGCACCGTACGACGCCGGAAGCGTAACCGCGAAGGATCGCAAAATCTCCGGCCGCTGTCGTGATATTCGCACCGCCCGGCAGTATCAGGGAAGCGCCATTTGTGAAGGTAAGTATGTTGGTAAAGCGCGCAATCCGCGTTGCCCCCTCTGCCAGCGTGACCGCCGTAATTGGAATCGTGCCCGACACGTCTACCGCATCGCTTGCCGCCGCATTCAGATTAATCGTTGCAGCGGACGCGACGATTACTGTAGCCGTATCGGTGCCGACTTTTGCGGCTAAGACGTCATACACTTGCCCCATCGCAGTTTTGTACTGTGATGTATTTGGTACGACAGAGCCGTCCAAAATGTTTCTATTCGGTAGCAATGACATTGTGTTTTCCCATAAAAAAAGCCCGCCGGAGCGAGCTTTGTTTGAAACAGAAGCGTTACCTAATAACCTTGCGGGACCGCGTCTATCAATCCCTGTACAAAAGTGCCACTGGCGTCCACACACTTAATGAGCGGGCCCAACGTGGCGTTTTTGTCGATAATGATCGGCGCTCTTGCAGTGCCACCATCGGCTTGTAGGGTGAGCTGGATATTCTTGATAAACGAATAGTGCTTCGTGATCGGCAGGCGCGTACCTGCTGCCGCAATCACGATGTCATTCAATATTTCAGATACATCCGGCACATCGATTGTTTCTTTGCAAGTATCAATCGTTCCTTGTGTCGCTCCCTGTCCGGTCGAGAAGCGAAATTGATACTGCAAGTTTTTGGCGGTGATCTGTCCTGGCCACGGCTGATAAACGCCATCAGGACCATAGAACGGCGTCGTGCCATCAGCCGCATAAAATGCTTCTGTGCCAATTGTCGAGAACATCGCATTTGCGCCAGAAACCCGATATTCGATGAACTGTGCACCGCCGGTCAGCAAGGCATTCAAAGTCATATTGCTGTCT
>JAQGNR010000065.1 GCA_028291765.1 Herbaspirillum sp.
GACGGCATATCCGCGCGCAAGTAATTTTGGAACAAGTACCGTGCCTTTATAACCACAACCGCCCGTGACCAGAATCTTCATATATCCCCGATATCTACCGAATTAAATTCAATTGGATTCGATTATATCGACGGCATCTTCGGTTCCGTCCAACAAACAGAGCGGCGTATCGGCCCCAGAAAGGGATTTTGCCTGCGGACAAAAGTCAAAATATTTCCAAAAAGAAACTATAATTTAGTCTTTCACAACAAACCGATGAAAACCAACTAAGTTACACTGCGGCATTCCCAAAACACCCGCCCAATCCATGCCTACCTACGCCATCGGCGACATTCAGGGCTGCAATGAGCAGCTAACCGCCTTAAACGACCAGATTAGCGTCGTTTCCCCCAATGCCCGCCTGCTGTTCCTGGGCGACTTGGTCAACCGCGGCCCCCAATCCCTGGCCACGCTACGGATGATCCGTGCAATGGGCGACCAAGCCGAAAGCGTGCTCGGCAACCATGATCTGCATCTGCTGGCGATCGCCAAAGGCATCCACAAGCCAAACAAGTCCGACACCATCCATGAAATCCTGAACGCGCCGGATTGCGACGAACTGCTGGACTGGCTGCGCTACCGCCCGATGGCGATGTTCGAGCAAAATTATCTGATGATGCATGCCGGCGTCGTCCCGCAATGGACCGCGCTGCAAACGATGGAATTGGCCCATGAGGTGGAAACCGCCTTGCGCGGCCCCGATTGGGTCGATTTTTTGCGCCAGATGTACGGCACCGAGCCGGCTAAATGGGACGATCGACTCCAAGGCCAGGACCGCCTTCGATGCATCGTCAACGCATTGACGCGCATGCGTTTTTGCGAGCCCGACGGCACCATGGAGTTTTCGATCAAGGAGGCGGCCGGCGCCGTCACGCCGGCCGGCTATATGCCCTGGTTTGCGTTGCCGCACCGTAAAACCGCCGATGTCACCGTGGTCTTCGGGCATTGGTCGACGCTCGGTCTGATATCGCAGCCCAACGTCATCGGGCTCGACACCGGCTGCCTGTGGGGCGGCAAACTTACCGCGCTATGTCTTGAAGACCGTTCGCTGATTCAGGTGGCGTGTCCGCAGTCGGCGCAACACGGTTGATATCGACGGGCGCTGCCGCCGATGCATGCCCTAGCGCCTGAGCAATCGCCTCGCGCACTGCAAGCGACAGCTCGCGCCGATGCGCGCCGGTACTCGTGATCGGCGCCAGCACCGTCAGCTCGGCCGTAATGGGATGAGCGCCGCGCGCTTTCAGAATTGCCAGAATACTTTCGACGATGGTCGTATCGCCGATAAAATCGGCTGCGGGATGTAAATTGCCGGCGGCATCCAGATAACGCAATGCATACGGTTGCACCGGTACTGCGGCGTCGATCGCCGCTTCAAATAAATTGGGATGGAACGGCAGCAAACTGCCTTGCCCGGCAGTGGTGCCTTCGGGGAAAAACGCAATACGATCGCCTGCTTTAATGCTGGCCACCAGGCCCTGGTAAATCGCCCGCACATCGCGCGGCCTACCGCGCGCAATGAAAATAGTGCCGCTTTTGGCGCATAGCCAGCCGATCAGCGGCCAGCTGCGGATATCCGATTTGGCGACGAAACGGCAAGGCGCCAAGGTATTGATGACGAAAATATCGAGCCAGGAAATGTGATTGGCGACCATCAATGCCGATTGCGGGGCGGTGGTGGCCGCGGCGGATGCAAGCACATTCCCATCCACATCCCGAATCACGATTTTCAGACCGCAGATATGCACCAGCTTGGCCGACCAGCGGCGGATACGCTGCTGCCGCGCCGGACGATCGAGAAACGGGAAGATAAAAGCGCACGTCGCCAGACCGGCAAACAGATGCAGGAACATCCGTGCTATCGAGTAGATGATCATCCGCTAGTTTACATTGACCGTTGGTAAGCGACGTTACCTTCGACAATCGTCGCCTGCACCTGGCCACGCAGTTCATAGCCGAGAAACGGCGTGTGCTTGCCTTGGCTGGCCAGCGCTTTGGCTTCAACCGTCCAATGCGCCGACGGATCGAAGATGCAAATATCGGCTGCGCTGCCGACCGATAAATCGCCTGCCGCAACGCCGGCAACCCGCGCCGGATCATGGGTGATTTTGGCGATCGCTCTGGACATGCCGCCTTGATCGTCCGGCGCAGTTTCCACGCCCCATTTCAATGCCAGCGACAACAGCAATTCCAGCCCGGTCGCGCCCGGCGAAGCTTCGCCGAACGGGCGCATTTTTTCGTCATCGTCGACCGGCGTATGGTCGGAGCAGATCGCATCGATGGTGCCATCGAGCAATGCCTGCCGGATCGCATCGCGATCACGCTGCGAACGGAACGGCGGCGTCACGCGGGCGTTGGAATCGAAGTAACCGATATCCATATCGGTCAGGTGCACATAATGGGCGCCGACATCGCAACTGATCGGCAGACCCTCGCGCTTGGCCGCGCGCACCAGCTCCAGACCGGCAGCCGACGACAAACGGCACAGATGGACGCGGGCGCCGGTGGCGCGCACCATTTCAAAAATGGTATGCAGCGCAATGGTTTCCGACATCACCGGCACCCCCGACAAACCCAGGCGCGAAGCGGTCGAGCCGCTGTGGGCGATGCCGTTGCGCCCGAGATGCGGGTCTTGCGGGCGCAACCATACGGTGTAGCCGAAGGTCTTGGCGTATTGCAATGCGCACAGCAGCACGGTGGTATCGCGGATCGGTTCATCGGCTTGCGAAAAACCGATGCAGCCGGCTTCGGTCAGCTCGGCCATTTCTGTCAGCGCAGCGCCTTTTAAGCCGACTGTCAACGCGCCCAAGGGATAAACGTGGGCCTGATGCAGCGATTTGGCGCGATGTTTCAGCATTTCAACCAGACCCGGCTCATCGAGCACGGGGTCGGTATCGGGCGGACATAATAATGTCGTCACGCCGCCTTGCATCGCGGCCTGCATTTCAGATTCCAGCGTGGCTTTGTGTTCATAGCCGGGTTCGCGCAGGCGCGCACTGAGATCGACCAGACCCGGCGCGACTACCATGCCGGCGGCATCGATCACGCGTCCGGCGACAAACCCAGCCGGCGCCGCGCCAACCGCGGCGATTTTACCGGCTACGATATATAAGTCCTGCTGAGCGTCGATACCGTTGGCGGGATCGATTAAACGACCGTTTTTAATATGCAGTTTCATTAGTTTGGCTTTGGCGGCTTTTGGCTTAAACGTTTTAGTGCTTCGAAATTATTTACTGTCCATGCTTCTTTTTTACAGCGGGTCCAACCTTTGATCTGCATTTCTGCCGCCAGTGCTTCTTCGCGGCTTGGGAATGCTTCTGCTTTTAGCAACGTTACCGGTCTGCGGCGTTTGGTGTAGCAGCCTGTGAGACCTAGTTGGTGCTGGGCGATTCTGGTTTCTATGTCATCTGTGTGGCCGGTGTAGTAGCTTTGGTCGGCGCAGCGTAGTAGGTACACGTAGAAAGGCATCCTCTAAATTTTCCTTGCGGTGGTGATCCTTCGATACGGCCTGCGGCCTACTCAGGACGAACGGGGGATATTTAACTTTTACCAAATCCTTTGCGAGATATCTTGAATCGCATGTTTTTCGATGCGCTTAATAGAAGCCCGTTCGCCCTGAGTAGGGGCAAAGCCCCGTATCGAAGGGTCACCACCGAACGCCAACCATCAATTCCCAGCCACAATACTCATCACCGCCATCCGCACCGCAATCCCAAACGTCACCTGCGGCAAAATCACCGCCTGCAACCCATCGGCCACTGCCGAATCGATTTCCACACCACGATTCATCGGCCCCGGATGCATCACAATCGCATCTGGTTTGGCCAGCGCAAGGCGCTCCGGCGTCAGGCCGTAGCTCTTGAAAAATTCCTGCGCCGACGGCAGCAGCGCGCCGCTCATACGTTCATTCTGCAAGCGCAACATGATGATGACGTCAACGTCTTTCAAGCCTTCGTTCATATCGGTGAACACGCGCACGCCCATTTGATCGAGGCCGCTCGGCAGCAAGGTGCGCGGGGCGATCGCGCGTACTTCCGGCACGCCCAGCGTGGTCAGTGCGTGGATATCGGAGCGCGCCACGCGGCTGTGCAGGATGTCGCCGACAATGGCCACGCGCAAATTGGTGAAATCCTTTTTGTAATGCCGAATCGTGTACATGTCGAGCAAACCTTGCGTCGGATGCGCATGACGGCCATCGCCGGCATTGATCACGTGCACATGCGATTGATGCGTGTCGCGCAAGTGCTTGGCGATCAGAAACGGCGCGCCGGATTCGGCGTGCCGCACCACAAACATGTCGGCATGCATCGCCGCCAGATTGTCGATGGTGTCGAGCAGCGATTCGCCTTTGGTGGTGCTGGATGCCTGAATGTTCAGATTGATCACGTCGGCCGATAGGCGCTTGGACGCAATTTCAAACGTGGTGCGGGTGCGGGTGGAGTTTTCGAAAAACAGATTGAAGACGCTTTTACCGCGCATCAGCGGCACTTTCTTGACTTCACGGTCGCTGATGCCGACAAACGATGATGCTGTATCCAGAATGTTGTTGACGATGGCTTTGGGTAGACCTTCGATGGTCAGCAGATGTTGCAGTTCACCATTTTTATTAAGTTGAGGATTATGCATGAACCACCGTCAGGGAAAAGCGGCCGTCGTCGGCCCGTTGAAGTTGCAGTGACTGCCGATGGCCCACCACCATCGTGTCGGCCAGGAAATCGGCGGAAACCGGTAATTCGCGGCCGCCGCGATCGACCAGCGCAGCCAGGAAGATGCGGGCCGGCCGGCCGTAATCGAATAATTCGTTGATCGCCGCGCGCGTGGTGCGGCCGGTATAGAGCACGTCGTCCACCAGCACGATGGCCGCGCCGTTGACGTCGAACGGCACCTGGCTGGCCTTGACGTCAGGGCGCAGGCCTTTTGCGGCGTAATCGTCGCGATAGAACGAAGGATCGACAAACCCCAGCCGTTCACCCAAGCCCAGATCGGCAGCCAGGCGTTCCGCCAGCCAGGCGCCGCCGGAATGAATGCCGACGATGGCAACGTCGTCAACACCGGTCAGACCCGTGCGAATTTGCTGCAGCAAGGTGCGATATAGCGCCTCGGCATCGACAGGATGCGCGGAGGATGGTGGCGGTGACGCCGAGGGTTGCTCAGGATTGGTCATTGCGGACTTCATCAAAATATTGTTGCAAAATAATGGCAGCCGCTTCGGCATCGATGCGAACTTTGCTGGCGCCGCCGCGCTGCCCCTCCAGCACCGCCGATGAATAACGCTCATCGATCAAGATCGTTTCAATGCCGTAGCGCCCGTGCAATTGATTGGCAAAACGCCGGCAACGCACGCTCATTTCATGTTCGGCGCCATCCGGATGCAACGGCAGCCCAACCACACAACGCGCCGGTGTCCAGGCATCGATCAGTTCAGCGATTTCGGCAAACTTCGCATCGTTGGTCGCGGCGCTGATGATGGTCAGCGACTGCGCTTGCCGCAGCGTCGTATTGCCGATCGCCACGCCGATGCGTTTCAGGCCGAAATCAAAGCCCATGACTGTTTCCATTACCGTGCACCGAAAGAGCGGGCTGCTGGCAGGCTTGGTGCAAAGCGTGATGCAAAGCGTGGCGCGAGCGTAGGCAAGTCAGGCCCGCCCCGACTCGGCGGTCAACATGATCGGATCGATGCCGAGTAATTTTAGCGCCGCGACAAAGCGTTCTTCGTAAGGCAAATCGAAAATAATGGCGGGGTCGGCGGCGACGGTCAGCCAGCCGTTGCGGCCGATTTCGTCTTCCAGCTGCCCTGCGCCCCAGCCGGAACAGCCCAGGCTGACCAGCATTTGCATCGGTCCATCGCCATGCGCCACGGCTTCCAGCACGTCCTTGGAGGTGGTCAGGCCGATATCGGAGGTGACGTTGATGGTGGAAGTGAAGTTTTTTTCGCTAGCCGAATGCAAGACAAACCCGCGTTCGATCTGTACCGGGCCGCCGAACATCACTGGACGCGTGATCGAGCCGGGCCTGAATTCAGCCGAATCAGCGACGATTTCCAGCTTCAGGCTGACGCGATCCAGCAGTACGTCCATCGTCATGTCGGTCGGTTTGTTGATGACCACGCCGAGTGCGCCGTTTTTATTGTGTTCGCACAAATACACCACCGAGCCGCCGAAAATGGGGTCCAGCATGGAGGGCATTGCGATCAGAAAATGATTGGTCAGGTTGAGCGCCAGCGGCTCGCCGGCGGCATCGTCGTCCGATGCTTCATCAACATCGGCAGCGCCAGCAGAAGCAGCCGCCTCGCGGGAGGCGGCCGTCTGGAAAAAGAATGGAACTTTGCGTTGCTTGGTCATAGCGAGCATTTTAGCAGTTTTGCGGCAAGGAACTGCTATCCAAGCTGCTGCGCGGCGCAATGCCGTTCATATAAGAAAATTTAAGTTTTGCGGTGATCCTTCGATACGGCCTTCGGCCTACTCAGGACGAACGATTTTTCTTTAAATTTTCACAAAAACCCGTTCGTCCTGAGTAGCGAAGCGTATCGAAGGATCACCTCTATCCCCAAATCTATTTGACGCGCTTTAACTTACACCGTGCTGCTTGAACCAACTCACGGCGCGTTGCCAGCTATCCTTGGCTGCCGACTCGACATAACTCGGGCGGTAATCGGCATTGAACGCATGCCCGACGTCGGGATAGATCACGATTTCGGCATGGCTATGCCCCTTGGCCAGCGCCGCTTTCATCTGCTCGACTGTGGCAACCGGGATGCCGTTATCGGCGCCGCCGTATAGTCCCAATACCGGCACTGTCAGCGTCGGGGCGATCTCGACCGGCTGCACCGGCTGCAGCGCCGACTTTTCGCCCACCAGTTTGCCGTACCACGCAACGCCGGCCTTGACCTTCGGATTGTGCGCCGAATACAGCCATACGAAACGGCCGCCCCAGCAGAAACCGCTGATGCCCACTTTGGCCGGATTACCGCCGTGATCCTTGGCCCAGGCGACGACGCCGTCGAGATCCGAGATCACCTGTGCATCCGGCACCTTGGTGATCACTTGCGCCTGTAATTCGGCCACGCTTTCGTACTTGGCGGGATCGCCCTGGCGCGCAAACAGATCGGGCGCAATCGCCAGATAACCAAGCTTGGCCCAACGGCGCGCGACATCGGCGATATGTTCGTGGACACCGAAAATCTCGGAAATCACGATGATCACCGGCAAATCCTTTTTGCCTTCCGGCTGCGCGCGATAGGCGCGCACATCGTAGCCGTGGACGTTAATCTTGACTTCGCCGGCAGTCAGGCCGGCTGTGTCGGTATGAATGGTCTGCGCCGTCACCGGCATCACCGCCGCGGCAAAACCGGTTCCCAATGCGACTTTCAGGAAAGTGCGACGGTCGCCGTCGTCGAACAGGGTGGTTTTGGGGATCAGGTTATCTACTTGGTCTTTTACGTCTTGCATGTCATTCTCCGTGTCAGGTGATTCAACGAAAATACCTTCTTTAGATTTCCGAGCCAGTGGTGACCCTTCGATACGCTGCGCTACTCAGGGCGAACGGGTTTGGTTTTGGTTTTGGTTTTGGTTTTGGTTTTGGTTTTGGTTTTGGTTTTGG
>JAQGNR010000179.1 GCA_028291765.1 Herbaspirillum sp.
GGCGGACTGTTGCGGGCTGTGGCGGATTTTTGTTCGCAGTGAGGGAAAGTAGGGAGGGGGCCGCAGGCCGCCGGAATGACACGAACGGAGCACAAACATCCGCCACAGCCCGCAACAGTCCGCCTTGCCCTTAATTTCGCAACAAGCTCTAAGGCTTTAGCAGAGCGAGAATATCGGTAAGCTCGGTGCGCAATGCGATGATTTCAGCCTCATCGATCACAATCGGCGGCGCCAGAACGACGGCATCGGCCTCCTGCAGCAGATGGCTGTCGAGCTTGTTACGGGCGCCGCTAATGGTAAAGCCTTGCTGATACAGCAATTCACGAATACGCCTGATCAACAAGACTTCGTGATGCTGATAATAACGCCGGTTGCCGCGCCGCTTGACCGGTTTCAATTGCGTAAATTCCTGCTCCCAATAGCGCAGCACATGCGGTTTGACGCCGCATAATTCGCTGACCTCACCGATCGTGAAATAGCGCTTCGCCGGGATCGGCGGCAAAGTCTCCAGGTCAGGCTTGTTGGAACGTTCGTTCATGTCTGATTAGACTACCAGCGTTAGCGGCGGCGAGGCTGGGTTGGATGGCGGCAGGCTGGCGAGTTCAACCATTTCTTTTAACTTCTGGCTGGCGTGAAAGGTCACTACGCGACGTGCCGTGATCGGAATTTCCTCACCGGTTTTTGGATTGCGTCCAGGCCGCTGCGGCTTGTCGCGCAATTGGAAATTACCGAAGCCCGATAACTTGACTGCTTCACCGCGTTCAAGCGAATCGCGAATCTCATCGAAAAATGTTTCGACCATATCCTTGGCTTCGCGCTTATTCAATCCGACTTGCTCAAATAATAATTCCGCCAGCTCGGCTTTCGTCAGCGTCGGCAGATTTTTCTCGGCCTGCGAACGTACTTGCGCTTCCAGCATCGCGCGTTGCAGATCGGCATCCAGTACAGAGTCGTATTCGAGTGGGTTCACATTATCCATGTTTATATCTATCACCTACTTCTCATCCGTATCTTATTATTCGTGCTCAAAGCTTGTCGCAGAATTAATCTGCAGCAGTCTCTTTTTGTATTTCATGCACGTAGTTTTGCGCCGAGCTGCGCATTTGCAGCAGCTATCAGCGCACTGATTGCACGGTCTATCGCATCGTCTTGCAGGGTGTTTTGAGTATCTTGCAAGGTGCATCGGAAAGCAAGACTTTTTTCGTCATCTTGCAAACCTTTTCCTCGATATTCATCAAATAAAACAAGGGCTTGTAAAATCGCACAATCAGGATTACGACGCTTCTCCGCCATCATGGCGTCGACCAGTTCCTGCATCGCAATCTCTTGTTTAACAACCAATGCCAGATCGCGCGTGACCGCCGGGAATTTGGAAATATCGAGGTAGGCCGGCACTTTACGCTGTTGCAACGCCTGCGCATCGACCTCAAACAATACCGGCGCCAGCGGCAAGTCGTATTTCTGTTGCAGCGCCGGATGCAATTCACCGATGAAACCAACGTCGCGACCGTCCAGCAAGACACGCGCCGAGCGGCCGGGATGCAAGGCCGGATGGGACGCCTTCACGAAGCGTAATACCGCCGGCGCAAACAAGGCTTCCAGATCGCCCTTCATATCGAAATAATCTGCGTTGCGGCTGGCCTGCCCCCACTGCTCGTCGGCCAACGCACCGTAGGCAACAGCCGCCACCCGTTTGGGTTCGCTATAACCGGCCACCGATAAAGGACCATCCTGCATCGCAGCATCGCGCAGATAAATACCGGCGATTTCAAACACGCGGATACGGGCTACTTTTCGGTTCAGGTTATACCGGACGTTCGCGATGAGGCTGCTGATGAGCGTCGAACGCATCACGCTAAGTTGGCTGGCGATCGGATTTTGCAATTCGATTGCTTGCTCGTTGCCTGCGAAATCTTTTTCCCAAATACTTTCGACGAAACTGAAATTGAGCACTTCCTGATAATCCGCATCGGCCAACTGATGCCGGATTGCGAATAGCGACCGGGTATCTTCCGGCGCGACTGTCATCGTCGCCGCAGCAATGGGCGCCAACGCCGGAATGTTCTCGAAACCGTAGACACGTGCAATTTCTTCGATCAAATCTTCTTCGATCTCAATATCGAAACGATACGATGGCGGCGTGACTGAAAACGTTCCCGCGCCATGGTCCTGCGTGAATTGCAAACCAAGGCGCGTAAAGATATCGGCAATCTGCTCATTCGACAGAGGGACGCCAATCACTTTTACCGCGCGCGCAGTACGCACCGTGACGGGCAGCCGCTTCGGCAAATTGACAACCTGATCGTCGACCGGGCCGACTTTCAGTGCCGGCGTACCGCAAATCTCAACGATCAACGCCGTGATCCGTTCCAGGTGCTCAACCGTGCTTGCGAAATCTACGCCGCGCTCGAAGCGGTGTGCCGCATCGGTCGAGAAATTGTAACGGCGAGCCCGGCCTTGCAGTGCGCCCGGCCACCAGAACGCAGCTTCCAGATAGATGTCTTGCGTCTCCAGATCGACCGCAGTATCGTCGCCGCCCATGATGCCGGCCAGCGATTCAATCTGACGATCGTCGGCGATCACGCCAACCCAATCGTCGACCTGTACCGTAGTGCCATTCAGCAATTTCAGTGATTCGCCGCTCTTGCCCCAGCGCACGTCCAGACCGCCGTGAATTTTTTGCAGATCGAACACGTGGCTGGGACGTCCCAGCTCCAGCATGACGTAATTGGAAATATCGACCAACGCCGAGATCGACCGCTGGCCGCTACGTTCAAGACGCTGCTTCATCCACTGCGGCGTCGCAGCTTTTGCATTCAGGCCGCGAATAATGCGTCCGGAAAAGCGCCCGCACAAGTCCGGCGCCGATATTTTTACCGGCAGTACATCGGTGATGGTCGGCGCTACGACGACATGTGCCGGCGCCTTCAGCGGCGTACTGGTCAATGCGGAAACTTCGCGCGCGATCCCCAGCACCGACAGGCAATCGGCCTTGTTCGGAGTGAGTTTGATGGTGAATTTGAGATCGTTGAGCTGGTAGTAATCGCGGAAATTCTGACCGACCGGTGCGTCGTCCGGCAACTCGAGCAAACCGCCCTGGTCATCGGATAATTTAAGTTCGCGCGCCGAACACAACATGCCTTGCGATTCAACGCCGCGCAACTGCCCGACCTTGATCTCAAATGGTTTGCCATCGTCACCCGGCGGCAACATGGCGCCGGCCATCGCGCACGGCACTTTCATGCCCACGCGTACATTGGGCGCGCCGCAAACGATATTGAGCAAGCTACCGGTATTGACATCGACCTGACAGACATTCAGACGATCGGCGTTCGGATGCTTGGCTATTTCCAGCACTTTACCAATCACCACATTCGAAAAAGGCGGCGCTACCGGCTCCACTTCTTCCACTTCCAGTCCGGACATCGTCAACAAATGCGAAAGCGCATCCGACGTCATCGCCGGATTGACCATCGTGCGCAACCAGTTTTCGGAAAATTGCATAGTCGAAGCTTTCGGCTAATGTTATACAGCTGTATTAATTGAATTGTTTCAGGAACCGCAGATCGCCTTCGTAACACAGGCGCAGATCGTTGATGCCGTAACGCAGCATGGTCAGGCGTTCCAGGCCGGAACCGAACGCAAAGCCGATGTACTGCTCCGGATCCAGTCCCATGTTACGCACCACCGCCGGATGTACCTGGCCGGCGCCGGAAACTTCCAGCCAGCGGCCCTTCAGCGGACCGCTGCCGAACGCGATATCGATCTCGGCCGACGGCTCGGTAAACGGGAAATAAGAGGGACGGAAACGTACTTGCAGATCATCGGTTTCGAAGAAGGCGCGCACGAAATTCAGATACACGCCTTTCAGATCGGCGAAGCTGATATCTTCGGCGATCCACAGGCCTTCGACCTGATGAAACATTGGTGAATGGGTCGCATCGCTGTCGACGCGATAAGTGCGGCCGGGCGCAATCACTTTGATCGGCGGCTTATTCATTTTGGCGTAACGCACCTGCATCGGACTGGTATGCGTGCGCAGTAGCAGCGGCTTGCCGGTGGTATCGTTGCCCTTGATGTAAAAAGTATCCTGCATCGAACGCGCAGGATGATTTTCGGGACTGTTTAATGCCGTGAAATTGGTCCAGTCGGTTTCAATTTCAGGACCATCGGCGACTTCAAAGCCAATCGAACGGAAGATCGCTTCAACCCGTTCCCAGGTGCGCATGATCGGATGAATACCGCCGACGCTGCGACCGCGGCCCGGCAAAGTCACGTCGATCGCTTCGGCATTCAAGCGGGTCTGCAATTGCGCATTGGCCATTGCATCGCGGCGTGCATTGAGCGCCGTTTCGATCTGCTCCTTGGCGGCATTGATGATGGCGCCCTGCGTCTTGCGCTCGTCCGGCGCCAATTTACCCAGGCCCTTCATCTGCTCGGTGATCTGGCCGGTTTTGCCGAGATATTTTGCTTTTGCGTTTTCCAGCCCAGCGGCATCGGCCGCAATAGCGAAATCAGACTGCGCTTGCGCAATAAGTTGTTCTAGGGGATTCATTCGACGTTTCCCGCTCCAATAAGGAAGCTGAAAATAAAACAGGGCACAGGTTGAAGACCTCTGCCCCGCAAAATGATGGGTATCGCCCGAAAGCGATACCGATCGCAACAACGCTAGATTTATTAAGCAGCGAGGTTTGCTTTGACCCGATTGACAATCGCGGCAAACGCCGGCTTGTCAGTCACCGCCATATCGGCCAGAACCTTACGGTCCAGTTCGATGGAAGCGCGTTTCAGGCCATTCATGAATACGCTGTATGTCACGCCATGCTGACGAGCAGCGGCATTGATACGGGCGATCCACAATGCGCGGAATACGCGCTTCTTGTTACGACGATCACGATACGCATATTGACCGGCGCGCATCACCGCTTGCTTGGCGATGCGATAAACGGTACTGCGGCGGCCGCGGTAACCCTTGGCTTGCTTTAAAACTTTTTTATGACGGGCCCGTGCTGTGACCCCACGTTTTACTCTAGGCATAATAGCTCCTTAAATTGAGTGTGAGGTTAAGCGTTAGGCAGCATGGCGCGTACAGACACCATGTTGGTCGCATCGAC
>JAQGNR010000245.1 GCA_028291765.1 Herbaspirillum sp.
CCCAGCGCCGATTCGCGGATCGCGCGGCGTTCGACCTGGGTCGATCCGCATGGCACGCAAATGATAATGCGCGGGGATGGGCGAAACAGCTTTGAATCGTGCACCATGCGGATGAATTGCTTGAGCATCTGCTCGGTGACGGTGAAATCGGCGATCACGCCGTCCTTCATAGGGCGGATCGCTTCAATATTGCCTGGGACCTTGCCCAACATGGCCTTGGCTTCCTTGCCGACTGCCTGAATCGTCTTTTTGCCGTTCGGGCCGCCTTGTTGACGAATTGCTACTACCGATGGCTCATCCAGAACAATGCCCAGGCCTCGGACGTAAATGAGTGTGTTTGCGGTGCCCAGATCGATCGCCAGATCGTTCGAAAAATAACTACGGAAAAATCCAAACATGTTTGTCCTGATGCGCAAAACGCGTGCGCTGAGTATTTTATAAAAAAGGTGTTTTTCTGACCGCGGCGGCCAATTCTGCGCCAGCTAATCAATAGCCGCACATTCTACCTTATAATTTGCACCATATCGGTAAGCGAAATGCGCATAAATCGTTTGCCGCCCTGATTAATTTCCATCTTATCAACGGCCCTTCGGCCCAGCCTGCCATGTCCCTAGTTTTATCCGATGTCGAGCGTATTGCCAATTTATCCCGCCTGGAGCTAAGCCCCAGTCAGGCCCAAAAAACGCTGGAACAGCTCAACGGCATTTTTGCGCTGGTCGAAAAGATGAAAAACGTCGATACCACCGGGATCGAACCGCTCAGCCACCCGATCGCCGTCATTGAAGAACTGGCGCTGCGGCTGCGCGAGGACAATGCCACCGAAACCGACCATCGGGACGACTATCAGCAATGCGCTCCCGCCACGCAAGATGGCTTGTATTTGGTGCCGAGAGTGCTCGAATAAGGCCGCATCAGCCTCGATTGACGAAATTCTTATTAGAAAACAAACCCGGCGATCCGCTGCCTGCCGTTACACGCAGTCACAATTTCAGGCAAACGCTCCGACGCTCATTGAATGCCATGCATACCAAAACACTTAAAGAACTCTCGACGCTGCTGCACGCCAAAAAGGTCTCTGCGACCGAACTGGCCGGCCTTTTTCTCGACCGCATCGCCGGCAGCGATCTGAACGCATTCCTGCACGTCGATGCGGCCTTGACCTTGCAGCAGGCGCAGGCCGCAGACCAACGCCTCGCCGGCAATACCGCGGGGCCGCTGACCGGCATCCCGATTGCGCATAAGGACATTTTCGTGACCCGTGGCTGGCGCACCACGGCCGGCTCCAAGATGCTGGCCGATTACACCAGTCCGTTCGACGCGGCGGTGGTCGAACGCTTCAATGAAGCCGGCACAGTCACGCTCGGCAAGCTCAATTGCGATGAATTCGCCATGGGCTCCAGCAATGAAAGTTCGCATTTCGGCCCGGTCAAAAATCCGTGGGATAAAACGGCGGTGCCGGGCGGATCGTCCGGCGGCTCAGCGGCTGCCGTGGCAGCCCGTCTGGCGCCTGCGGCGACCGCCACCGATACCGGCGGCTCGATTCGCCAACCGGCATCGCTGTGCGGCGTCACCGGCATCAAACCGACCTACGGCAGCGTATCGCGCTATGGCATGATCGCGTTTGCATCGTCGCTGGACCAGGGCGGCCCGATTGCGAAAACGGCGGAAGATTGCGCGCTGCTGCTCAATGCAATGAGCGGTTTCGATGCGCGCGACTCGACCAGCCTGGAACGCAAAAGCGAAGACTTTACAGCCAAGCTTGAGGGCGATTTGAAGGGTCTGCGGATCGGTGTGCCGCGCGAATTTTTTGGCGCCGGCCTGGCCTCAGACGTCGAACAGGCGGTCCGTGCAGCGCTAGGCGAATTTGAAAAACTGGGCGCTGTGCTGGTCGATATCTCGCTGCCGAAAACAGAATTATCGATTCCGGTTTATTACGTGATTGCACCGGCCGAAGCATCGTCCAATCTGAGCCGGTTCGACGGCGTTCGTTACGGTCATCGCGCCGACAGCTACAAGGATTTGGCCGAGATGTACAAGAAATCGCGCGCCGAAGGTTTCGGCGAGGAAGTCAAACGGCGTATTCTGATCGGCTCCTACGTGCTCTCGCATGGCTATTACGATGCCTATTATCTGCAGGCGCAGCGCATCCGGCGCCTCATCGCACAGGATTTTCAGCAGGCGCTGGCTGGGCCTGAGCGTCTGTGCGACGTCATCATGGGGCCGGTATCGCCTACGGTGGCATGGGATCTGGGCGATAAGGCGGACGATCCGGTGGCCAATTATCTGGCCGATATTTTTACGCTTTCCACCAGTCTGGCGGGCTTGCCCGGCATGTCGATTCCGTGCGGCTTCGGCCAGGGCGGCAAGAATGCGCAACGCCCGGTCGGATTGCAGATTATCGGGAATTACTTCGATGAGGCAAGATTGCTGAATGTGGCGCATCAGTATCAGCGCGCTACTGACTGGCATTTGAAGGCGCCGCAGTAATCTTCAGTTAAGAAATTTTAGCTTGGAGGTGACCCTTCGATACGCTGCGCTACTCAGGGCGAACGGTTTTCTTTAAATTTCACAAAACCCCGTTCCCCTGAGCAGGCCGCAGGCCGTGTCGAAGGGTCACCTCAGCACTTAAACCACAAGAGGAACACTATGCAGTGGGAAGTCGTCATCGGTCTTGAAACGCACACGCAGCTTTCGACCCAATCGAAAATTTTCAGCGGCTCGCCGATCCGTTTCGGCGCCGCGCCGAACACACAAGCCAGCCCGGTCGATCTGGCGCTGCCCGGCGTATTACCGGTGCTCAACAAAGGCGCAGTCGAGCGCGCCATCCAGTTCGGTCTCGCCATTGGCGCCACCATCGCACCGCGCTCGGTATTTGCGCGTAAAAACTATTTTTATCCGGATTTGCCGAAAGGTTATCAAATCAGCCAGTTCGAATTGCCGGTAGTGCAAGGCGGCCGGGTTGCGTTTGTGCTCGAAAAAGACGGCAAGCCGGAATTGCGCTCCATCCAATTGACTCGCGCGCATCTGGAAGAAGATGCCGGCAAATCGCTGCATGAAGATTATGCCGGCATGAGCGGTATCGATCTGAACCGCGCCGGCACGCCGTTGCTGGAAATCGTCACCGAACCCGACATGCGCAGCGCCGCCGAAGCGGTAGCCTATGCCAAGGCCTTGCATTCGCTGGTGATGTGGCTCGGCATCTGCGACGGCAATATGCAGGAAGGCTCGTTCCGTTGCGATGCCAACGTTTCGGTGCGGCCAGTCGGACAGCAGGCCTACGGGACCCGCAGCGAGATCAAAAATCTGAACTCCTTCCGCTTCATGGAAGACGCGATCAACTACGAAGTACGGCGCCAGATCGAGCTGATCGAAGACGGCGGCAAGGTCGTGCAGGAAACCCGCCTCTACGATCCCGACAAGAAAGAAACGCGTTCGATGCGCAGCAAGGAAGATTCGCAGGATTATCGCTATTTCCCGGATCCGGATTTGCCGCCGCTGATCATTTCATCCGAATGGATAGAACGCGTGCGCGCGGCCATGCCCGAGTTGCCGGACGCAATGCGCCAACGCATGATCGCCGATTACGGCCTGTCGGAATACGATGCGATGATTTTGACGCAGTCGAAAGCGATG
Organism: Herbaspirillum sp.; assembly: GCA_028291765.1. Lineage (GTDB taxonomy): Bacteria > Pseudomonadota > Gammaproteobacteria > Burkholderiales > Burkholderiaceae_D > Herbaspirillum. Next base: position 3,634 of record JAQGNR010000245.1, read on the forward strand.
GCGGCCTATTTCGAGGCAGTCGTGGCGCAAGCCGGTCCGGCCCAAGCCAAACCCGCCGCCAACTGGCTGATGGGCGACGTTGCATCGCAGGTTAATCGCGACGGCATCGATATCGCCGATGCGCCGGTCAGCGCCGGGCAACTGGCTTTGCTGCTGCAACGGATTGCCGACGGCACCATTTCAAACAAGATCGCCAAAGACATCTTCACCATCATGTGGGATGAAAAAGCCGACGATGCCGGCGCCGCGGACCGCATTATCGAGGCCAAGGGCCTGAAGCAGATTTCAGACTCGGGCGCGCTGGAAAAGATTGTCGACGAAGTATTGGCGGCCAACGCCAAGTCGGTCGAAGAATTCCGCGCCGGCAAGGAGCAGGCCATCAATGCCTTGATCGGGCAGGCGATGAAAGCCAGCCGCGGCAAGGCCAATCCGGCGCAGTTGACCGAATTGTTGAAACAAAAACTACGGCAATGAAATACTAGAAAGCGCTGAATAAACGCTAATTCAGCGCTGATTTCAGATACCGTAACGCGTTCTGTATGCAGCAACTGCTGCCGTATGCTGCAACAATTGCGGATCGGCGCCGGCGCCCGAAATATAGTCGAACAGATCATTCAGATTGCCGATCGAAATGACCGGCATGCCGTATTGTTGCGTCACTTCCTGCACGGCTGAATTGGCCGACAAGGCGTCGTCTTTGCCGGAGCGCTCCATCCGGTCCAGCGCAATCACCACTGCCGCAGGCGTGGCGCCGGCGGCGCGAATCATGTCCACCGACTCGCGCACCGAGGTGCCGGCCGAAATGACATCATCCACAATCACCACCCGCCCCTGCAATTTGGCGCCGACAATCGTGCCGCCCTCGCCGTGATCCTTGGCTTCCTTGCGGTTATACGCAAACGGTACATTACGCCCCAGACCTGCCAGCGCCACCGCGGTCGCCGACGCGAGCGTGATGCCTTTATAGGCAGGGCCGTACAGCATATCGAATTCGATGCCGGAATCGATCAGCGTGCGCGCATAGAACTGTGCCACGCGTCCCAGGGTTGCACCGTCGCAGAAAATCCCGGCGTTGAAAAAATAAGGGGAGGTACGACCGGCCTTGGTCACGAATTCGCCGAACCGCAGTACATCGGCGGAAACCGCGAATTCGATGAAATCCTGTCTTAGATTGCTCAAAATGAATTCCAATAAATAGATAATCAAAAAAGATTAGGCGCAATTTTAATGCTTTGCGGCGTTCGCTGGTAAATTCATAGCCGGCGGTGCGTTCAAACCGGAATGCGTGCCGGCCGCAAGTGGGGTGTGGCGGGATGTTGTGCGCAGTGAAGTAAAGAAGGGAGGGGGCCGCAGGCCGCCGGAATGACCTGAACGGAGCACAA
>JAQGNR010000247.1 GCA_028291765.1 Herbaspirillum sp.
GAACGTTTTTTATTTAAAATTCTCAAACCCCTTTCAGGACTAACAGTTTTTATTTTTACTAAAAATTATAAAAACTCCCGTTCGCCCTGAGTAGCGCAGCGTATCGAAGGGTCACCGCCGCACGTAACTAATCGCTTTGCGCCACCCCCGAACGAAACGGACTGCGTTCATTAAGCTCATCAATATAGCCTTCAATCCCATTGCTTTCCTGCTCCAGAAAGCGCTGCACCGCATCGGCGAAGCACGCATGTTTAAGCCAATGAGCCGACCAGGTTTTTTGCGGCAAAAAGCCGCGCGCCATTTTGTGTTCGCCCTGCGCGCCACCTTCGAAGCAGTCAATCCGATTGGCGATGCAAAATTCCAGCGGTTGGTAATAGGCGGTCTCGAAATGCAGGCACGCCACTTCTTCAATCGCGCCCCAGTAGCGCCCATACAAGATTTTGTCGGTATGAATCAACAATGAAGACGCAATCGGCCGCCCCTCGCGTTCAGCCACTACCAGGAGAATGTTTTGCGGCATATTGGCGGCAATGCGCTCGAAGAAATCCAGCGACAGATACGGTGTCGAATGATGGGCGCGATAAGTATGGCAATAACAGCGATAGAAAAACAGCCAGTCCGCTGCATTCGCGTCAAAACCCCGCACATGGCGGAACGAGACGCCGGCCTCGGCCACTTTGCGGCGTTCGGCGCGGATATTTTTGCGCTTCTTGCGTTCCAGCGTATCGAGGAAATCCTCGAACGTGCGATAACCGGCATTGAGCCAGTGAAATTGCACGCCTGAGCGCAGCAGATAACCGTGTTCCTGCAGCAGCGCTGCCTGCTCCGCCGGCGGATATAGAACGTGCGTGGAAGATATCTCGGTGGCGCTTTGGACGTTTTGCAGCGTGGCGATGAGGGCATGCATGGCCGCCGTATCGCGCGCCAGCAGGCGTGCACCGGTGACGGGTGTGAAGGGAATCGCCGACAGTAATTTGGGATAGTACTCAAGCCCGTTGCGGGCGTAGGCATCGGCCCAGGCCCAGTCGAAAACATATTCGCCGTAAGAATGGTATTTGAGATACAAGGGCAGCGCAGCGTGCAATTGGTCGCCGATCCAGAGCGTCAGATACTGCGGTTGCCAGCCGCTATCCCGTGCGGCGCTGCCGCTTTCATGCAGTGCATGCAGAAACGCATAGGACAAAAACGGATTGGCATCGGCCTGCGATCCGGCCAGATCGTCCCATGCCTTTTGCCCCACATCGTCTAGAGAAGATATGATTCGCGTGCGATAATCGCGAACAGCGTTGCCAACTGAGTTGCCAACAGCGTTCGCTGCTGTGTCCGTAGCGGCGTGCGCAGCAGACCCGCTGCTTGCTTTTTTCTCTGACTTCACCACCAAGCTATTCCTTATTTCTACTGCCTGTTTATTCGAAACCTGCTGCCATCATGATCGTTAAAGTCGCCATCGCGCAAATGAATAGTACTGTCGGCGATATCGCCGGCAACGCCGCCAGGATCGTCGAATTTTCCCGTCGCGCTGCCGAACAGCGCGCCGATATCGTCGTCACGCCTGAATTATCGCTGGTCGGTTATCCACCCGAAGATTTATTGCTGCGTCAGGCATTCTACGCAAAAACCGATAACGCGTTGCAGGGGCTCGCCGTTACGCTGGCGGCCTGGCCCGGCTTATTTGTGCTGATCGGCCATCCGGCACGGGAGAACGGCGTCAGTTATAACGCGGTATCGGTGCTGCACGAGGGCGCCGTGCTCGGGACTTACTACAAAGGCGAGCTGCCTAACGATGCGGTATTCGACGAAAAACGTTATTTCACGCCATCGGCGATCCCCTTCGTTTTCGAGGTCAAAGGCACCCGTTTCGGCATCAATATCTGTGAAGATACCTGGTGGCCGGATGCGCCGATCCGCGCGCGTGACGCCGGCGCCGAAGTATTGCTGGTGCCGAACGGCTCGCCGTTTCATATCGACAAACAGCAATTACGTTATAAAAAGATGCGCGACAACGTCACCGCACAGGGTTTGCCGCTGGTCTTCGCCAATCTGGTCGGCGGCCAGGATGAATTGATCTTCGACGGCAATTCGTTCGTGCTCGACGCCGACGGTGCGGTGGTGGCGCAACTGCCGCATGCACAGGAAGCCTTGCAGATTATTGCGTTCGAAGGCGGCAGGCCATTGCCGCAGCAGACGCCGCCGTTATCAAGTACGGAACTGAGCACCGAAGCCCAGGTGTATCAGGCGCTGGTGCTCGGTGTGCACGATTACATTACCAAAAACGGTTTCCCCGGTGTGTTGCTGGGCTTATCCGGCGGGGTCGATTCGGCATTGACGCTGGCGATTGCCGTCGATGCGCTGGGCCCGAATAAAGTACGCGCCGTGATGATGCCGTCGCGTTATACCGCCTCTATTTCGCTGGACGATTCGCGCGACATGGTGCAGCGGCTCGGTGTGCGCTATGACGAAATAGCCATCGGCGATTGCTTCGATGCCTTCCGCAATACGCTGGCGGCGGAATTTGCCGGCCTGCCCGAAGACGCCACGGAAGAAAATATTCAGGCGCGCATTCGCGGCACGCTGCTCATGGCGTTGTCGAATAAACATGGATCGATTGTGCTGACCACCGGTAACAAGAGTGAAATGGCGGTTGGCTACTGCACCTTGTACGGCGACATGGCCGGCGGTTTTGCGGTAATCAAGGATATCGCCAAGACCTTGGTGTACCGCTTGTGCGCTTATCGCAACAGTATCGGCGACATCATTCCGGCGCGCATTCTCACGCGCGCGCCGTCAGCCGAATTACGGCCAGATCAGACCGATCAGGATTCGCTGCCGCCCTACGAAGTGCTGGATGCGATTATGCAGCGGTATATGGAAGAGAATCAAAGTCTGGCCGAGATCGAGGCAGCCGGCTTTGCCCACGCCGATGTCGAGCGGATTACCCACTTGATCAAGATCAACGAATACAAGCGGCGTCAGGCGCCGATCGGGATACGGATCACCCATCGCGGTTTCGGCCGCGACTGGCGTTATCCGATTACCTCTCGTTTCCGTGAGTAAATGACACATTAATCGCGTAAATTAGGTCATATCCGGCAACGATAATGCATAATCCACGCTATACAACGATTTGAATCAATCCAGGGAGTTTCCATGAAGCAAGTTACAGCGATTATCAAGCCTTTCAAACTCGATGAAGTGCGGGAAGGCCTGGCCGAAGTAGGCGTGACCGGCATGACTGTGACCGAAGTGAAGGGTTTTGGACGTCAAAAAGGTCATACCGAGCTGTATCGCGGCGCCGAATATGTCGTGGATTTTCTGCCGAAAGTGAAGATTGAGCTGGTGATCGACGAAGTCAATCTCGATGCGGCGGTGGATGCAATCATCAAGGCGGCGCGTACCGGCAAGATCGGCGACGGCAAGATTTTTGTGCAGGATGTCGAGCAGGTGATCCGTATCCGCACTGGTGAAACCGGCTCGGAAGCGGTTTAAATCCGGCTTGAATCGTTTTGGTTTTAAACGAAAACGGCCCCTGATCATCATCGATCAGGGGCCGTTTTCATGCGTTAATCGTGAACGTTAGAGCCGCTCCTGCGATTTCAGTAATACGATCAACGCCCCCGAGCCGCCTTCGGCCGGCGTCGCCTGGCAAAACGCCAGCACCTCATCTTTTTGAATCAGCCAGTTGCGGACCTTGTTCTTGAGCACCGGCTCCCGGTTCACCGATCCCAGCCCCTTGCCGTGGATAACACGCACGCAGCGCAGGCCGCGCCGCCGTACTTCCCGCAGAAATTCGCCCAATGCTTCGCGCGCCTGATCGGTACGCAGCCCGTGCAGATCCAGTTCGCGCTGGATCACCCAATGGCCGCGCCGCAATTTGCGCAGCGTATCGTGACCGACGCCATCGCGGGCATAGCTGAGCGACGCATCGGTATCGAGCAGCGTATCGTAGGTCAATTCGTCGGAAATCGATTCCTGCAGCGCCGCCTGTTCGTCGGCCAGATGCTGGCGCGCCAGTACCGATGGCCGTGGCGTTGGATGGCTTTTCTTGTCCGAGGAAGGCAAGGGCGCGACCTGGCCGATACTGCGGCGGAACAGATCGGCCTCTTCCAGCGCGATTTGGGCCTGGCGCGCTGCTTCGGCATCGGCTAACGCACGTGCTTGCTGCTGCGCCTTTAGATCCTTGCGCAGCGCCGTTAATGCCGAGAAATTCTTGATCGAAGCAGGCATCATCCTCTCCTGTGCGATAACCCTGTGAAAGCAGCGCAGCCGGTATTACGCTGTTGTCTTGCTTACTCCAGCCCTTCCAGATAACGCTGGGCGTCTAACGCCGCCATGCAACCGGTGCCGGCGCTGGTAATGGCTTGCCGGTAGATATGATCCTGCACATCGCCGGCCGCAAATACGCCGGGAATGCTGGTGCCGGTGGCGTCGCCTTCAAGACCGGTACGGGTTTTGATGTAACCGTTTTTCATCTCCAGCTGACCTTCGAAAATACCGGTATTCGGCTTATGGCCGATGGCGATGAAAACGCCATGCACCGGCATGGGCGTTATATTGCTCTGATCGGTATTGCGAATATTGATGCCGGTCACGCCGCTGGCGTCGCCGACCACTTCATCCAGAACATGATTCCATTTGAGATCGATTTTGCCTTCGCCCACTTTGTGCATCAGGCGATCGATCAAAATCGGCTCGGCGCGGAATTTGTTGCGGCGATGGATGAGCGTCACCTTACTGGCGATATTGGACAGATACAGTGCTTCTTCGACCGCCGTATTGCCGCCGCCGACCACGGCAACTTCCTTGCCGCGATAGAAAAAGCCGTCGCAGGTAGCGCAAGCCGACACGCCTTTACCCATGAATGCGTTTTCCGATGGCAATCCAAGATATTGCGCCGAAGCGCCGGTGGCGATAATCAACGCATCGCAAGTGTATTGGCCGACATCGCCGATCAGCCGGATCGGTTTTTCGGACAAGTGCGCGGTATGAATATGATCGAAGACGATTTCGGTATTGAAATTTTTGGCATGCTGGAGCAGGCGCTCCATCAGTTCAGGCCCTTGCACGCCGGTCGGGTCGCCGGGCCAGTTTTCAACGTCGGTCGTGGTCATCAACTGGCCGCCTTGCTCGACGCCGGTGATCAGGACGGGATTCAGGTTGGCGCGCGCGGCATACACGGCAGCGCTATAACCGGCAGGGCCGGAGCCCAGAATCAATACTTTTGCGTGTTTCGGAGAAGTCATAAAGCGCTCTACGTTGAGGTATCGGATCGGGAAGACAAGATTGCACAGGATTATAGACGAGATGGGGCTATGGCTGCGTTTGCACAAGTCCTCGGCTGCGCCCGCTGTATCCCTCATCCATCCCGCCTCGATTCGCCATGGCCGGCGTTCATGTTACATTCTTAAAGCGATAGCCCGTTACAATGCAGGATCGCAATATCGGCAGGCACTATTGGCACGCACTATTGGTAACATATCAGATCGCAGATCACCCTATGACCCGAACATCCCAAGCGTACACACGCAATCCCAAACCTGCGGAATCCGCGCCGCTGCCAAACCGGCTGGTGCGCTTATTATCCGAAGCCCGCTGGCTGGTATTGGCGACCCTGAGCGTCTATCTGGTGCTGATTCTGTTCACTTACTCGCATGATGACCCCGGCTGGTCCCGTTCCATCGCTGTCCTACGCCTGCATAACTGGGGCGGCAAAGTAGGGGCTTATAGCGCCGATCTGCTGCTGTATGTATTCGGCCTGTCGGCCTGGTGGTTCTGCGTACTGTGCGGGCGTTATCTCTGGCTCGGTTATCGCCGCATGTCGCAACGGTTTTTTCTGGAGCAGGAAGCCGAGCCCGAGCATAAACACGAAGCGCTGATCCGGCTGATCGGCTTTGCGTTGATGCTGGCCGGCAGCCTCGGTCTCGAATACATGCGTATGTACAGCATGAAATTGCCATTGCCGCGCGCACCGGGCGGCGTGCTGGGCGAAGTGATCGGCGGCGCGGCGCAAAACGCGCTGGGTTTTACCGGCGCCACACTCTTGCTGCTATTGCTGTTCGGCCTCGGCTTCAGTCTGTTTTTTCATGTGTCCTGGCTGGCCGCCGTGGAGCGTCTGGGCGCTACGCTGGAAGGGATCGTATTCGGCCTGAAAAATTTCTATGTGGCGCGCGAAGACCGCAAGGTCGGCCATGTCGCTGCGGTTAAGCGCGAGGAAGTGGTGGTGCAGGAGCGCGCCAAGATCGTCGAAGCGGCGCCGATCCGGATCGAGCCGCAAGTCATGGACGTGCCGAAATCGCAGCGTATCGAAAAAGAAAAGCAAAGCGCGCTGTTCGTGGATATGGATAGCGATCTGCCGCCGCTGTCCTTACTGGATGAAGCGCCGCCGGTGCAGCAGACCGTTTCGGTCGAAACGCTGGAATTCACCAGCCGTCTGATCGAGAAGAAATTGTCCGATTTCGGGGTGCAGGTCAAGGTGATTGCCGCCCATCCCGGGCCGGTCATCACGCGTTACGAGATCGAACCCGCGACCGGCGTCAAAGGCAGCCAGATCGTCGGTCTGGCGCGCGATCTGGCGCGTTCGCTGTCGCTGACGTCGATCCGGGTGGTCGAAGTCATCGCAGGCAAAAACTACATGGGCCTGGAATTGCCGAATCCGAAGCGGCAAATCGTGCGCCTCACTGAAATTCTCGGCTCGAAAATCTATAACGACAGTTCCTCCAGCCTGACCATCGCGCTGGGTAAGGATATTGCCGGTCATCCGGTGGTGGCAGATCTGGCCAAGATGCCGCATTTGCTGGTTGCCGGTACCACCGGATCGGGTAAATCGGTCGGCATCAATGCGACCATTCTGTCGCTGCTCTATAAATCGAGCCCGAACGACGTCAAGCTGATTTTGATCGATCCCAAGATGCTTGAATTATCGATCTACGAAGGCATTCCGCATCTGCTCGCACCGGTGGTGACCGACATGCAGCAGGCAGGTCACGCGCTGAACTGGGCGGTGGCCGAAATGGAGCGCCGCTACAAGAAAATGTCGAAGGTCGGGGTGCGCAATTTGGCTGGTTACAACCAGAAAATCGCCGATGCCGACAAGCGCGGCGAGAAGATTCCGAATCCGTTCAGCCTGACGCCGGATGCACCGGAGCCGCTGGAGAAGCTGCCGACCATCGTCATCATCATCGATGAGCTGGCCGATCTGATGATGGTCGTCGGCAAAAAGGTGGAAGAACTGATTGCGCGTATTGCACAAAAAGCGCGCGCCGCGGGGATACACCTGATTCTGGCGACACAGCGGCCATCGGTGGACGTGATTACCGGCCTGATCAAGGCCAACGTACCGACCCGCATCTCGTTCCAGGTCAGCAGCAAAATCGACTCGCGCACGATTCTCGACCAAATGGGCGCGGAAGCCTTGCTCGGCATGGGCGATATGCTGTACATGCCGCCCGGCACCGGTTTGCCGATCCGGGTGCACGGAGCGTTCGTCTCGGATGAAGAAGTGCATCGCGTGGTCGATCATCTGAAGGCGCAGGGCGAGCCGAATTATATTGAAGGCATTCTGGAAGGCGGCGTCGCCGGCGATGCCGATGGCGGCATGGGCGGCGTTGCGGGTGGCACTGAAGGCGATGAACTTTACGATCAGGCCGTTGCTGTAGTACTGAAGAACCGGCGCGCTTCGATTTCGCTGGTGCAGCGCAATCTGCGCATCGGTTATAACCGCGCCGCGCGTTTGCTGGAGCAAATGGAAAACAGCGGTCTGGTTTCCAGCATGCAATCGAACGGCAACCGCGAAATCCTGGTGCCGGCCGGGCAAAATGCCGAGTAAGTTATTGCGCGGCGTATTTAATAGGGTTCATCTGAGTTTTGTGTGGGTATCCTTTAAATTTTGCCTGGGAGGTGATCCTTCCTTCGATACGCTTCGCTACTCAGGACTGTCGGAGAAGCACGCCGCGTTGCGGCTACTCAGGACGAACGGGTTTTTCTCTAAATTTTCAAAAAAACCCGTTCAGGGACGAGGGGTTTTTCTTTAAATTTAAAAAAAAGCCGTTCAGGGACGAGGGGTTTTTCTTTAAATTTTTAAAAAAACCCGTTCGTCCTGAGTAGCCGCAACGCGGCGTGCTTCTCCGACAGTCCTGAGTAGCGAAGCGTATCGAAGGAAGGATCACCTCCGAGGTAAAGCTTAAAGGATACCCATGCAAAACCTGAATGACATGTAACAGCGATCCCATAGGATAAAAATTAATGAAATTTTCTTTACCCAATACGTTTTTAACCGTCATCATTTCGTGCGCTGCATGCATGCCTGCGCTAGCCAGCGCCGATGCCCTGGCGCAATTCAAAAGCTTCGTTACCACAACGCAATCGGCCAAAGGCGATTTCTCGCAACGGCTGGTCAAAACCGGCAGCGGCAGCGCCAAGGCATCCAGCGTATCCTCCGGCACTTTTGTGTTTGCGCGCCCCGGCAAGTTCATCTGGACCTACCAGAAACCCTACGAACAATTACTGCAGGCCGATGGCGAACAACTCTATATCTACGATAAGGATTTGAATCAGGTCACTACACGCAAGCTGGGTAGCGCGCTCGGTTCGTCGCCGGCGGCGATCCTGTTCGGCAGCAACGATCTGGAACAGAATTTCACGTTGAAAGAAGGCGGCACAAAAGATGGCCTGGAATGGCTGGAAGCCACGCCAAAAACCAAGGATACGACCTTCGATCACATCAAAATCGGCTTGCGCAACGGCTTGCCGGAAGCAATGGAATTGCAGGATTCCTTCGGACAAATATCGGTGCTGAACTTCACCAATTTTCAAAAGAATCCACCGCTCAAGGCGAATAGTTTCACATTTACGGTGCC
>JAQGNR010000292.1 GCA_028291765.1 Herbaspirillum sp.
CTGTGCCTGCGGCCCGAAGCCACTGTGGCGAAATTCAGGGCAAGGCGCCCTGTTGCGGGCAGTGGCGGATGATTGCGCGCAGTGAGGTAAAGAAGGGAGGTGGCCGCAGGCCGCCGGAATGACACGAACGGAGCACAACATCGCGCCACACCCCAAAGGCGGCCAGCGCGCATTCTGATCCGAGGGGATGGCGCTACACATTAATGCTCGCCGACCCGCACCACCAGCTTGCCAAAATTAACGCCTTGCAGCAGACCGATAAATGCTTCCGGCGCCGCTTCCAGGCCGGCAACGATATCTTCGCGATATTTGATCTGGCCGCTTGCCAGCCAGGCATGCATGTCCTGCTTGAAGGCCTGAAAATGCGTAGCGTAGTAATCGAAAATAATGAAGCCGCGAATCAGGATACGGCGCGATAAGGCGATGCGCAGAAGCTGCGGCAAACGATCGTTGCCGCCGGGCCCGCTGCTGCTGAGTTGCGACATCAGACCGCACAGCGGCACCCTGGCATGCAGATTGAGCAGCGGCAACACCGCGTCGAGCACTGCGCCGCCGACGTTTTCAAAGTAGACATCGATGCCGCCCCCGCATGCGGCCGCCAGTTGGGGTGCGAAGTCTTTATCGCGATGGTCGATGCAGGCGTCGAAGCCGAGCTCTTCGATAGCGTAGCTGCACTTGTCGATGCCGCCGGCGATGCCGACGGTTTTGCAGCCTTTCAGTTTGGCGATCTGGCCGACCACGGACCCGACCGCGCCGGTGGCAGCCGCCACCACCACGGTTTCACCGGCTTGCGGCTGGCCGATGTCCAGTAGTCCCGCATAAGCAGTGAAGCCCGGCATTCCCAAGACGCCTAATGCATGCGAAGGGTGCTCCATATTGTCGGGTAACTTGCTTAAATCCTTGCCGGTCGATAGCGCGTAGTCCTGCCATCCCGTGGTGCCGAGCACCCAGTCGCCGACCAGGTAATCCGGATGCAATGAGCTGACCACGCGCGATACGGCGCCGCCTATCATGACCTGATCGAGTTCCACCGGCGGCGCATAGGAAGGCGCATCGCTCATGCGGCCGCGCATGTAGGGGTCCAGCGATAAATAGACGGTGCGCAACAGTAATTCGCCGTCCTTTGGCGTCGGCACGCCGACGTGGTCCAGGCGAAAATTATCGGGCGTGGGCAAGCCGCGTGGACGCGAGGCCAAAACGATGCGCCGATTGACAGAGCCGGATTGCGTGCAGGCGGAAGCGGAGGACATATCAGGTTTCCTTGCTGTTTTGCATGGCAAATATAATAGGCTAAATCGGCCAGCTTGTTTTGAAACCCGCGATTATGCAGGTGTCCAGGCTTTAAACCCAGGGCCTTAAACTTTACCGCTCAGCTTATCCGAAGCGACCGCATCGACCCCTTCGCTCGCATCGGCAGCCGTTGCAATATCCTTGGGCGCGATCATGAAATCGATCGGACGCTTCAGAAAACGCAGCAGCAGCAGCTTCGCCAGTTGCGCGCCGTGCTGAAATTGAACCTGGCGCGAGCGCAAGGCGACAATCAGCGCCAGTGAAAAACTGACCCATAAATTGACGGTGCCGATGGCGAGCACGCCGACAGTCGATACTACGATGGCATGCCAACCGATCTGATGATCCAGGCCCACCATGGCAATGGCGAAATTGGCGGCGGAAAACGTAATGTGACGGATATCGATCGGCAGTCCGAATAAAAAGCCGATTGTGCCGAGACAGCCGAGCAAAATGCCGAAATAAAAATTCCCCATCAGCCCGCCCAAGCTGGTTTCGAGATAATCGCCCAGGCGCGCAACCCTGGCCGCGCCGAGCCAACGATTGAGCCAGTGCAGACGAGCGATGCGCTGGCCCATGCGCGTGTAAAGCGCCTTGTTGTCGTAATAGCCGGAAATCAGCCCTGCCAGAAACAGACAGACCCCGGCAATCGCAGCGTAAAACAAGGCCAGCGTGGTAAAGGGATCGATATCCTGCAACAGATGCCGGGCTTTGTCCGGCGTGACCAGTGCATGGCCGAATAGCTGGCCGTAGCCGATCGCAATCAGATAGGCCATCGGAAACGCCAGCAGCAGATTGCCCGCCACGGCGACGAATTGCGTGCGAATGACTTTAACCAGCAATTCCACCAGACTATCCAGATCGATGTTGCGGCCATCGCCGCTGTGCACATCGGCGGCGATACGCGAAGCTGTCATCGCCGGCTGTTTGGTGGCGACCGTGAAATGCAGGACTTGAATCAGCATGAACCCCAGCGAATAATTCATGCTGAACAAGAACGCTTCGATCAAGGGCGCGGCATGTAAATAGGACGCCAGTATCTTGAGAACCGCCATGAAACCGATGATCAATCCGGCGCCGGAGGCCGAGCGCAGCATGGCGCGATATTGCCCCCGGTCTTCGGCAATATAGTGTTCGCCGGTGCGGCTGGCGTTTTCGGTGATATTGCGCGCCAGCAGATTGATATTGCTTGCGAATAATTCGTTGACGGCGTATTTGCGATTATGCGCTTCGACCAGCTTCAGCCCAAGGGCCAGTGCGGCGCTGTGTTTGGTGTGCGCAGCCGCAACCGCAGCTGCATCCGCTGAATTTTCTGCATCCGTTTTTTCTGTGGCCGGCGGCCGATCGACCAGCGACAGCAACGTGCGCATGCGTTCGATGTTTTGCGTCAATCGAACCAGGCGATAAGTCAATGCAACACTGGTGCCCAAGCGCAGCGTCAGCTTGCGGATTTTGCTGACAGTCGCATCGCATTGATCCAGCATGACCAGCACATGATCCGGGCTTTCATAGGGTGGCTTGGGCTGATCTTCATCGGGCGAATTGCTGTCGCCTTTGCTGTCGTTGTCACTGTCCTGCATGTAAGCCGCCAGATAGCGCTGCAGTTCGACGTTTTGCATCAAGAACGGCGATTCGAACGCCTTGACATCGGTATAAATACGGATCAGTTCCGGTTCCGTGCCGATCGCGCTGATGCGATAGGACAGCACCTGGATCGCCTGCAGCAATTGGGTCGCGGTTTGCTCGACTGCGCACGCATCGTTCCCGGCGCCGCGTTGTCGTTGTAATAGGCCGATCAGCGTTAACCAGGATGCGGCCGGCGCCGCATTGATCCAGACATAATCGCGCGGCTGCGGCAGAACCCGATCCAGGCAATCCACCAGATAGCGTTCGTCCAGCGCCGGCGGCAGCATTCGGTAGGACAAGCGACGAAACAGTTCGGTAAAAAAGCCGCCATCGCGCAAAGTGCCGACATCGGTGTATAAACTGGTTTGGCGTCTGGTCGACAATACTTGCAGCAGATAATGGCGCAAAGCCGTCGCGTAAGATGGATGGGCCTGCAGCAGCGCAATCAAGGCCTGTACTCCAGCGCCGATATTCTCGGGCGCGGCATTGCGGGGTGGGCGCAAGGCATCGACCAGTGCGACCAAAGGGTCGATGCTGTCGGTATCCGGGTTAGCGGCGATTTGATCCAGGATTGCTTGCATGCTGTTTAAATTTGTCCGAGTCTGATGCAGCGTAGTTTAAAGCCGGCTTTCCAGACGCAGACATGTTTTTTCTGCACTGTTAAAGAAAACTGAATTATTGCCGTAAGTGAACATGGCGTTGTACATTACTGCCTATATTAAATACTTGAGGAGTTGTCATGGATGTAACACAGATCGCTGCATTGGCCACCAGTCTGACCCAGACACAGCAGGCCGATAGTTTGAACATCGCGATGGAGAAGAAGGCGCTCGACATCCAGAAAACAGCCGCCGCCGGACTGATCGCGCAGCTTCAGCCGTCGTCTACCACAGCGACCCTGGGCCAAACGGTCAATACGATGGCTTGAGGGCGTTTTAAATGAAAGCGCCGTTGCCGCTGCGCGACGGCGTAGCGCCCAGTTATCTATGGCTGCCGCCGGGCGACTGGCCGGATATGCTGGCGTTTCTGATTGCCCAATTCCCGGACATAAGCCCTGCCATCTGGCAGAGCCGCATGCAACGCGGCGAAGTGCTCAATCAATTCGGCGCAGCAATCACGCCGGCCAGCCCTTATCGTTACGGCGATTGCATTTTTTATTATCGGGAAATCGATGATGAAATCCCGGTGCCGTTCGAGGAAAGCATTATTTATCAGGACGCCCATATCCTGGTCGCCGACAAACCGCACTTCCTGGCGGTGACCCCCGGCGGTAAATTCCTGCACGAAACCCTGTTAGTACGTCTGAAGAAAAAAACCGGCTTGGCGGATTTGACGCCGGTGCACCGGATCGACCGCGAAACCGCAGGTCTCGTCCTGTTTTCCCTTAATCGGCTCAGCCGCCCAGCCTTTCATGCGTTGTTTGCGCAGCGTGCCGTCGATAAAACCTACGAAGCGCTCACCGATGGCCCCGGCGCTATCGATTTGCCAGCCGTCTATAGCAGCCGGATGGAAGCAGGGCAGCCGTTCTTTCGGATGCAGGAAGTCGATGGCGAACCGAATGCGCAAACGCATATCCAGTTAATTGAGCAGCACGGCACGCAAGCCTTGTACCGGTTGCATCCGATCACCGGCCGCAAACACCAATTGCGCGTTCAACTGGCGGCGCTGGGCCGTCCGATCGTCAACGACAGGTTTTATCCGGAGGTCGTGGCGGAGGGTACGCCGGACGATTATCGGTTTCCATTGAAATTGCTGGCGCGTGCGATTGCGTACATCGATCCACTCGACGGCCGTCCGCGCAGCTTTGAAAGCGCGCGTGTTCTCTGATTTCCCTATTCTTTCTGTTTCCTGTAAAAAACCTTTGTAGTTTGGAAATAAATCTCATAATATAAGAATTTTCATTGTGGTGCATCTGTCCTGCGCGTGCCACGTGCGCAAAAATTGCTTTGCCAACACTAGTAAAACGGGGGCAAAAAAAGAGTGGTCATCGAGCCGCCTCGCTCATATAAAAAATAAATATTATTGGAGGAGAACCAGTATGAGCGTCAGTTTTTCCAGTGGCTTGTCAAGCCGGCTGCAGCGATTCGCGCGATGGATGGCATCGGGCCTGTTTTTAGCAGTAGTTTTATCTTCCCTCTCATCTTCCCTTTCGGCCGCCGTCGTGGCCGTGCCGACTCTGGTGCGGGTCGGGACCACCAATGTCATCAGCGACATCGGTTTTTTCATTGCGGATAAAAAAGGTTATTTTCGCGATGAGGGTCTCGTCGTCACTTTCACGCCATTCATTTCCGCCGCCAAAATGATCGCGCCGCTGGGTGTCGGGCAGCTCGACGTCGGCGGCGGCACGGTAGCGGCTGGTTTATATAACGCAGTCGGACGCGGCATCAACGTCAAAGTGGTGGCCGACAAAGGGTCGATACAACCGGGCTATGGTTTTTCCGCTTTGATGGTACGCAAGGATCTGGTCGACAGCGGCCGCTACAAGAGCTACAAGGATCTCAAGGGCATGACGATTGCGATCGGCGCCTCCGGCACGGGAACCGCATCCGCACTCAACGAAGTGCTGAAAAAAGGCGGCCTGCAATATAGCGACGCCAACATCATCGATCTCGGTTTTCCGCAGCACATGGTCGCGTTCACCAATAAGGCGATCGACGCCAGCATTACCAATGAACCCACCGTAAGCCAGGCGGTCAAGAACGGCGTGGCCGTGCGCATCTCCGGCAACGACGTCACTTATCCGGGGCAGCAAACGGCCGTGGTTTTGTATTCCGGCGACTTCATCAAAAATCAACCAGAAATTGGCAGGAAATTCATGCGCGCCTACATCAGAGGCGTGCGCGACTATAACGACGGACTTAAAAACGGCAAAATCGCCGGCAAGAATGCCGAAGAAGTGCTGGCGATTCTCACCGAATATACCGAAATCAAGGATAAAAATCTGTATCGCGCCATCGTGCCGAATGCGTCCAATCCTGAGGGCAGGGTCAATGTCGAGAGCTTGAAGAAAGATTTCGACTTCTTTAAATCGCAGAAATTGATATCGGGTACCGCAACAGTGGATCAGGTGGTCGACAATTCCTTCGTCGATGCCACCGTGCGCGAGCTGGGGCCGTATCGTTCGCCGAATTAAGCATAGGAATTTATTTTTTTAGGGGGGAGTAATGGCAACGCAAGAGCAAAATAAAATATTGACCCAAACCGGTCGCGATACGCCGATGGGCAATCTATTCCGGCGCTATTGGATTCCGGCGCTGTTGTCGGAAGAAATCCCGTTGCCGGATTGCCCGCCGGTGCGCGTCAAATTATTGTCGGAAGAGTTGATTGCCTTCCGCGATACGCAAGGCAAGCTGGGTCTGATGAGCGAATATTGCGCGCATCGCCGCGTTTCGCTCTGGTTCGGCCGCAACGAAGAAAACGGTTTGCGCTGTCCTTACCACGGCTGGAAATACGATGTGAGCGGCCAATGCGTGGATATTCCATCGGAGCCGGAAGGCAGCAAATTCTGCAGCAAGGTCAAGCTGCCCGCAGCCTATCCATGCGTCGAACGCGGCGGTGTGATCTGGACATATATGGGGCCAGCGGAAAATATGCCGCCGCTGCCTGAATTCGAATGGGCCATGGTGCCGGATTCGCATCGCTACGTCAGCAAGCGCCTGCAGGAGTGCAATTACATGCAAGCGATGGAAGGCGGCATCGACGGCAGCCATGTCTCTTCGCTGCATAGCGGCGAGCTGAACTCGGACCCGTTGCATAAAGGCACCGAAGGCGCCAAATATCAGGCCGATTTGCGGCCGAAATTCGAAGTCGCCGGCTCGCCCGGCGGTATGTTGATCGGCGCCAAGCGCCAGGCCGACGAAGGCAATAGCTACTGGCGCGTGACGCAATGGATCATGCCCTGGTACACCATGATCCCGCCCTACGGCGACCACGGCGTGCACGGCCATGCATGGGTGCCGATCGATGACGAAAACTGTTTCGCCTGGAGCATGACGCATCATCCGACCCGGCCCTTGCATGAGACCGAGCTGTACGCGATGCAAAACGGGCAGGGCATGTATGCCGAGTTGATTCCCGGCACCTACCAAACGGTGGCCAACAAGAGCAACGGTTATCTGATGGATCGCGAAGGCCAGAAAAGCGGGCGCTTCTACAGCGGCGTCAAGGGGATCGGCATGCAAGACGCCTCGCTGCAGGAAAGCATGGGCCCGATCGTCGATCGTTCGCAAGAGCTGCTGGTGGCTACCGATGTGGCGATCGTCCAGGCGCGCCGCCGCCTGCTGGCGGCAGCCGAAGCTTTGCCGGGCGGCGCGGTGCCTCCCGGGATCGATCCTGCAACCCATCATGTGCGTTCGGCGTCCTTCAAGGTGCCGTCCAATGTGCCGCTGGCGCAAGTTGAAGATCGCTTCAAGGCTAAATTGGGCGAAGCCCATACATCCATTTAAAGAGGCTTTGCATGCAGGGTAAAGTAAGAGCGTCGGTAGCGTTGACGGAACGGCGCACGGAAGTGCGCGAGTTCGATGCGCCGTCCATTCCCGCCGACGGCGGTTTGCTGAAGGTGGAAAAAACCGGTGTCTGCGGCAGCGATTGGCCGTATTTTTTAAACTACCCAAAAAGTAAAGGGCCGATGATTCTGGGCCACGAGACGGTCGGTTTCGTGACCGAAATCGGGGCCGATGCGGCAGCGCGCTGGGGCGTGCAGGAAGGCGATCGCGTGGCGCTGGAAGAGTATCTGCCTTGCGGTCATTGCCATTACTGCCGCACCGGCGAATTCCGCCTGTGTGACGCGACCGATACCCTGGTCGGCAACGGTATCCGCTACGGTTCGACTTCCATTAACGTCGCGCCGTCGTTATGGGGCGGCTATAGCCAATATCAGTATTTGCATCCGAATGCGGTGTTCCATAAGGTGCCGGCCCATGTGCCGGCGGTGCAGGCGACGTTGGCGCTGCCGTTGGGCAATGGCGTCGAATGGGTCAGTCTGTCGGGACGGCTGCAACTGGGCGAGGTGGTTGTCATTCAGGGGCCGGGGCAGCAAGGGCTGGCCTGCGTCATCGCGGCCAAAGAATCCGGCGCGGGCATGATCATCGTGACCGGCTTGTCGGCCGATAGCGCCCGGCTGGCGCTGGCCAGGGAATTCGGTGCTCATCACACCATCGACGTCGAGCAATTCGATTTACTCGAAACGGTGGCAGAACTCACCAACGGTCATATGGCGGACCTCGTCATCGATTGCGCCTCAGGCGGGCCGGCGGCCGTGGTGACGGCGATTCAAACGGCACGCAAGGGCGGCCGGATATTACTGTGCGGGCGCAAAGGGAAACCGATTCCAGAGTTCGATAGCGATTACCTGTTCCGCAAGAATCTGACCGTCAAGGGCATGCGCGGACATAGTTATCAGGCGGTTGAAATGGCGATGCAACTGATCGCATCCGGCCGTTATCCGCTGGAGAAGATGTGCACCCATATGTTCGGTCTGGATAACGTACTCGGTGCTTTGACAACTGTCGGCGGTGAAGGCGAGCGTAACGCGATTCATTGCTGCGTGGATCCCTGGCAATGAACATGCAACAGCAGGTAATCAAGCAAATTCCGATTACCCTGTTGACCGGTTTTCTGGGCAGCGGCAAAACCACGCTGCTGCGCCAGATGCTGACGCTTCCGGGCTGGGGCGACACATTGGTACTGGTCAATGAATTGGGTACTGTAGGGCTCGATCATCATCTGCTGGGAAGCGCCAGCGATGCCATCATGCTGCTGGAAAACGGTTGCATCTGTTGCAGCGTGCGCGACGATCTGGTGGGCGTTCTGGAGGATTTGTTCTGGAAAAGGCTGCAGCGCCGGATGCCGCATTTTTCGCGTGTGGTGATCGAAACCACCGGCCTGGCCGATCCGCGTCCCATCATCAAAGCCTTGTTTTCGCATGCCTTGGTGGCACAGCGGTATGTGCTCGATGGTGTGCTGTGTACGGTAGACGCGATGACCGGCGAGATGCAACTCGCGCGCCATCCGGAATCGCTGGCGCAAGCAGCGGCCGCCGATGCGCTGTTGTTGACCAAAACGGATTGTACCGACGGCAACATTTCCGAGGCGCTCGAAGCAGCGCTGCGCAAGCTTAATCCGCTGGCCGTATTGCAACGGACCGTGCCGGGACAATTGCAGCCCGATTTCCTGCGGCAACTCGGTGTGCGGGATAAAAAACACGTGCCGGCGCTACCCATTAATGCTGCGCCAGTCGCCGCGGTTACCGCCATGCCATCCGTGCGTTATCTCCATCACGGCAGAGTGCAAACGACAACGCTGCGCTTCACGCGGCAATGGCAATGGGATGATTTCGAGCAGGCGTTGCGCCTGACGCTGGCGCGCCACGGTGAACATATCTTGCACTTGAAGGGATGGCTGGCACTGGCAGGTGAATCCGGCCCGACGGTGATTCAGGCGGTGCAGCAGACTTTCTTCCCGGTGGAGCAGATGGCCGATTGGCCTGATGAAAAGCGCGATAGCTTTATTGTTTGTATTACTACCGGCTTGCCCGTCAATGCCATTGCCGAAGCATTCCGCTCGCATATGGCTAACCCTGGTTTGGTGAAAGCTAGTGGACTGAAACCGATGATGAGTATCTGAATGCGCGTTTAGGGCAATGCTGGTTATCCGGGTTTTTTTCGGAGATTGCCCCTTAGTTCAGCGCTTTGCCTTCACCGGGGCGGATCAGGCCGCCGTGGCCTTCACCAGGTCGATAGGGCCTTTTACGACCTG
>JAQGNR010000298.1 GCA_028291765.1 Herbaspirillum sp.
TTCGATCGACACAAAGCGCTGGCGCGTGCTGTGCTTCAAGTCCTTGATGGTGGATTGATAGCCGGGGTTGTAGGACACCACCAGGAAAAAGTCCGGATGCGCTTTCAGCAATTCGCCCTTCTTTTCCAGCGGCAGCAGGCGGCGGTGATCGGTCAGCGAATGGATGACGACGATCGTATCCTTGCGTGCTTCCACTATTTCATCGAGATAGCAGATGCCGCCGCTTTTAACCGCGCGGGTCAGCGGCCCGTCGATCCAATGGGTGCCGTCGGACGAGAGCAGATAGCGGCCCACCAGATCGGTCGCGGTCAGGTCTTCATGACAGCTCACCGTGGTCAAGGCATAGCCGCTGTCGGCACCGGTCTTGTGTGCCAGATGCCACGCCATATATTCGACGAAACGCGTTTTGCCGCAGCCGGTCGGGCCTTTGAGCAACACCGGAATGCGCTCGCGATGGGCCGCCTCGAACAGGCTGACTTCATCGCCGACCGGCAGATAAAAAGGTTCATCGACGGCGCGGTAGGATTCGGCGCCGTGCGTAATCGGGATGGCGGCAGAGGATGCGGCAGATAAGGATAAAGACACAATGATTCCTTTACTCAATAGTGATATCAGGCGAATTCGCCATTTTGTTCGCGCCGGATCCAGGATACCGGATCGTGCGCATAATCGCGGTGGTAATCACCCGGATAATTGATGCCGGGCAACGCCGGAATCCAGTCGTATTCGAGCAGCTTCGAGTCGCCGAGAACATTGGCCAGGCGCACCACATCGGGATCGTCCAGCATGGTGAGGCGGCCCTTGTCGATCAGCTTGACCCACTCACCGCTTACGCGATCCTTGATTTCGTAGGTGGCGAACACGTTGTGTACATGCGGGAAATGCATGGTCGGCAATTTATTCTCTTTGCAGTAACTCAGGAAAGTCTGATCCCAGTGCTCCGCGCCGAATCCGAAATGTATCACGCCTGCCTGCGCGCGTTCCGGCAGGTTGGTCCAGGAGTCGTTGTAATTCCACAAGGTTTCGATCTGGCGATAGCTCTTCGGATTGGTGCCGATCGAGGCATCGTTGAAATAAGCCCAGCCCTTATAGGGAAAGCCCGGATACTGCACATCCTTATAGCGCTCCACCACTTCGCGCCACAGCTCGCCGTATTTACCGCCGCCGACGATCTTGGTAATCATGCCGCTTTCGATATGGATTTCGATATGCGGGAAATAACCGGTGTGATTACTGGTGCCGCCCACCACCCCATTGAGGGTCGGCATCAGGATCTTGGCTTCGCGCAGAAAGGTATCGACCGGATGGCCGAAGCGGATGCCCTGGATCGTCGAGCCGAGTATGTGGCCTGAAATATAAGCGCCCTTCGGCCATAGCGCGGCCTGTTCGGCCGTGACTTCCCAGCCGATATTGGTGCCCTCGGGACTGGTAATGCGCACTGCCGAAGCGCGGCCGAAAGCCGCCACCAGTTTCAGATCGACGGTGCGCCAGATTTCATCCGGATAACCGTTGGCGCGCGAAATGAAATCTTCGTAGGTGGCGTAGACCCAATTATTACGGATTTTCTTGCCGGCGGCGCGGCGCCAGTGCGAACGCCCGGCTTCGCCCGCATACACGCCGGTGTAGCCGGGACGGTCATCCAGAAACCGTTTCAATGCAGCCGAAGCGACGTTGAATTCAACCCCGCTCTCGATCATCGGCGGCAGACGATCGGTAATTTCGCGCCAGCCATCGGCGGCGCTGTAGACCACGGTTTCCATGCCGAGGTCCTCGGTATTGATGCGATCGACGCGCGTCACGCCGCGTTCGAGCAATGCGCGCTTGAGCGCTTCGAACACCATATCGTTCTGATGCGGAAAGGTGATGATCAGCAGCTCATCGTTCTCGCGGATATCGCCCAGCGCGGAGCGGCCGTAGCGCCGTTGCAAATGGGCGCGGGCCAATGGCATCAATTCCTCGATGTCGGTGCAGCGCGCCTGCCGCAAATAGGCCGGATGGCGCGGCGCCGGATAGTCGAAACCGGGCAGCGCGGCGGGCACGCCGGGCGCAAGGGAATCCAAACTGACGATGTGATGATCTGACATGCTCTCTCCTGGTATGTATCGAATGAAAACCCGCGCCTGCACCGGTTCGAATTTTTACCCTGCCGCGGGGCCAGTGCGTCAGTGCGTTTGGTGCTCGGTAAAGATTTCCGTAAACAATTTTTCCCACTTGGCGCTCTGGTCCAGCACGGTGACCGGATCGACGAATTTGAGCTGCAGTTTGTCGAGGATGCCGGAAGAGGTCTTGCGGCTGGCGGTCAGGTATTCGTTTTTGGCCAGGATTGCCTGGGCGTCGCTCAGCATGAAGTCATAGAACAGAACCGCCGTGTTTGGATGCGCTGGCTTCTTCGATATCCCAGCGCCATTCGCGCGCACGATCGCCGGCTGGATGACACCCCAATCGACCGGCGCGCCTTTTGCCTTGAGCTGATCGGCATTATGGTTGTAGACGGCCAAACTGAACGGCACCTCGCCGGAGGCGGTCAGGCCGGCCAGCAAGGTATGGCCCTTGCGTACCGATACGCCATCGGCGGCGACCAGATCGCGGAAAAACTTGAGCCCCTTCTCTTCGCCCATGTCCTTGACCACGGTGCCGAACCAATCGACATCCCCGGCCTCGATCCCGATCTTTCCCTTCCATTTTGGATCGAGCAAATCCTGATAGGTCTTGGGCAAATCTTCTTTTTTGATCAGCTTGGTATTGTAGATTTGGACGAACATATTGAGCCGCGTGCCGACCCATTCGCCATGTGGCATGATCGCTTGCGGCACCAGATCGGCGTCATAGGGAGACCAGGCCTTTTGCAGCACCTGTTCACGGTGCAGCGCTTCGAGTTCGGGGCCGTTGCTTTCCACCACGTCAAAATCGAAATGCCCGGCGCGCGCCTCGGAGACGATACGTTGCAGCACGCCTTCCGAACTTGCGCGCCAGAATTTCGGTTTGATGCCGTATTTCTTTTCGAAGGCGTTGCCCAGATTGATGGTGTCTTGCACGGTCAGCGAGGTGTAGACCGTCAGCGCGCCCTCCTGTTTAGCGCCTTGTATCAGGCGCTGCTCACGATCGCTGCCTTTATAAAGCGCCAGACTTGCGACGGCCGCTGGATTCGATTGCGCATGCGTTGCGCCGGCAAGGAAAAAGCTGAAAATCAGAGCTGCTGCAATCAAACGGTACGCCTTCATACGTCCTCCAGTTTATTTTTTTAGAACGCATTTATGCAATGCATTCTTTTATGTCAACTTGGAACAGCGGTCTTAAAAAGCCGATGAAAGCGCGTCTCCTTCGCTTCGTGTTTGCCACTATAGAGCGCCCAAAAAGTGATGTAAAATCATATTTTTAGGCGAGTTATATAACAAAGTCTTATATAAAATGATGATCGATAGACGCATCAAATTTCGCCACCTCCTCTGTTTCCTGGCCGTAGCGCAGCAGCGCAGCCTGCAAAATGCCGCGGCGACGCTATCCATCACCCAGCCGGCGGTTTCCAATACGATCAAAGAGCTGGAAGCGATATTGGAAGTCCGCTTATTTGAGCGCAGCCGTAAAGGCACCCTATTGACACCGGAGGCCGAGGCCTTTTTCCCGCATGCGGAGGCGTGCATCAATTCGCTGCAGCAAGCGGCAAACGCCGTGGGGCCGACCAGGAACGCAAGCAATCCTGTCATCCGGATCGGCGCGGCGCGTGCGCTGGCGGCTTCTTTTGTGCCGCAGGCGCTGCTGATGTTCCGGCAACGCGTGCAGAATATTCAGGTCAATGTTTTGACCGGCACCACCAAAGATTTAATCGCCCAACTGCGGGAACGCGAATTCGACTTCGTGCTATGCCGCTATTCGGACCCTGAGCAGACCGTAGGGCTGTCGTTCGAATATTTGTATGCCGATCTGCTGGTAGTTGTGGTGCGCCCGGGCCATCCGCTACAGAAATCAGCCACCGCCAAGCCCGATGAACTGCATCCCTTCACTGCGATCCTGCCGTTGAAGACCTCGATTAACGGGCCTGCCGTGGACGCCCTTGCCATGGCGCTCGGCCTTGGATCTATCACGGACTTTATTGAAAGCCACTCCATATTCCTGGGGCGCACTTACACACTTAAAAGCAATGCGATCTGGTTCGCGCCGTGGAGCGCAGTCAAAGACGATGTGGAAATGGGCACGCTGATCAGGCTATCGCCATCCATGAAAGACCGCAACGAACCTGCCGGGCTGATGGCGCGTTCGGTAGGATTAATGACACGATCCAATAGTGTGCAGACGGCGGAGACGCAGATATTGATTAACGCCATCCGGGAATGCGCGCTGCAGCATCGCACGGAAGTTTTCTAAGGCAACGCTGATTAAGTTTTTCAAGAGACTGTTGCGAAATGAAGGGCATCAGACGGGCTGTGGCGGCTGTTTGTGCTCCGTTCGTGTCATTCCGGCGGCCTTCGGCCACCTCCCTTCTTTACCTCACTGCGCACAAACATCCACCACAGCCCACCTGACGCCCTTCATTTCGCCGCAACGATCAAGACGCTGAATGCGGGTAGTTTGTTGTGGCCCGTTGAGCAGGCAAAAGAACTCGTGTTGGAGGCTGCCAGGATTGACTTTCCCTAGATGACCCATTAGTATCCACGCATTGCCCTCGTGGCCTTAGTAGTACCTAGTGCCTTCGTGGCCCAGAAAAAGCTCAGCTCCTGCTGGGCTTTTTTGTTTTTGTTGCTGAAATTATTTAACTCTGCTGCACTGACTATAGAACAACTATAGAACTCATTTAAATAGGCAAAGATTAATGCGCCAGCGGCCATTGCCCCGGCGACCTGGTAGCCGCATTGCGCGCCGAGATCAGATGCTTGCGCATTTCGCGATGCGCGATGACCGCATCGCGCTCCAGAATGGCATCGACGATGATGCTATGTTCGGCGAACGATTCGCCGATCCGTTCCATGTTGCGAAATTGCGCGCTGCGAAACAGCGCCGCGCGGTCACGCAGACCGAGTGCGGTTTCGATCAGCACCGGATTGTGCGAACCGGCAACGATCAGCATATGCAACGCGATATTGAGACGATCGTAATCCTTGACATCCTGCACCTGCATTGCCGCCTTGCCGGCGCTGTGCAGCGCACGCAATTCGTCGCGCTCGGCATCGCTCATGCGCAATGCCGCGTGACGCGCGCAGACCGCTTCCAGTTCACCGATGGCTTCAAATAACTGATCGAGATGTTCCGCCGTCATGTTGGCGACAATCGAACCGCGATTGGGCCGATAAACCACCAGACCGCTCATCACCAGTTGTTTGAGCGCTTCGCGCACCGGCGTGCGCGAGACCGAAAAACGTGCCGCCAACATGGTTTCGTCCAGCCGGGTACCGGGCGCGAATTGCCCCGAGACGATATCGCTGGCAAGTTGTTTATAGACCGCTTCGGCCACGCGGCCGCGCGCTTTGGCAGCCGGTTCAGTCACAGTCATAGGACGCCTGCTGCCGGCGGCGCTACCGGATACCAGCAAGCCACCTTGCTTGGCCCGTGCTGCTCCAGCGGCGGTTGTTCGATGCGGCAGTGCTCACGGGCCTGCGAGCAGCGCGGCGCGAACGCACATCCGGCCGGCAGCGCGGCCAGATCGGGCGGCACGCCCGGGATCGCCGCCAGCGTCTGGCCGCGGTCGCCGGCCTTCACCGTCGAGGCCAGCAGGCCGATGGTATAAGGATGGCACGGCCGCTCCACGATATCGGCCACC
The DNA here is from genome assembly GCA_028291765.1 of Herbaspirillum sp. Lineage (GTDB taxonomy): Bacteria > Pseudomonadota > Gammaproteobacteria > Burkholderiales > Burkholderiaceae_D > Herbaspirillum. The sequence continues at coordinate 5,753 of JAQGNR010000298.1, forward strand.
GCCGCCTGCTCGACGATGCGCCCGGCATACATCACGGCGATGGTGTCGGCCATCTCGACGGCCGCGCCGATGTCGTGCGTCACGAAAATAACCGACATGCCGGTTTCCTGTTGCAGCGCCCGCAGCAGCAATAAAATCTGGATCTGCACCGTGGCGTCCAGCGCCGTGGTCGGTTCGTCGGCCAGCAGCAGCTTCGGTGCGCAGGCCAGCGCCAATGCAATCATGGCCCGTTGCCGCATGCCGCCGGAGAGTTCATGCGGGTAGGCGTCGTAGCGGCGCGGGGCTTGCGGAATCTGTACTTTTTCCAGCATTTCCAAAGCGCGCGCCTTGGCGTCCTGGCGGCTGATTTTGCGGTGCGCGCGGATCGCTTCCGAGATCTGCTGGCCGATGGTGTAGACCGGATCGAACGCCAATCCCGACTCCTGGAACACCATCGATACAGTGCCGCCGCGATATTGCTCCAGCGCGCGGCCTTGCATGGCCAGCACATCGACCCCGTCGACTTCGATGCTGCCGCTGATGCGCGTGCTGTGTTCCGAATGCAGACGCAACAGCGTGCGCAGCGTGACGCTTTTGCCCGAGCCGGATTCACCCAGCAGGCCAAGCACATGGCCGGCCGGCAGCTCCAGACTGATCCGGTTGATGGCGCTGGCGGTGCGCCCGCCGTGAAATTGTACCGACAGGTCCTTGATCGACAACAATGGCGCGCTCATGCCGCCACCCGCGCCACAGCATCAGGATGTTCCGAGGCCGGGTCGTTCAAATGACAGGCCGCCATGTGATTATCGCCATCGATCAAGCGGCGCAGTTGCGGCGCATGCAATTCGCACACCAGTTTGGCATGTGGACAACGGCTGGCGAAGCGGCAGCCGGCCGGCGGATCGATCGGATTGGGCGGGTCGCCGAATAGCGGCGAAGCCTTGGTGCGATTGGCCGGGTCCATCGACGGCACGGCCGATAGCAGCGCCCGCGTGTAGGGATGCGCCGAAGCGCCGTAAATATTGTCTACCGGTCCGATTTCGACGATCTGCCCCAGATACATCACCATGACGCGGTCGCTGATGTAATGCACCACATGCAGATCGTGCGAGATGAATAGATAGGTCAGTTGCCGCTCTGCCTTGAGCTCCTGCAGCAGATTGAGTACTTGCGCCTGCACCGATTTATCGAGTGCGGCAACGGCTTCATCCAGGATCACCAGGCGCGGCTCGAACGCCAGTGCGCGGGCGATATTGACGCGCTGGCGCTGGCCGCCGGACAACTCGTGCGGATAACGTGTGCCGTACTGCACCGGCTCCAGCCCTACCCGCGCCAGCAGATCATGGACGCGCGCCTTGGCATCGGCCTCATTGACGCCATGCACGCGGGGGCCGTAGGCGATGGTCTCGCCGATGGTCAGGCGCGGATTGAGCGAGGCATGCGAATCCTGAAACACCATTTGCAGGTTTTGCCGGAATTCTTTCATTTCCATGCCGCCGAATTCGGCGACGCCCTCGCCGTCGAATATGATGGCCCCGCTGTCCGGGGCCATCAGCTTGGCGACCAGCCGTGCCGTGGTCGATTTGCCGCAGCCGGATTCGCCGACGATGCCCAGCGTCTCGCCCTTGGCGACGGTGAAATTGATATCGTCGACTGCGTGCACGAATTTCTTTTTGCGGCCGAACAGGCTTTCGCCTGCGCCGGCCTGGCTGCGAATGGGAAAATGCTTGGTCAGGTGATTGACGATCAGCAAGGGTTGCGCCGGGCCGCCGCGTTCCTCGCCGGCGGTCTTTTCAGGCAGGCCGCCGATGATGGTGGGCTTGAAGAGTTGATTAAGCATCAGAGGTATCCATTGCAGAGCGCACGCTGTCGGCCAGCAGGTTAAAGGCAATCGAGGTCACGAAAATGAACAGGCCCGGCAGGGCCGCCACCCATGGATTGTTGTAGATGGCGCCGCGCAAGGTATTGAGCATGAGGCCCCATTCCGGTTCGGGCGGTTTGACGCCGAGCCCGAGAAACGACAAGCCCGAGCCCAGAATCAGGCTGACGCTGATCAGCCCGGTGGCATACACAAAGATCGGGCCGAGCACATTGCCCAGGACATGCACGCGAATGATCGAAAAAGACGAAGCGCCGCTCATGCGCGCCGCTTCGATGTAATCAAGCTTGCGTACTTGTGTGGTGACGCTTTCGGCGATGCGCACCACTTGCGGCACGAAGATCAGCGTCAGCGCGATGATGCTGTTGGTCATGCCGGGGCCGAGCGCGCCGGAGATCGCCACCGCCAGCAGCACCGATGGAAAGGCATAAAACACATCGAGCACGCGCATTGTCAGCATATTGAAACGGCCGCCGATATAGCCGGCAAACAGGCCGATGCCGGTGCCGATGAAGAACGCAAACAACACCGGCAACACGCCCATGAGCAGCGACAGGCGGCCGCCGTACATCAGCCGCGTAATCATGTCGCGGCCGAGCTCATCGGTGCCCAGCAGGGAGCCCGGGGTGCCGACGTGCAGCAGCCGATGGATCATGCTGCCTTTATAGGGATCTGCCGGCGCCAGCCACGGTGCAAAAAGCGCCGCTACGACGATCAGCAAGATGGCTAGCCCGGCGATGACGGCAACCGGATCGCGCCGCACCCGGCGTAACACCAGCAGCCAGTAATTGCGGTTGAGCGGCGCGCGCACTATCGGTGCTTTGGCTGGAGTCAAGGAAAAAGAAATTGCCATAATGTCCTGGGTGAATTTACTGGTGCTTACTGGTGCCTACTGGTGCCGGTACTTTTTTAAAGAGATACTTCAAATGCGTCTGGTAGCGCTCGTTGATGAAGCGCCAAGGGCGTCAGGCGGGCTGCGGCGGATGTTTGTGCTCCGTTCGTGTCATTCCGGCGGCCTTCGGCCAC
>JAQGNR010000025.1 GCA_028291765.1 Herbaspirillum sp.
CTTCGATACGGGCTAACGCCCTACTCAGGACGAACGGTTTTTCCTTAAATTTTCACAAAAAACCGTTCGTCCTGAGTAGGGCGTTAGCCCGTATCGAAGGATCACCTCCGAGGTAAAATTCAAAGAATGGAAATCAGTGACCCAAATACACTTCAATGACTTTCGGATCGGCCTGCACGAAGGCCATACTGCCCTCGGCCAGGATCTTCCCCTGATGCAGCACAGTGACCTTATGGGCGATACTTTTGACGAAATCCATGTCGTGCTCGATCACCAGCACCGAGCGCCCCCGGCTGATGCGCATGAGCAGTTCCGCGGTCTGTTCGCGTTCGGACACGCTCATCCCGGCCACCGGCTCATCGAGCATCAACAACTCCGGCTCCTGCATCAGCAGCATGCCGATTTCCAGCCATTGCTTCTGGCCGTGCGACAGCAGATCGGCCTGCATGTACAGGTGTTGTTCCAGGAAAATATCGCGCGCCACCGTTTCCACCCGCTGCACCACATCGGCGCTGCGCTTGAATATCAATGCGCCGAATACCTTGCGTCCGCGCGGAAACGACATTTCCAGGTTTTCAAACACACTGAGGTTTTCATAAATCGACGGCGTCTGGAATTTGCGTCCGACGCCGGCCTGCACGATTTCGTGTTCATGCATTTTGGTCAGCTCGCGATTCTTGAACCGGATGCTGCCGGAGGTGGCCCGGGTTTTGCCGCAGATCAGATCCAGCACGGTGGTCTTGCCGGCGCCGTTGGGGCCGATAACGACATGCACTTCATTGCGTTGCACATATAAATTCAGGCTGTCGACCGCCTTGAAGCCGTCGAACGATACGGTCAAGTCTTCAAGCGCGAGAACCGGATGGCCGGACGATTCGAAACCGATGGCTGCGTTCATTTCAGGACCTCCAGACGGTCGCCCAGTTTGCGTTCGGAAGCCGGTGCCGGTTTGGGCACAGCGGTTTTTGCCGGCGCCGATGCCATTGCGAGCGTGGACGCTTGCTTGGGCAATGCAGGGCGCCGCTTGAATACGGACAGCCATTTTTTGCCGTGACTTTCATACAGTCCCGCCAATCCGTTCGGGAAATACACCACGACCGCGATGAATAGCCCGCCCATCAGGAACAGCCATAATTGCGGAAACGATTCCGAGAAATAGGTTTTCCCGAAATTCACCAGCAAGGTGCCGTAGACCGCCCCCAGCAAGGACATGCGCCCGCCCACGGCCGCATAGATCACCATTTCGATCGACGGCACGATGCCGACGAACGACGGCGACATGAAACCTACCTGCAGCGTAAACATCGCGCCGCCGATCGCGGAAAACATCGCAGCCACGCAATACACGAAGATCTTGAAACTGGCGACGTCGTAACCGGAGAAGCGCACGCGTTCTTCCTTGTCGCGCATCGCCATTAACAGGCGGCCCAGTTTGGACGTGAGGATGACGCGGCCTAGCAGAATGCAGCTCAGCAACAGGCCGGCATTGATGAAATACAAGATCAGTTTGGCCGCGTCGGTGCGGATATCCCATCCCATCAGCGTTTTCAGATCGGTGATGCCGTTGACGCCGCCGGTCAGGCCTTGCTGGCCGATGATCAGGATCGACAGAATGGCGGCGATCGCTTGCGTGACGATAGAGAAATAGACATCGCCGACGCGCCGCTTGAACATCGCGATGCCGATGACCAGCGCCAGCAGGGTCGGCAGCGCCAGCACCGCGAGCAGGGTAAAGCCGAAGCTGTGAAACGGTTGCCACATCAGCGGCAGTTCGGTGATCTGGTTCCAGTCCATGAAATCCGGGATGCCCGGCGTGGACTGGATTTTGGTGCTGATCGGGTCCGATGCTTCCAGTTTCAGGAACATCGCCATGCAGTAGCCGCCGAGACCGAAGAACACGCCTTGTCCCAGGCTCAGGATGCCGCCGTAGCCCCAGCACAGCACCAGCCCGATGGCCACGAATGCATAAGTCAGGTATTTGCCGACCAGGTTCAGGCGGAAGCTGTCGAACAGCAGCGGAAACACCACCAGCAACAGTGCGCCGAGGATCAGGATGCCGATCGCGCCGGATCGGCCGCCGAGTATTTTTTCGTATGCGAAATTCATATGAGCCTTTGAGCGAACTTTGAGCGAAAAGCGCGGCGCGCTTATTTGCGCAGCCGGGCGGAGAACAAGCCCTGCGGACGCAGCATCAGGATCAGGATGACAGCCGACAAGGTCAGCACTTTTGCCATCGAACCGGTCAGGAAGAATTCTGCGGTGGACTGGGTTTGCGCGATCGCGAACGCCGAGGTAATGGTGCCGATCAGGCTTTGCGCGCCGCCGAACACGACCACCAGAAAGGTATCGACGATATATAGCGAGCCGCTGGTGGGGCCGGTCGAGCCGATGGTGGTAAAGGCCGCGCCAGCGATACCGGCCACGCCGCAGCCGAGCGCGAAGGTGCTGCGATCGACCTTGCGGGTGTTGATGCCGACGGCGCCGGCCATGACGCGATTCTGCACGGTGGCGCGCACTTGCAAGCCCCAGCGCGAACGAAACAGCAACAGGAAGATGCCGCCGGTCAGCAATAGGGTCAGCGCCATCATGAACACGCCGTTGATCGGGATATCGATATTTTCACTCGGCTTGAACGAGCCCATCAGCCATTCCGGCAAAGTGGCGCTGACTTCCTTGGCGCCGAAAATCGAGCGGAAGGTCTGCTGCATCACCAGGCTCAGGCCCCAGGTTGCCAGCAGGGTATCGAGCGGACGTTTGTAGAGCCGGCCGATCAGCAGCCATTCGGTCAGATACCCGACACCGTAGGCGACCAGGAAAGACAGCACGATCGCAGCGAAAAAATAGTACGGTTGCAGCGCGGGCGCATATTGCGTGGTCAGCGCCGATAGCAGATACGTGACGTAGGCGCCGATGGTCAGGAACTCGCCGTGCGCCATATTGATGACGCCCATCTGGCCGAAGATGATCGCCAGGCCCAGCGCCATGAGCAGCAGTACGCAAAAGACGGACAGGCCGTTGAAGCCCTGCATGGCAAAAATGGCGCCGAATTCGGAGAGAGAAACCATGGGGACTCCTGGTGGATTGCAAAAAGTCTGGTGACGATTTCTGTTCGGCGCGTTTGCTTCGAACAGAAAATCTTCTTATTGATAACCCTTGGGGAAAGGATTCGGCTCAATCAGATCAGACGTATAAACCACTTTGAACTGGCCGTCCTTTTGCGTCTGGCCGATCAGGGTTTTGCTCCACAAATGATGGTTTGGGTGGACTTTGACATAGCCTTCAGGCGAGTTCTTCAACTCAATCCCCGGCGACGCGGCAACCACCTTGTCGACATCGAAGCTACCGGCTTTTTCAACTGCGGCTTTCCACAGCCACGGTCCCAGATAGGCCGCTTGCGTGACGTCACCGATCACTGTATTTGCGCCGTATTTCGCCTTGAACTCGGCGACGAATTTCTTGTTGTCGGGGTTATCCAGGCTCTCGAAATATTTCATCGATGAATAGAATCCTTCGGCATTCTCGCCGCCGATGCCGAGCATTTCATCCTCGGTCACCGAGATGCTCAGCACGTTCTGTGTTTTGGCGGTGACGCCGGCGGCCTTCAATTGTTTGAAGAAGGCGACGGTGCTGCCGCCGACCACGTCGACGAAGATCACATCCGGTTTTTTCAGTTTGATCTTGTTGATCAGCGAACCGAACTGGGTATTGCCCAACGGGTAGTATTCTTCGCCGACGACCGAGCCCTTGATCACGTTTTCGATATGCTTGCGCGCAATTTTATTGGACGTGCGCGGCCAGATATAGTCGGAACCGACCAGGAAAAAGGTCTTGGCTTTCTTTTCCTTGGCGATCCAGTTCAGGCCGGCCAGCACCTGTTGCGTGGCTTCCTGCCCGGTATAGAACACATTTTTCGATTGCTCCAGGCCTTCGTAGAAAGTCGGGTAGTAGAGCAGGCCGTTTTCTTTTTCAAAGACCGGCAACACCGCTTTGCGCGAAGCCGAGGTCCAGCAGCCGAAGACCGCGGCGACGTGATCGCTTTGCAGCAGTTTTTTGGCTTTTTCGGCAAAGGTCGGCCAATCGCTGGCGCCATCTTCCTGCACGATCTTGATCTTGCGTCCCAGGATGCCGCCGGAGGCGTTGATCTGATCGATCGCCAGCCGTTCGGCCTGGATCGAGCCGGTTTCGCTGATGGCCATGGTGCCTGTGGCCGAATGCAACTGGCCGACCGTTACTTCGGTATCGGTGACCGCCAGCTTGGTGGTATTGACTTTGGCGGTTGGGAATTGCTGGGCAAAGGCCATCGCCGGCAAGGCCATGGCGGCGCCGCCGGCAGCAAGTCCCATCAGCACCTTGCGGCGGTGGAACGAAGCGAGATCAGAAGATGAACGATGCGGCATGCGGTGCTCCTTGTGGGCGGTTAGGGATGAGATTCTCCTGCGCTTTGAAGAGTAATTTTTGCACCGCGGTGCAGCAATACGTTGTTTGACGTAATGGCGGGAGATGCACCAAAACGTTGCGTTGCCGGCGAGGCAATTTCAGATAGGTGGATTTGGCGCAGAGGTGATCCTTCCTTCGATACGCTTCGCTACTCAGGACCGTCGGAAAAGCACGGGACTGCGTCCCTACTCAGGACGAACGGTTTTTCTTTAAGCGCTACACAAAACCCCGTTCGTCCTGAGTAGGGCGTCAGCCCGTATCGAAGGATCACCTCCCGCGCCAAATCCACTTATCTGAAGGCACCAGGACTGTGCCCGCTATCTCTCTATCCATACGTCAAATGACGTATAAACCCTCCCATTGACTGGTGCGGAAATTGCTTAAAAACAAGCATAAATCAGACATAAATCAGGCAAAAAAACGTGAAAGCCCCCGCCACCCAGCGCATTGTCAAAGTCCGGCGCGACTACAACACCTGGGTCGCCGACGAGACCCTGGAAGACTACGCCCTGCGGTTTACGCCGCGTTCGTTTCGCAAGTGGTCCGAGTTCCGGCTGGCCAATACGGCGCTTGGCGCGATGTCTTTCCTGGCGCTCGAAGCCATCGCCGGCGCGATTACGCTGAGCTATGGCTTTACCAATGCGTTCTGGGCGATTGTCTGCGTGAGCGTGCTGTTCTTTCTGACCGGCCTGCCCATCAGCTATTACGCGGCCAAATACGGCGTCGATATGGATCTGCTTACGCGCGGCGCCGGCTTCGGTTATATCGGTTCGACCATTACATCGCTGATCTACGCGTCGTTCACCTTTATTTTTTTCGCATTGGAAGCCGCCATCATGGCGCAGGCGGTGGAGCTGTACTTCGGCTTGCCGCTGGTGCTCGGCTACATAGTCTGTTCCCTGATAGTGATTCCGATAGTGACCTACGGCATTACACTGATCAATCGCTTGCAGATGTGGACGCAGCCGGTCTGGATCGTGCTGCTGGTGCTGCCGTATATCGTCGTGCTGCACAAGGAGCCGGATGTCATCGCCAACCTGATGTCGTTCTCCGGCCGCGCCGAGGATGGCAATGCCTTTAATCTGGTGTTGTTCGGTTCGGCGGCCACCGTCGCGTTTTCGCTGATCGCGCAAATCGGCGAACAGGTCGATTTCCTGCGCTTCCTGCCGCAGAAGACGCCGGCCAACCGGGTGCGCTGGTGGAGCGCGCTGTTACTGGCCGGACCGGGCTGGATATTGATCGGCGCGGCCAAGATGCTGGGCGGCGCGTTGCTGGCATTTCTCGCCATTCAGCACGAAGTACCGATGGAAAAGGCAATGGAGCCGACGCAGATGTACCTGATCGGATATCGCTATGTGTTTTCCGATCCGGCCTGGATCCTGGGTGCGGTAGCGGCCTTTGTGGTGGTATCGCAAATCAAGATCAATGTGACCAATGCCTACGCCGGTTCGCTGGCCTGGTCCAATTTCTTTGCGCGCCTCACGCACAGCCATCCGGGGCGGGTGGTGTGGCTGGTGTTCAATGTGCTGATCGCGGTATTGCTGATGGAACTGGGCGTCTTCAATGCGCTGGAACATGTGCTAGGCCTGTATTCGCTGGTGGCGATTTCATGGATAGGTGCGGTGGTGTCCGATCTGGTGATCAACAAGCCCCTGGGCCTGAGTCCACCGCATATCGAATTCAAACGCGCGCATTTATACGATATCAATCCGGTCGGCGTCGGCGCGATGCTGCTGGCCTCGCTGTTGTCGGCAATCGCGATGGCGGGCGTATTCGGCGTGCTAGCCAAGGCAATGTCGCCGTTTATTGCCTTGGGCAGCGCATTGCTGAGCGCGCCGGTGATCGCCTGGCTGACCAAAGGCCGTTATTACATCGCCCGCCGCGATACGCTGGCCGACAGCGCGCATGGGCAACTGGAATGCATCATCTGCGAAAAACAATTCGAAACACCGGACATGGCGCATTGCCCGGCCTACCAGGGCGCGATCTGCTCCTTATGCTGCTCGCTGGATGCGCGTTGCAATGATCGCTGCAAGACCGAATCGCGGATGACGGATCAGGTCTTCAACACCTTGCGCCGCGTGTTGCCGATCTCCTTCGCGCGCAAGCTCAATACCCGTGTCGGGCACTACCTGATTGTGTTCGGTTTGCTATCCAGCGGACTGGCGCTGATTCTATGGATGCTGTATTACCAGCAACTGGCCGGCATGGCCGGATTAACGGCGACCGCGCCGGACTCGATGTCCGGTATTTTCATCAAATTATTTTCGGTATTAATGGTGCTCACCGGTGTCGGCACCTGGTGGCTGATCCTGACCAATGAAAGCCGCAAAGTAGCGCATGAGGAATCGGAACGCCAGACCAATCTGTTGCTGCAGGAAATCGAAGCGCACAAGCAGACCGACGCCGAATTGCAGCGCGCCAAGGAAGCGGCCGAAGCGGCCAATCTTGCCAAGAGCCGCTTCGTCACCGGCATGAGCCATGAGCTGCGTACGCCGCTCAACAGCATTCTCGGCTACGCGCAGATTTTGCAACTGGATGCGGCATTGCCGGCTGGGCGGCGGGATGCGGTCGGCGTGATCCGCAGCAGCGGCGAGCATTTGCTCAGCCTGATCGACGGACTGCTCGATATCGCCAAGATCGAAGCCGGGAAAATGCGGCTGGCTTCCGACGAAGTGCCGCTCGATGAATTCCTGGACCAGATCGTCGACATGATCGCCCCGCAAGCCGAAGAGAAAGGTCTGCGGTTTGAATTCGATAAGGCCGAACGTATCCCGGAGATTGTCCACACCGATCAGAAGCGTCTGCGCCAGATCCTGATCAACCTGCTCGGCAATGCGGTCAAGTTCACCGATGCAGGCAGCGTTGCATTGCGGGTGCGCTACGTCAGGGAAATAGCGTATTTCGACATTGTCGACAGCGGCATCGGCATTGCGGAAGAAGACCAGGCGCGCATCTTCCTGCCGTTCGAGCGCGGCAACGCCGCCAATCTGCGCGAGGACATCGGCACTGGCCTGGGCTTGGCGATCAGCGGCATGCTGACCCACATCATGGGTGGCGAGCTGACGGTGAAAAGCGAGATCGGCCGCGGCAGCACGTTTCAACTGAAAATCTACTTGCCACAAGTCCATGCGCCGCGTCCGCGCGTGAAACTGGAAGACCAGATGTCGGGCTATCGCGGCGATCGCAAGCGCATCCTTATCATCGACGACCAGCTATCGCAACGCATGGTGCTGAGCGCGATCCTGTCGCCGCTGGGATTTGTGATTGAGCAGGCCGACAGCGGCGCGGCGGGATTGGCGGCCATCGCGGTGAATCCGCCGGATCTGGTGCTGCTCGATATTTCGATGCCGATCATGGACGGCTGGGCGGTGTGCCGCACGATCCGCGCGCAGGGGCACGCAAACCTGCCCGTGATCGTCGTCTCGGCCAACGTCGCCGACAATGCGCCGGAGCGACCGGAAGCGGCCTGGCATACGGACTTCGTGGTCAAGCCGGTCTCGTTCAACGAACTGCTTTACAAAATCCGCTTGCATTTGAAACTGGACTGGATCGCCAGCTTGCCGCTGCCGTCCGGGGAAAGCCGGCCGTTACCGTCGCAATCGAAAGCGATGCTCCTATATCCATCGCAGGAAAAATTGCAAATGTTGTTGGAGCTGGGCGAGATCGGCTATGTCAAAGGCATTCTTCAGCGGCTCGATGAAATCGAGCAGCAGGACCAGGTATATCAGCCATTTGCCGGCGAAATGCGGCGGCTGGTGAAGCGATTCCGGCTCAACGACTACAGCAAGCGTATTAAGGAGATGATGCATCATGATGTCGACAAGCTTTAACAGGCACGTTGTGTTGATCGTCGACGACGTGCCGGACAACCTGGCGGTATTGTCGGACGCATTGGACGAAAGCGGACACATCGTATTGGTCGCCACCGATGGCGCCGGCGCGCTGGAACGGCTGCAGCGAATTACGCCGGACCTGATTCTGCTGGATGCGGTGATGCCTGGCATGGATGGTTTTGAAACCTGCCGCCGCATCAAATTGCTCAAACACGTGGATCAAATTCCGGTGGTATTCATGACCGGCCTGACCGAAACCGAACATGTGGTCAAGGGATTCCAGGTCGGCGGCATCGATTACGTCACCAAGCCGATCCGGCCGCAGGAAATCGTGGCCCGCATCGGCGCACACATCAGGACGGCGCGCATGATGTCGCAGGCCAGAGGTGTGATCGATGCGGGGGCCAATGCGGTGATCGTACTTAACGCCAACGGCATGCCGCTGTGGCAATCGAACAAGGCCTCGTATTGGCTGGAAAAATATTTTGCGGTTGGCCGCGATCAGGCAGGCATAACGAAGCTGCCGCCACGGCTGCAAAGCTGGCTCAATGAGAGCCTGGCATTGCAGCAGCACGGCGGGCAGGCGGCGGAACCACTAATCGTGACGTGCGACGATGGCGTGTTGAGCGTACGTCTGGAGAGAAACGAGCGAACTGCGGAACTGACGTTATTGCTCAATGAGAAGCCGCCTGTGCAGATGCAGGCGGAGCGCATTGCTGCCAGCGCGGGACCGCAGCTGGACCAGTATCGTCTGACGCCGCGCGAAACAGACGTGCTGAACTGGCTGGCGAAAGGGAAAACCAATCGCGATATCGCTGAGATTCTCGGCATGAGCCCGCGGACGGTGAACAAGCACCTGGAGCATATTTTTATCAAATTGGGTGTGGAGACGCGTTCCGCAGCGGTTGGCATGGCGATTCATCATCTGCATGCGGGGTTTTGACGGCGCTGCTTAAATCTAGAAATTTTTTAGTTTTTCTTTTTACCTTGGAGCGGGTGAAGGGAATCGAACCCTCGTCGTAAGCTTGGGAAGCTTCTGCTCTACCATTGAGCTACACCCGCGATCGTCGCATTTTACGCGGGTTTTGACGTGATTTGTGAACTTCACGAATGGCAGGTGTGATGGAAAATGTGATGGCCAGTTTCTCCTGGGTGTGATGGCTTCTGTTCAAGTTGGGATGGAAAGCTTATGTTGAATCTTTCTATTTTTCCATTTTCTAAGCCTGCGGTGGTCACAGCATCCGGCATCGCTTGCGTCGAAGTCAACTTATACCGTACCGGATCTCTATGAGCTTAGTTAGTTACCACAGCTCTCATTACCTACTTCAAACGGTCAACATGATCGAAAATTTCATGACCGCTTTACCCGAAGTGTGATGGCTTAGGAGCATGCACCTTATGGAGTCGTGTCGATTTGTGTAGAAAATTTACGCACTATGGCCGAACATAGGTGCATCACAAAAATGATAGGGGCCAAAATGTTCGAGTCATTAGATTTTTCCAGTTTCAATGAGGCAGATGTTAGGGAGGAGGTGCTTGCTCCGCTACTACGTTTTCTCGGATATCGATCTGGCACCGAAAATGGTGTCATCCGCGAACTGCCCCTGGTATATCCCAAACAATTTCTGGGTAGAAAGGAACCAAACAAAGACCCTGTGTTGCGAGGCCGCGCTGATTACATACTCGACGTGCAAAAGAAAATAAACTGGGTCCTGGAAGCAAAATCAGCATTCAAAGAAATTGAAAAAGACGATATCGAACAGGCATACAGCTACGCCAATCATGCTGAGGTGCGTGCGATCTACTTTGCTCTTTGTAACGGACATGAGTTTTTAGTTTTCCAAACCAACAGGGGGCCAGCATCCGATCCGATCTTAAAGATTGCGTATGCCGAGTTTAATAATAGACATCATCGCTTAACCTCCTTATTGAGCCCCGAATCGATCATTCGCGATCATCCAGACATTAAGGTTGATTTAGGTAATCCTCTGGGCAAAGAATTGCGTTCACTAGAACGGATTGGAAGTGGCCGGATTGTTTACAGGCCTAATCCCCAGATGCCAAAATTCGATCAAGTAGTTATAAGTATTGTTGAAGGCGTCGTTCAGAGGAACGACGCCGGAAAGATATCAGCCTACATGCGTACGGTGGCTCCTTTTGTTACGTTACAAAAACTGGGCGAGCAACTGAACATCGACAGCTTTGAAATGATATGCGAGGATAAATTTCTTTCATCCGATCCTAACGCACCGTCTCTTCTGAGATGTTTGAAAGAATTGACCTTCCCCGCTGGATCAATCTTGTTCAACGTCGAAAAAATGCAGGACGTAACACTTTTGGCTGACTTCTCTGTTTCATGCATTTGGGAGGCATCGGGGTTCTTGCAAGATCACAAATTTTTAGGGACGCTGAGAAACCATATGACGTTACCTGATGGAAGTGTCAGGGAGGGATTTGCTGACTTCCATTTGATCTTGGGCTAAAAAATTCGCCATTAGGTCTTATGCGAGGGAGTGGCTAGGCAACGAAATTGTGAATACACCCCTTCCAATTCCGTCGTTCAGGAAGATTTTGGTTCTTCTTTTACGGCTTTGAGAGCTGGAAAGAAGTCGGCTGCGACCGGAGTATCGGTAAATAAACTTAATCCTCTTCGACTGATGTAGAACCCTTGCTCTATCCTGTCTGTAACAAGATCTTCGACTCCACCGGGGTATCTTAATTTAAAATTAATTTTTGCAACCCGGAGACTAAAATCTTGTAGATCGTCCGCTGTGAAATGGACCGTAATAATTTCTTTTTTGCGTATCCGAACGATGCTTATTTTTGTGGGGTCAGATTTAGACCAATCCCACATGCCGTGAACAAGGGCATTTCTGTGTTCATGTAGTTCGATGATTTTTTGATATTCTTCCAGTAAAACCGCCCCGCGTTTGCCTTCTGCCTGGTCAGCCACGCGCGTTTTCCATATGGCTAATACGCTTGTAAAGCTGAGATTGTTCATCTGACTAGGTAGAACAAGTTCTTCATCTTCCGTGCGGTCGAATGTTTTTAGCGTTTGAATGAATATCTCATGTTCAAGTGCTCCCCACTGGGCGATGATGTGCCCAATAAAAAAAGTTTCACGATCAGACAGTTCCAAGTCGAACGTATGCATATCGCTGTAGTCATCACTCATGGCAGACCTCTTTAACTCGTAACAAGTCAGGCTATGTTTGACCTCGCACTGAACAAGTACTGGCCCTCTTTAATTTCGTTTCCGGGAACCAAATATTAAATCCAAGCTTTGGTGCATACGCCTGCCGGTAAGTTGTTTGCAACTGCAAATGGGCTTGCAAACTCCAAACGGTCAACATGATCGAGAGTGTCAGGGCCGGTTTCTTCTAGGTGTGAATGGCGTGTTACCAAATTCGAGTATTTCTTTTTCAAGTGCAACGCTAGGCAATGAAATGAGATTGAGCTTGCCCCTTCCAACTTCTGGCAACATCAAGTTTTCCGCTTGGGAAATTGATTTCTTATATGGGCAATTGCTTGCTCGAATGTCTGCTCATGATATTCATATCGAGCGATGGCGCCTGGTCCAAGCAGTGATCGAAACCTTTTATCAACGTCTCCGATTGAATCTGGGTTGAATACCGCAAATTTCCGTAGCGGAGTTGTCCCTACACTCCCTAGGGCATATAAATGGCGGAAAAATGAATCGGTTTCCGGCAACGAGTAACCGATAACATAGATGTACTCCGCTTCTGATAAGTGCTGGGCTGCTGCTGCCCACACATCAGAAAGGGCCGCATGGTAATCCGCTTTATTCCACGACGGCGGAACAATTACTGGCTCCTGATCAACTTGCATTGATTCAATTTGTTTGAAGTAGTCGGCGAGGTGCGAGCCAATCGGGACTTCGATTGAAGCATGTTCACTATATCCATTAGGGATGTATCGCTGTAAATAATTAAATAGGTGCAGTGGCCGAATTTTTCTCGACACGGATTCTGTAGCCCAGTTTAATGACCCGTGTAATTTTAGAAGTGGAATTCCTAAGTGATTTCCCGGAGCATTTTCGATAATGTAATTGGGCCCCTGTCCCGCACGGCACATAGCTATATCCGCAGCAATATCGTAGTTAAATGAAATTACAGCTGCAGTCTGATGCGGGAACGCTTCTTTTTGTAAATGCGTCAAGAGCGATGTAAAAGCCTCATACGGTTTTGGAGGACCTATATATGTTTGGTTGGTTGGAAATTTGATTGTAACTTCAAGTGTTTTTACTATCAGCTCTTTCAAAGATGCAATGGTTTCTGGAATCTCAGATGTAGGAATGCCGGGAATTTTTTGTATGATTCGCCCAAGTTCCAGCACAGTAAAAATCGATTCAATATTGTTTAAATCGAGTTGGGCTTTTGAATGAACCGCTTGTAATTCGCCTATCGCCGCAAATACCCGTTCGAATTGAACCCGCTTGTCTTCGACCAGCTTAGATCGAAAGAGATTGTTGGCAATATCCAGAAAGTCGCCCATGAGAGGCGCACCGCACTGTTTAGATGCTCCAGCACCCAGAATAAAAACAACGTTGCTCATTGAATTCTCGCAAAATAGTTAGCCGCTCAATTACCGATGAATCTCATGGCTACGTGCATCGATTTCATAGGGAGATTTTTCGTAACCATATTCGACGATCTGTTTAAGATAGGTTTGCAAAAATATGGCTATCGAAGTTGCTTGTTCGTATTGATAAACATGCCGTAACTCGTGCGACCGTAAGCGGATGGTGTCATGCACGCGGCGAATACAGATGCTATGGCCGAGAGTGATGCCCGCCATATGTGAACCAAATAGACCTGTGGCTAAACCAGCTTGCCGGAGTTCTGGGTCCGTGGGTAGCGGAAGAAAATCATTGATTAACGAAATGCGGACTTTTTCTGGTTGAGAAATGCCAACGCTTCGTGTGATGCTCAGATCCAGCTCATTCAAAGGGATTCCAGTGCGTAGAATTTCGGCTTCCCGGTCCTCTGCCCATGCAATGGCCTTCGGTAAAAGGTTTGGTAGCATCGCTCGCAGGTCAAATGTCATGAACGTCTCCTATGATTGTTTTGATTGATAATTTACCAAGGTTCATCTGAGCTTTTGAATTTTTGAAGACCTGAAAGCAAAACCCAAGCAGAACTTACTATGTAGTTCTGATTTTTAGCATCCAGCTTCGCCCCAAAAGAGGACTTAATATTTCGGATCAATCCCTTTCGTTCGGCTGCTGTTATAACCAAATGACTTGCATGACCAAGATGGTCTGCCCGCATGTCAATCAACGATCCGAACACTACCGGAGCAGCTTTGAATAATGTTTCATCGAGATATTCTAGCGACGCAGTTATTTTTGGAATTTCTGCTGCAAGCTGTCCATAATCGACACCTGGTTTTTGTCCCGCCATAAACTGAGAAGCTATATCGATCAGTTTCTGATGATATGCAATCTTTCGTTTGTATAAGGTCACGATATTTTGACGGACATCGTCTACTGGTGGTTGGAGGTGTATGCCTTGCAACATTGCGATGCTTGATCCTAATTCCAATTGGACTCGCGTGCTGTTTCGAATGCCGCCAGTTATAGGATTGCTACCTTTTTCTTTTAGTTCGTGTTCCCCGGTCGCTCGGATATTTTCAAGTGCAGTCAGTTCTCTCGTGAACTCAGAGACGAAGGAAAAGTTGGCATTTTCTTGGGCCACCGCCGTACTAATAACCGTCGCGAGGAAGACAAATGCAATTAATCTTTTCATTTTATTTTTTGCATTGTATGAATGACTACCTAGAACAGATCCTATGAATTCATAGGTGATAGAACATCTGTTACGCGATGTTTCTTTTCAGGCCATCCCTATCAGGTCTTCCCTATCAGGCCTGACCGTGGAGGAGTGATGCAGGGCATCGGCCATTTTCATATTCTTGCTCTGAACATCATTCAGCAGCAACATGAAGTCCCCCAATTTTTCCTCCGGGAGCATAGCTGCTAAATGATGAAGGCAGCGTGCGATAGCACGGTTCATACAGACAGCCTCATGAGCCAATTCGTCTGAATCCATTCCCATTCTCCCCGCCAGGAAAAGTGAATAATTATTCTAGTCTGATTTGTGACGGGTGTAGGCGCTATTCCCACAGGTGTTGTAAGAATAGACGTAAGTTTCTTCGAGGAAATAACAATGCAATCCGCTGGCGTCGAAATCAACCGATACCGTAATCCATCCCTATGAGCTTAGTTAGTTGCCATACGCTTATTACCTGACCTCAACCGGTCACATGATTAAAAAATTCATAGCCGTTTTGCCCTGCTGCCGCGGTCGTGATGCTCTAATTGGGGTGTTATCTTCGAGTTATTAAGAAAGGTTGCAGATATGAAAAGTGTCGATACTGGATATACTCCCCCTTCGGTGAACCCTCTTATTTACGGGGATTACAAACTATATGCTGCCAGCTTCCCACTTGAAGGAGGAGGTTTTAGTGCAGTGGTCTATGCCGAAAAATTCCAAAATGCACCGGCCTGCCCCAGACCTGCCTACAACTGGAAGAGGCTTGAAAAAGTCTTTCAAGATCGGGAAGTGGCAGAAGTTTTTGCTCTCCAGTGGTGTCAGTTTGAAGTTTCCGAGGGAAGAACACTTTGCTGATTAGGGACCATTTCATGTAAATCGGATAGGGGAAACCAAATGTTCGAGTCATTAGATTTTTCCAGTTTCAATGAGGCAGATGTTAGGGAAGAAGTACTGGCAATTTCTGGGAAAAAAAGAGCCAAACAAAGACCCTGTGTTGCGAGGCTGTTCCTTTTCTCGCCGAATTGACCCTACCCAACTGATCCACTTTCCACTGCCTAGCGAAGGCAGCAACGCGATCATACGAACCCTCAAAACCTAAAGCACATAGATCTGCATGCATCTGTCGCAGACTGCGTCGCTGTTTCCTGGATTTAAAACGTCACCACTCTTCGGGCCGGCCCGACCCGTTTGCGCCCATTTTCTTATTCTTTTTAAATCCTTGACAACGCCAAACGCACTCCCTATATTGTATACAAGTATATTTGCATGCATTATCTGAGCGAGTAGGTTCTGAAGCAGTTTAAAAATCATAAAGTCGCGGCGACATTCAAGCCGAGTCATCTATAAAAGCGAGGAAGACATGAACAATAGAGAATGTGATGTACTGGTTATCGGTGGTGGCGTTACCGGGGTTGCCGCCGCTGTCGCTGCAGCGCGGGCGGGCGCCAAAACCATGTTGCTGGAAATCAAGCCTTTTGTCGGCGGCAACGCCGTTACAGGTCTTTGCTTGCACAACTACATTTCCAAAAACGGCCGCCAGCACGTGTTCGGTATCGCGCAGGAATTGGTGGATCGTCTGATTGCCCGTGGCGGCGCAGTAGGTCATATTCCTTACAACAGCTGGGTGCATTCGGTAACGCCGGTGGACGGCGATCATTTCCGTATGCTGAGTACAGAAATGCTGGCTGAAGCCGGCGTACAGGTAATTTATGGCGCGCAGGTCGTCGGCGTCGATGCCGAAAACGGTAAAATCAACCATGTGGTGGCCGCTATGAAGGGCGGTCTCTGCAACATCAAAGCCAAGGCCTTCGTGGATAGCAGCGGCGACGCTGACGTGGCGGCATTTGCAGGGGCTACATTCCGCAAGGGTGACGTCGTTACCGGCAAGATGCAGCCTGTGTCGTTCTTATTGAATTTTCATAACGTCGATACCAAAAAAATCGCTGCAGCAATCGCGGTCAATCCGCCGGCAATGGCGACACGCCCGGATGTTGTTGGCGCATTCCCGGTGTATTTCAATGGCACTTTTTCAAAATGGAATGAGATCGTAAAGCGAGATGGTATTTTCCCGAATCAGGATCAGATCGTATTCTTTAATACCGTCTGGCCGCATCGTATCAATGTGAACACCACGGCGGTCTTCAATATCGATGCGCTGGATCCGGCAGCGATGGGCGTGGCCACTGTGCAATTGGTGAGGCAGGCAGAAAAAATCGGTAAATTCCTGAAGCAGCACGTGCCCGGTTTTGAGAACAGTTATTTCAGCCCGTCGATCTTCCCTGGCGTGCGCGAGACGCGCAATATTCACGGTCTGTATGAAATTACCGATCAGGATTGCCTGAACGGTCAAAAATTCGACGACACCATTGGCCAGATTTGTTTCCCTGTCGATATCCACGATCCCGATACAGGGCAAGCGCATTTTTATCAAATTGGCGGCGATGGCGCACTGGATATTCCATTCCGTGCAATGCTGCCTGCAGGCCTCAGCAACACAGTGGTCGCTGGCCGCTGTGTTTCGGCGACGCATTATGCGCATGGAGCAACGCGTAATATGGCGCCATGCCTGGTGATGGGCGAGGCCGCCGGTACCGCTGCAGCTATGTCGGCTGCCGGCAACGTTGCATTGCCGGCGCTCGATGTGAAGCAATTGCAATCCAAGCTACTCAAAAATGGTGTTTTTCTGGGTGACGTTTTTGCCGAGGAGCCGGTGGGACAAGCCGCCTGACATTCGCTGTAGAAGTAAATTAAATCAAATTTGATGCGGGTACGATGATGCCTGCACATGACGCAATCAATAGGAGGAGACATGATTAAACGGCGTTTGATGCAAATGTTGTTGATCGGCTGTGCCGTAATGGCATCGGTCGTACAAGCCCAGACCCCCGGCATTGAAAAACCGGATCTGAAAGTGGCTGTCGGCAGTAAAGTCGGCCTGTTTTTTTTGCCGACGTTGCTGGCCGATCACCTCGGTTATTTCAAGGATGAAGGTCTGCACGTACAAATCATCGATCTCGGTTCCGGCGGTAAAGCGCTGGAGGCATTGGTCGGTGGCAGCGTGGACGTGACCAGTGGCGCTTACGATCATACGGTGCAGCTGCAGGCCAAAAAGATACCGCTGCGTGCTTTCGTGCTAGAAGGAAAACTGGCAGATTATTCGCTTGGTATCGTCAAAGGCAAAGCGCCTAACTACCAGTCGCCGAAAGACTTGAAAGGTCTGATCATCGGTGTCTCTTCGCCTGGCTCGGGTAGTGACCTTTTCGTGAAGCAGGTACTAGCGCTGGCAGGTCTGAAATCCAGCGATGTATCGTTGGTCAATGTCGGTCAGGCGGCTGGTGCCGTAGCCGCAGTGCGTGCCGGTCAGCTCGATGCAATCGCCAATACCGATCCGGTCATGTCGATTCTGGAGCAGGCGGGCAATGTGCGGATCATTGCAGACGGCCGAACCGAGGCCGGCTCGAAGATCGTGTATGGTGGTAATTATCCGACCGGAGCGGTATATGCGCACGAGGATTTCATCAAGAAAAATCCGCATACGGTACAGGCGTTGACCAATGCGATTGTGCGCACTTTGCGTTACATGAGCCACGCAACGCCGGAACAAATCATGAAAGCGCTGCCGCCGGAATTTGCCAATGGCGATCAGAAAACCTTTCTGCTTGCGCTGAAGACGATGTTGCCGACTTATTCTCCAGACGGTCTGTTCCCGCCCGATGCCGGCGAGACGGTGCGTAATGCCCTGTCGATGATTGACGCCAATGTACGCAACAGCAAAATCGATCTGAGCCAAACCTATACCAATGATTTCGTGAAACAGGCGTTAAGTCAGCCGGCCAAATAGGGATCCAGCTTGGTCGGTAAAAATGGCTTTGGCGTCAATAATTCGATGGAGGCGACAATGAAATTGATGGAAATTCCGGAAACAATTGCCGGCTGCGCTACGCGTAGCGCAGTGGCAGTCGAATTCAAGAATATCAGTTGCTGCTTCAAGGCGGCTAACGGCAAAAAAAATGATGCGAAGACTTATACGGCGGTAGCCGACACTAGCATGTCGGTGCGCGACGGCGAGTTCGTTTCGGTGGTCGGCCCTACCGGTTGCGGCAAATCTACCTTGCTGAATGTGGCTGCGGGATTGATGCAGCCGTCCAGCGGTAGTGTGGAGATATTCGGTCAGCCGCTGACAGGATTGAACTCCCAAGCCGGTTATATGTTTCAGTCGGAAGCGCTGATGCCGTGGCGAACCGCGTTGGAAAATATCACCGCTGGCCTGGAGTTTCGCGGTGTGGCGAGGAAAGATTCCATCGAACAGGCGCATTTCTGGATGCAGCGGGTCGGTCTGAGCGGATTCGAACAGCGTTATCCGCATCAGCTTTCCGGCGGCATGCGCAAACGCGTGTCGCTGGCGCAAATGCTGATTCTCGATCCTAAAATAATCCTGATGGATGAGCCGTTCAGCGCGCTCGATGCCCAGACCCGCGTGCTGATGGAAAACGAATTGCTGGACCTGTGGGCGGCCGACCGCAAATCGGTCATCTTTATCACGCACGATCTGGATGAGGCCATTTCCATGTCGGACCGCGTCGTGGTGCTTTCGGCAGGGCCGGGTACCCACCCGATCAATGAATTTGTCATCGACTTGCCACGCCCCCGGGATGTTGCCGAAATTCGTCATACCGCGCGTTTCGCCGAACTGCATCAGGAAATCTGGAACGTTATGAAAGAGGAGGTAATGAAAGGCTATGTTCAAAGTCAACGAAAGTAATACTGTCGCACCTCGCGTGTCAAAATCCTCGCGACCCTTCCGCATCCACGCCGGCAATCTGGTCTGGTTTCATGCGGTGTTATTCGTCGCCATCATGGGTGCGTGGTATGGAATGACGGAAACTGAAATACTGCCAAAATTTTTCTTTGGCGAGCCGTTGAAAGTCGCGCTGCGCATATGGGACTGGTTTGTTGGCGGCGAGATTTATCATCATCTGGGTATCACGCTGTCCGAAACCATTCTGGCGTTTGTGCTGGGTTCGATCGCTGCGATGGTGCTGGGATTGTGGTTGGCATTGAGTCCGATCGCTTCTGCATTGGCAGATCCTTATATCAAGGCGCTCAATTCGATGCCCCGGGTCATTTTGGCGCCGATCTTTGCGGTCTGGTTCGGGCTGGGTATCTGGTCCAAGGTAGCGCTCGGCGTGACGCTGGTGTTTTTTGTCGTGTTCTTTAATGTTTACCAGGGAATCAAGGAAGTCAGCCCGGTGGTCCTGGCCAACACACGCATGTTGGGGGCGAGCAAAAGCCAATTATTGCGTGCCGTTTATTTGCCGTCCGCCACCAGTTGGGTTTTTTCCAGTCTCCACACATCAGTGGGCATGGCATTTGTGGGGGCGGTGGTCGGCGAATATCTCGGCTCCGCCGGTGGCGTCGGCTATCTGATCCTGCAGGCGGAAGGCATATTTGACATCGATACAGTGTTTGCCGGTATAGTGGTATTGACTGTTTTTGCGCTGATTCTCGATACGATCGTTGGCGCAATCGAGAAACGTCTGCTAGTCTGGAAACCTTCTCATGCAGTCACAGAACCGCTGTAACAACAGCGGTTTTTTGCACGCAAAATCCGGCGCGTCGTCCGGATCACTACAAATTGATATCGAGTACCAAGCACATGCAAGCAGCACCTGAAAGTGATTTTTTACCGCAGTTGGCGCCACTCGACACCACATCGTCGTATATCCCCTTGCGGGCCGCAGTACTGGCGCGGCTTAAAGAGGCGATTATTAACGACGTACTGAAGCCCGGCATGGTGCTTAGGGAAAACGCGATTGCCATCCAGCTTTCCGTCAGCCGGACGCCGGTGAGGGAAGCGATTCGGATGCTGGAGCAAGAGAAGCTGGTGACGCTGCTGCCGGGCCGAAAGATTGTGGTCTCGACGCCCGACCGGCAGGATATTGCTGAAATTTATGACATCCGGCTGGTACTCGAAACCGAAGCTTTGCGCAGGATCACGGTTGAACGCAGCGATATTTTGGGAAAGCTACGGGATTGCGTCAGCCGTTCGAAAACCGCCATTGCCAACCGAGACAGTGAGCAGTTGCGTACGATCAATACGGAATTTCACACAGTATTGACGTCGTCGCTGGAGAATAAGCGCATGCGGCATTTCCTCGAATCGGTCTACGACCTGATTTATCGATTTCGCGCTTATTCATTGGAAGATGCACTCTGGGCAGAGCAGGGTGTACATGAACACGAAGAACTGGTTACTTTATTAGCGGCCGGCCAACAGGATCAAGCCATTGCAATATTGCGTAATCATTTGAATCATGCCAAAGACATTCTGATGGCGAAGTTCGCCGTATCCGGTACGAAGTAGAACGACATGGTCGCTTCCGTTAAAAAGCGACCTTGGCACAGTTTTTGATGACGATCTAGGAAAAACTATGTCAGGAAGCGCGAACGCATCATGTCGATGTATGTTTCTTCAGAGCCTTCACGGCGCGTCTTCACCAGAGGCCTGATATCTTCGGTAGCGACGAAGGCAGCTGTTCAATCTCGGAAAAATTCTTGCAACGGCCGCCGCCATCGCCTATACGCATCAGGAAATCCTACATAGCGGCACCTACGCAGAGCTTGCGAGCGTTCCCGTCGTCGCCAATTCAGTGGTTGCAGTAGAGGAAGGATACAATCGCATCGACGCCAGCCTCGCTGGTATGGGTGCAGGTGCCGGGAATGCACCGCTAGAAGTATTTATCGCCGTTGCCGATCGTCTCGGCTGGAATCACGGTTGCGATGTGTATGCTTTGATGGATGCCGCCGACGATATTGTCCGCCCACTACAGGACAGGCCTGTGCGCGTCGATCGCGAAACACTGGCGCTCGGCTATGCCGGTGTTTATTCGAATTTCTTGCGCTATGCAGAAGCTGCGGCTGAGAAATACGGTATCAAGACCGTGGACATATTGGTCGAACTCGGTCGTCGCCGCATGGTTGGCGGGCAGGAGGACATGATCGTGGACGTTGCATTGGATCTGACTCGCTAGCGATCGCCCCATGAACCATCTTGACGTTGGCTTGCTTCGCTCGGTGCGTAGCCGAACTGCGCTTTGAAGGCGCGGCTGAAAGCCGCGTCCGATCCGTAACCGATGCGTTCCGCCGCTTGGGTAACGCGCAGCCCGCCACTGGCGAGCATGTCCGCAGCCAGCGTTAACTTCAATCGTTTGACATAGTGCAATGGCGCCTCGCCGACCCGCGCCGTGAAACGCTCGGAAAAAATCGAGCGTGACATCGCGGCGAGGCCGGCCAGTCCTTCGACAGTCCAGGGATGATAGGGCGCAGCATGGATGGCGTTCAGTGCGCGGCCGATTCGTTCATCACCTAGCGCACCGATCCAACTGCTTGGGTGTGCCTGACTGGCGGCCCAGGTACGCAGCGTGCGTATCACCAGTAAATCAATTAACCGTGAAATCATCAGCGAAGAACCGGGCTCGACTTCATGCGATTCCTTAACCAGGAAATGCGTCAATGCGTGCAGCCAGTCCGGTGTCTTGCCCTGTTCACTGGGGATGTGCACCACCAACGGCAGCGCCGCCATGATAGCGGCCAGCGATCCCCCTTCGAAATGGAACAGGCCTCCAACCACGTGAATCGGTACGCCTTCGCCACCGTAATCGAGCACCGATTTTTCGCGGTCGAAGTGTTCGCCGATGAGGCTACCAATTTCTTCTGATGGGGTAGCTGGATTGTCGCAAATCAGGTGGCCCGTGCCATGCGGTAGTAGCAGCATGTCGCCCTGATTTACCGCAATCGGCTCGGCACCTAGGGTTTTGACCCACAACGTACCGCTCTCAACAAAATAAAAATGCGCTGCTCCCTTGGGAAAAGTAATGCTCCACGGCGCCCGTAGCCGAGCCGAATACACCAGTTCACCACGCAACCGTATCAAGGTCAGTACTTGGGAAAGGACATCGGAGCGCGTCGCTGCCATGCCATAGTCCGGCATTTTTCCGGACGATTGATCATTAAATGCGGTCGCTTGGATATGGCTGGTCATGTCACTGCATCCTATTATTTGTTTCGCGGTTCCCAACCTTATAAACCCTTTTTCGGAGTATGACATGAAAGCATTGAACATTTTAATTTTGACATCCGCCGCCCTAATCGGCACGCATTCAATGGCTGCAGAAAAGCCGACTATTGCCCTCGTTCACGGTGCATTTGAAGATGCGCACATCTGGGATGGCGTTGGCGCCAGGTTGCAGGCCGACGGCTACCGAGTGATCAACGTCGATCTGCCTGGCCGCCCAAGCGCGCCTATGGCAGCCAACCTCGTTAGCGGCGATGTGTATCGCGACACGGTGCTAAAAGCGATCGATGGTGAATTGCAGCCGGTGGTATTAGTCGGTCATAGCTTTGGTGGCATCGCTATATCGGCGGTGGCGGAGGCGGCGCCGGCCAAGGTCAAGACGGTGGTATATCTGGCGGCCTATTTGCCGCAGGATGGCGAATCGATGCTGTCGCTGGCGAAGCAGGACCGCGACAGCAAAGCTGGTCCGGCGCTGCAAATTGACGAAGGCAAAGGCATGATCTCGGTCAATTACGCAGCTCGAGCCGATCTGTTCGCCAATGGCGCGCCAGAAGGTTTGCGCAAGGTTCTGCCGGATCTGATCATCGACGAGCCGTTGGCGCCTATCGCCACGCCAGTGAAGTTGACTGCCGGGCGCTTTGGCAAGGTCGACAAGGTCTACATTCACACCGCGCAGGATCAGGTCGTCAGTCCTTACTTGCAGCAAAAGATGGTTGCCGCCACGCCGGTGCGCCTGGAGTTCACGCTCAACACCGGTCATATCCCATTCCTGACCGATGTACCCGGTTTGGTTTCAGCGATCGAGAAATCCGCTGAATAAGAATATTCAATAAAGACTCATCTGCACTACGGGCGTGCCTAAAGCCGCCAACCCACTCTAACTTTTTAAGGAATAATCATGAACCGTTTATTTAGCCAACCAGTGTCCGAGTCTAGTGGACATGCCGCACAACTTTACGCTGGCATTAAAGCAGCCGTGGGTATAGTGCCCAACGCTTTCGTCAACATAGGCAGCAATAGCCCGATTGCATTGGAAACTCTGCTCAATATTGATGGCGCATTAAAAAAAGGAACTCTCGGCGCGAAAGAGGGCGAGGTAGTGAAACTGGTCGTCAGCCAGGTCGCCGAGTGCGATTACTGCCTTGCGGCACACACCTTGATCGGCAAGAAAACGGGGCTGAGTAAAGAAGATGTTCTGGCTATCCGTCATGGCACGCCATCGAGCGATGCGCGTCTGGATACCTTGGCAAGCTTTACCCAGGAATTGATTTCGACAAAAGGAACATTGTCCGGCATGACATTTGAAAAAATTAAAGCTGCCGGCTTTACGGATGCGCAAATTGTGGACATCGTTCTCGCCATTACCAGCATCACTTTCACCAACATGTTCAACCGGATCAATGACACCTTGGTGGATTTTCCTCTAGCAGATTAATTATCTCAAATCTTCTAGGTCAGCACGCTTCGGTGTGCTGACGGTTTCTTTGCTTGTTCTTCGGCTTCATGAAAATCACCTACGGAGGCTATGGTTCGCCTTAAAGCCTCCGTTTTGGCAAAAAAACTGAATTGTGTTGAATTGCGTGGAATATTAACCCGGGCTTCAGTCCAAAAGTGGGTCAACTTTACGTGCAAAACAACAGGTGGGCGACTAAATTAGTGGCCTACTAAGAAACAGGAAAATTTACTTATGAAGTTTGCCGAACAGATGTCTTTAACTAGCGCAGCCGTCACACTCATATCAGCAGCTTTTTGTGACCAAGGTGGGGTCGAAAATGTGATGGCTGATAACTCTGTGATTACAGTGGAGTTTATGGCTGTTCGTAAAACATCGCGGCGGAGAGCCGCATGAACAGTGGGTGTTTTGCATGTGGCGAGGCTTGGGAAGCTTCTGCTCTACCATTGAGCTACACCCGCGATCGCCGCATTTTACGCGAGTTTTGACGGGGTTTGTGAACTTAACAAATGGCAGGTGTGATGGAAAATGTGATGGCCGGTTTCTTCTGGGTGTGATGGCTTCGGAACAAGTGCCACTGTCCACCGCTAGCCGAGCTTGTCGCAGGGTAATCCACCGCATTGCCGCCTTCGCGCAACACGCCGGCGCCGGCTTGTGCGGCGAGATGATGAGGCGCGGTGACCATACCGCCGATGCAAGTCTTGCTATACAACATGTGTTCTCCTGATCCTATTTATGCGTTGCCGTCCATCCACGACACATGCGCCGCCACGATCCGCCAGCCTTGCGGCAAGCGCAGCCAGGTATGGCTCTGGCGACCGACGCGCGCTTCACCGGCTTTGGTGAATTCAGTGTTGGCGGTGGCGTAGTCGCGGCCATACGTGGTGATCACGGTCCGGCGCAAGTCGCGTGCCAGATTTTTTGGCGAGCGACTGTTGCGGAAGGCCTGAATGGTATCGTAACCGATCAGGTTTTCCGTCGCTCCGTAGCGCAAGGTGTGGGGACTATTCCAGAACAGCTCGTCAAGAATCGCCACGTCGTTGTTGATCAGCGCATATTCGTAGCGTTCGAAGGCGACGGTGACTTCGGCCGCCACGTCGGGCAAGTTGATGTCGTGTTCCATAGTGATGTGTTCCATATATCCTTTTCAGTGTCCGCCCAGATAGGCTTTGACCAGCGCATCATTGGCGGCGATCTCGGCAGCAGTACCTTCCGCCACCACGCGGCCGCCTTCGATCACGTAAGCACGATCCGCCAGGGCCAGCGCCAATGCCGCCATTTGGTCCACCAGCAAGATGGTCATGTCTTCGTCGCGCAAGCCGTCGAGCGCGGCAAATAGTTCGGCGATCACTTTCGGCGCGAGGCCGAGCGATGGTTCGTCCAGCAGCAGGATGCGCGGACGCGACATCAGGCCGCGCGCCACCGCCAGCATCTGCTGCTCGCCGCCCGACAGCAAGCCAGCACGATGATACAGGCGCTCGCGCAAACGTGGAAAGCGCGTGAGCATTTCCTCGACGCGGCTGTCCATGTCCTGCGGATACAGGAAGGCGCCAAGGCGAATATTGTCCAGTACGCTCATTTCAGGAAAGACCTGGCGCCCTTCCGGCACCAGCACCACGCCATGCTTGACGATCTCTTCCGCGCGCAAATGCATCAGGTTGACGCCGCCGACGTGGATGCCGCCGCGCACCGGGCGATGCAGACCGGACAGTGCGCGCATCAACGTCGACTTGCCCGCACCGTTGGCGCCGAGCAGCGCCACCATCTCGCCCTGCTTCACCTGCAGGTTGATGCCGTGCAGGACGGGTTCGGCGCCATAGCCGGTGATCAGTTCGCCGACGCCGAGCAGTTCCTTCCCAGAGCGGCCGCCGCGGATTTTCGCTTCGGCCTGCATGGCTTCGCCGAGATAGGCCTGGCGTACCGCCGGGTTGTCCTGAATCTCTTGTGGCGTTCCCAGCGCCAGACGCTGGCCGGCGTCGAGCACGACGATGCGGTGCGAAATATCCATGACGAGCGACATGTCATGTTCCACCAGCACCACGCTGATGCCGGCAGCAGCGATGCGTTGCAGCAGGCGCGCCAGTTTTTCCTTGTCTTCACGCGACAGACCGGCTGCCGGTTCATCGAGCAGCAAGACATCAGGATCGGTCGCCAGTGCGCGCGCGATCTCCACCAGACGGCGATCGACGTGCGCCAGATCGGCGGAAGGAATGTCGACGGCGCCTTCATAACCGCAATACGCCAGCAATTGGCGGCTGCGTTCACGAATGGCGGCAGCGCTGAAACGGCTGGCGTTCAGCAAGCCGCCAAGCTTGCCCTTGCCCAATGCCAGCGCGACGTTGTCTTCTACCGTCAGCGTGCCGAACAGTTGCGACGTCTGATAGGTACGCGCAATGCCATGCCGCGCAATGCGGAAGGCAGGCAAATCGGCTAGCCTCAACCCTTGCAGCGAAAATTCGCCCAGCGAGGGTTTATAGAATCCGCTCAGCATGTTCAGTGCCGTCGTCTTGCCTGCGCCGTTAGGACCGATCAGGCTGGTGATTGCCGAAGCAGGTACATCGAAACTCAGATCGCCGACGGCGCGCACGCCGCCGAAGATCATGGTCAAGCCATCCGCGCGTAAGGTGTGGCGGTCGCGCTGCACCAACACCGGTGCATGCGATACATCGTCAAACGATGGCGTGATGATGTTATTGGCGGCTTTCGTCTTCCTGCCCATTTTCTGCGCAAGCTGGCGCAGCATGCCGATCACCCCATCCGGTGCGATCCACAACACCAGCAACAGCAAGCCACCAAAAAATAACAAACGATAATCTTCCAGACTGGACAGCAATTCCGGCAACACGCAGACAATGACGGCGCCGATCAGCGGCCCCATCGTTGCCCCTGCGCCGCCGACTACGACCACCAGCACGAACAGAATCGATTGCATGAAGTCGAAGGTGTCCGGCGTGACGAAGGTCGACAGCGGCGCAAACAAGCCGCCCGCCAAACCGGCCAGCATCGCCGACACCGCAAAGGCCACGGTCTTGATTACCAGCGGATTGAGGCCGATCGATTCGGACGCGGTCTCGCTATCCTTGACGGCGCGCATCGCAGCGCCCCAGGTGCCGCGCGACAGCCAGCAGAATGCGGCGAGCAACACGGCGGCGCTGCAGATCGCCAGCAAGGCAATCCCGCGCTCGCCTGGTACGATGCCGCCGAATCCCGGCGTGGGGATGCTCATGATGCCGTTCTGGCCGCCGGTGAGATCGCGCATTTCAATGATGGCGTGCTGCACGATGAAGCTGAACGCAATCGTGATCATCGCCAGATACGGTCCTTTGACGCGCAAGGCCGGCAGCGCCAGCAAAGTGCCGAACGCGCCAGCCACCAGCGCCGCCAGCGGCCACGCCAGCCAGAAGCTGACGCCGAATTTTGTCGTCAAAATCGCCACGGTATAGGCGCCGATGGCATAGAAGCCAATGTGCCCGAACGACACCTGCCCGGTCAGGCCGAGCAAGACATTCAGACCGATGCCGACCATCGTCATCAAGGCAATACTGGTCAGGACAAAAACGTAGTAGCTATTGACGGTCAGCGCCAGGCAACACACGGCGACGAACGCCACCAGGGCTGCCGACAATTGCAAAGGTGTCGCCAGATCCAGCAGACGGTGCGGAGCAGGTGTAATACCCCATCCTGCATCCGCTACTTTTTTTGCCACGGCCACGGCCACGGCCGGAGAAGGAGGAGTCCTCATACTTTTTTCACCTGTGCGCGGCCGAACAGGCCATTCGGACGAATTGCCAGCACCACGATCACCAGTGCGAACGTAATGATTTGTGTGTAACCGGATCCGAGCGTAGCGGTGATCAATGCTTCGGCGATACCGAACAGCAGACCCGCGATCATCACGCCCCAGGCGCTGGTGATGCCGCCGAGGATGGCGACGGCGAAAGCCTTCAAACCGAACAAGGTACCCATATCGGCATTGACATTGAACAGCGGCGCAATCAGCACGCCGGCGATGCCCGCCAGCAGCGTCGACAAAGCGAACGCCACGGCAATGGCGCGCACGATGGGAATGCCCATCAATCGTGCGGCGTCGCGATTCTGTACGACGGCCAGCATGGCGATGCCCCAGCGCGTGTGGCGCGAAATACGATGCAGCACTGCCGCCAGCAACAAGCCGACGACAGGAATCAATAATTGCAGCGGATACACGCCCAGACTGACGCCGCCGACTTCAATCGACGACAAGGCCAGCGGCGATGGCAGGCTGCGAGGCTCTTTGCCGAAGGTGTGCATAACGACGTTGTCCAGTACGATGCCGAGCGCGACGGTCGACATAAGCCAGGCGTTGGAGCCGCGATTGGCGAAAGGGCGCACGGCAAGTATTTCGACCACCAGGCCGTACAGCGCGCACAAGGCCAGCGCCAGCACGATCGCCGCCCACATCGGCCAGCCCAGCGTCTGCGAAAACGTAAAGCACAAGACCGCGCCCAGCATCATGGAACTGCCCTGCGCAAAATTGACCGTGCCCGAAACCGCATAGGTAATATAAAAACCCAGCGCCATCAGGCCATACATACTGCCTAGTCCCAGACCACTGATCAGTGCCGACAACAGCAACATTTTGTTCTCTCCTGATATTTTCTGTAATGCTTATGCGCGCTGGCCGGATGCAACGATCCGGGCAACGCGCACTTGCTACTTCAATTGCTGCGTCAGTGAGGTTTATTGTGTCATGCCAACCGGCAGAATGCGGTTGTCGATGAAATGCGCCCAGACATAGTCGTCGTCACGCAGCGCGTCATGCACGGTTGGCGAGAATGGTTTGACGTAAGTCTTGATCAAGCCTTCGTAACGGTCGATCTTGTAGAAGCCTTCGCGGATCGCATCGCCGTTGGTAGAGCCGGCCGCGGCAATCGCCAGCGCCGCCAGTTGCATACCGTCGTAAGCATTGGCCACGCCGACGGCCGGTGTGATGTCATCCGGTCCCTTGATGTTCGGATACTTGGCCTCCAGCTCCTTGACCACTTTTTCACCTACCGGCGACAGCTTGCCGAAGAAGCTGAAGGTCTGGACGAAGTGGACGTTCTTGGCGTTCGGTCCGGCCAGTTCAGTAAAGCGTCCGCCTGCCGGGCCCCAGTGCGATACCACCGGCACCTTCCAGCCCATGCGGTCAAGCGACTTCACAACCTGTGCCGACGGGCCGACGTTACCGACCAGGAACAAGGTATCGGCGTCGGCTGCTTTCAGACGTGTCAGTTGCGGCACGATGTCAACATCGCTGGCTTCGAACTTCTCGATACCGGCCGGCTTCATGGACTTCGCCGTCAGCGCGGCAACGATACCCTTCTCGTTGGATTCCCCCCATGGATTGTTGACCAGAATCAGGCCGGCCTTGGTGGTCTTGAAGGTCTTTTGCGCATAGCTCAGCATGGCTTTGTCGACCAGTTCATCCACCGCCGACACGCGGAAGGCGTAGTTCGGATTGGCACCGTTCTTGGTGACGCCGGTGCCGGCTGCCCATGGGCTCATGAACGGCATTTTTTCCGCATTGATGATAGGCACGATCGCCATCGACACCGGTGTGTCGAGGCCACCGAAGATCACCGCCACTTTTTCCTTGAAGATCAGTTCGCGCGCAGCGATCACGCCCTTGGTCGGATTGCCTTCATCATCGCGGCGCACCAGTTCCAGCTTGCGGCCGCCGAGCAGGCCGCCCTTGGCATTGATCTCGTCGATGGCTACGGACAGGCCACGTGTGATTGCTTCGCCGGATTGCGCCGACTGGCCGGACAAGGCCGTGACCAGGCCGATCTTGATGTTGTCGGCGCCCATGGCCAGCGGCGACAAGGTGGTTGCTGCCAGAACTGCCATAGCGGCGATAGAGCGGGTAATTACGGTGCGACGGTTGAAACGAATCATGGTGGCTCTCCCGGATCTTGATTAATGAGATGGTTGGTTTTGCGTGCTTCCCGGCATGACTTATGCAAGGGCTATGCCAACTGCCACAATAAAGTTTAGTTTTTGCCGACAATATTTACTTAGTATTAGTAGCAATAACTTAACTGTATTGATGCAGATATTAATAAAATATTGAATTCAATAATGCACGGATAATGTGCGGAAAGTGGAAAGAGATGAATGAAATGATGCACAGCGAGATGTCCGGCGCACCATTATCGATCGGCGCAGCAGGCAGTGCAGGCTCAGGTCGGCTAGGCGCCTTGCCGGTTCACGGACGCTTCGGCTATTCAGCGATTACCCAGCGTCCGCATTACTGCTGGCCCAACGGCGCCGGGCTGGCCGTCTATCTCGGCTTCAATATCGAACACTTTGCTTTCGGCGAAGGTCTGGGCGCGCGCCTCGGCCCGGCTTGCCCGGAACCCGACGTGCTCAACTACGCCTGGCGCGAATACGGCAACCGCGTCGGCGCCTGGCGCTGCCTGGAACTGTTCGACAGCCTGGGCTTGCCGGCCGGCGTGCTGGCCAACACGGCACTCTACGATCACTGCCCCGAGCTGATCGCCGCCTGCGTCGCGCGCGGCGACGAACTAATCGGTCACGGCCACACCAACGCCCATCAGCAAGGCTCGCTAGACGAAGCCACCGAACTGGCGCTGCTGCAGCATTGCCGCGAACGCATGCAACAACATAGCGGCCAGGCGCCGACCGGCTGGTTGTCGCCGTGGATTTCGGAAAGCCTCGCCACGCCGGATCTGCTGCTGGAAAGCGGCTATCGCTACAACCTCAACTGGAGCCACGACGACCAGCCGACGCGCATGAAGACGCGCAGCGGCGAGACCTTGTGGTCGATTCCCTATCCGCAGGAAGTCAACGACATCCCGATGATCGTGGCGCGCCAGATGGACGGCAAAGACTTCGCTCAGCTCATCATCGACAACTTCGATGAAATGCGCGATCAGTCGCGCAAGCAACCGCTGGTGATGGGCATCGCCCTGCATCCTTATCTGGTCGGCCAGCCCTACCGCCTGCGCCATCTGCGCCGCGCGCTGGAACACATTGCGCAAGCACGCGACAAGGGCGATGTGTGGTTCACCACGCCGGGTGCGATTTGCGAGCATGTCGACGGACTGGAAATCCTGAAATCGGAGCCGGCCGTGTCGCTGGTGCAGGGGTGATCGCATGAATGCACCTGGCACAACAAATCAGGCTCATGAAGATTACGCCCGCGCCTGGGTGCCGCACGGACGCTTCGTCGTCGCCGGCCGTCCGGCCGGCCGCAAGTGAGCCTGCCGTTCGCTACAGACGCGGGACTGCCGATCGGCGTATCATTGCTCGGCCCGGCCGGCAGCGATCTGGCCTTGATACGGCTGGCGACAGCCTTGTGGAAGCGATTGCAGCCTTGATACGTTGAGATTGCAACCTCGGACATTGCGGCATCAAGCTCAAGGTATAAAGAAACATGTGCGATACCCTTGCAGAAAATTTGTATCAAATTTGCAGAAAACGATGAACGATATTTCTCTTCGCGGCACCGGCAAGAAAACTGCCGGCAAGCCGAAACCGGCGATTTCAACGGCAGCTCGTACCGGCCGCCCCAAGGTGCGCCACGATGCGCTGGTGGATGCATCAACCTCGGCCTCCACCTCCACCTCCACCTCCACCAATGGCGAGGCCGGCGGCGACGACATCATCCAGCGGATTTATCAGACCGTCTTCGCCAGCGTGATGAGCCAGCGCCTGACGCCCGGCACCAAACTGCCGGAAGCTGCTCTGTGCGAACTGTTCGGCGTCGGCCGCACTGTGGTGCAGAAAGTGCTGCAGAAGCTGGCGCACGAACATATCGTCGAACTGCGCCCGAACCGAGGCGCCATCGTCGCCATGCCGACGCCGGAAGAAACCCGCGAGATTTTCGAAGCGCGCCGCTCGCTGGAATCCTCCGTGCTGGCGTTAGCCGTCAAGAAGGCCACCAAGGCCGACCTCAGCAAACTGCGCCGCCAGCTCAAGGAAGAACACGCCGCCATGCACAACTACGCCCAGACCGACTGGTCGCGTCTGGCGTCGGCTTTCCACCTGCGCGTAGCGGAGTTGTCTCGCAACCCTATCCTGCAACGCTACCTGAGCGAACTGATCTCGCGCGGCTCGCTGATCGTGGCGCTGCATGAGCCGTCCGGTTATGCCGCCTGCGAACATGACGAACACACCAGCATCGTCGACTTCATCGAAAAAGGCGATGCCGCCGGCGCCATTGCAGCGATGGAAGAACATCTGCTGGTGCTGGAACAGCGTATCCATCTGGTCAGCGAAAAATCAGCCAACAGCCTGGCGCGCATGCTGGGAATGGAATAGAAACCAAGCAGTGAATAAAAAAGGCCCAGTGACGATTTTTTATCGTACCCCTTGACCGCCACCCCAATGGCAAATGCTTGATTTTCTTCCCATATATGTTGAGCAGTCTTAGCTGCAGAAATGTGTCGGATTTCTTTACGGTTCCTAGTCTATTCGGCCTCCTGTAATTCGCGGCTGTCCATAACATGCTGATTAGAATAAGTAAAAAATGACGGCACGATATATGCGTACGGAGATAGCTAGTCATCTGCAAAGAACCGGGGATTAGAATGAAAGCTGCCAAATTTGCGATTCCGTTGTTAATTGCAGTTGCTTACGGTCCGGCCCAGGGATTGGCCACGCCAATCTTGGACACGGCGGGAGCCTTCGCGGTCCTAGGCGGCTCGGCGACGACCAACACCGGGGCAACTACCATCATTGGAGATTATGGTGTCTCCCCAGGTAGTTCGCTTGCTATGACGGGCGTCACCCTCACAGGGACGCCGCACCCAACTGATGCAGTCGCGCAGCAGGCACAGAGTGACCTCACCACCGCATACGCTGCTCTTAAAGGCCTATCCGGTCTCAGCTTGACTGGTCAGGATCTTGGCGGACTGAACCTCGGGCCGGGCGTCTATTCTTTCGCTACCTCGGCTGACTTGACCGGCACACTCACGCTCAACGCCGGGGGCGCGGCCAATGCGCTTTTCGTTTTCGACATAGGTACTACGCTTACGACTGCAAGCGGCCCGGGTAGCGCGGCTGTTCAAATTATCAATCCGGGCGCCAATGACGCCGTGTATTGGGTGGTAGGCAGCGCCGCGACCCTTGGTACGTACACTTCGTTCGAAGGAAATATTCTCGCGCTCAGCCAAATCGCCCTGCAAACCGGCGCCACAATCGGCTGCGGAAGAGCCTTGAATCAAACGCCTGGTCCGGTGACGATGGATACCAACACCATCTCCATTGGCTGCTCTGGCGTTACGGGGGAAGGGCGCAGCAATGGCTTGAGCGGCGGCACCAGCCTTGAGTTTTCAGGTGGCGAGATCGTAATTGCGGGAACCGAAACGATCCTGTCCGTTCCCGGCACGATCCTGTCGTCCGCAGTTCCGGAGCCGGGCACCCTTGTACTTTTCGGCTTCGGACTGATGGGGTTGTTTGCCTCTAGAAAAAATTTATTTCCCGTCGCTTGACGGCTTGCGCCGCCAGCCATCGGGGTTTCCCATTTTGATTACCAACACTATGCCGCGCCAGACCCCTCCGCTTTTCGTCTGCCGATTAGTTTGATATCGCCACAGCAAATACACGTCTCTATTTCACCTACGTGGGATTAGGTTTTTTGCTGATCGCGACAGCAGCCACGGCACTCAATAATAGTAAAGCGTCCCGTGGCATCCGGGCATCCTTCCCCAACGGCAAAACGCGCTTTTTTTATCGAGGAGCACGCCATGCCTATCCGGAACCCTGAAGAATTTCTCAGTGCCGCCGTGGTAGATATTGGCCCTAAAAAATTCGCAACAAAGCGCTCCAAGCGAAAGTTTAAAGTTTCATCGTCGTCACATCTGCAATCGCAGCCAGGCTTCGTGCAAGTGCGTGGAGCCCGTGAGCATAATTTGAAGAATGTCGATGTGGACATCCCGCGCGACGCCTTGGTGGTGTTTACCGGGGTCTCCGGGTCAGGGAAATCTTCCTTGGCATT
The DNA here is from genome assembly GCA_028291765.1 of Herbaspirillum sp. Taxonomy (GTDB): domain Bacteria; phylum Pseudomonadota; class Gammaproteobacteria; order Burkholderiales; family Burkholderiaceae_D; genus Herbaspirillum. The sequence goes on from JAQGNR010000025.1 coordinate 33,578, forward strand.
CGGGACCCTGTACGCAGAGGCGCAGCGTCGCTATCTGGAATCTGTCTCCCCCTATGCCCGGCGTTTGTTCCATCAAATGCCGGTGCCAAAGGTGGCAGAGATCACAGGTCTGCCGCCGGCGGTGGCATTGCAGCAGCAGCGAGGTTCTCCCACGACGCGCTCGTCGGTCGGCAGCGTCACTACGCTCTCCAATTCTTTACGCATGCTGTATTCGCGCGCCGGCGATTACCCACCCAAACAGCCGCTGTTATATGCCGAGTCGTTTTCGCCAAATACGATTGAGGGCGCTTGTCCGCGCTGCCACGGCCTGGGGAGAGTGTACGAAGCCACCGAGCAGTCGATGGTGCCGGATGACACGCTGACCATTCGCGAGCGGGCCATTGCGGCCTGGCCGACCGCGTGGCACGGGCAGAATCTGCGCGACATCCTGGTGACGCTCGGCTACGACGTCGATACGCCATGGCGCGAGATGTCGAAGAAAGACCGTAACTGGATTTTGTTTAGCGACGAGCAGCCGGTTGTACCGGTATATGCCGGGTTCACACCAGCGGAAGTCCGCCAGGCGCTAAAGCGCAAGGAAGATCCGAGCTATCAGGGCACGTTCACCAGCGCGCAGAAGTATGTGATGCAGACGTTTGCAAACACCGAGAGCGCGTCGATGAAGAAGCGCGTGGCGCAATATATGGTCGGCAAAGATTGCCCCTTGTGCAAGGGAAAAAGGCTCCGCCCCGAGTCACTGTCCGTGACCTTCGCCGGCTACGATATTGCCGACATATCGCGCTTGTCCTTTGCGCAACTGGCGGATATTTTCAGACCTCTGGTCTCGGCCCGATCCGGCAAATTGCCGGCGAAGCAATCGGGCAAACAAGCCGCCGAGGCAAAAGCTCACCCAGAGAAGCAGATCGTGAAAGAGCGTATTGCTGCCGATCTGGTCGCGCGTCTGGATGTGTTGCTGGAACTTGGGCTAGGCTATCTGACGCTGGAACGTAGTACGCCGACCCTATCTCCAGGCGAGCTGCAGCGGCTACGACTGGGGACGCAAGTGCGTTCCAATCTATTTGGTGTCATCTACGTGCTCGACGAGCCCTCAGCCGGATTGCACCCAGCCGACACCGAGGCGTTGCTACGCGCCCTGGATCGTCTGAAGGCGTCCGGCAATTCGCTGTTTGTGGTTGAGCACGCCCTTGATGTCATCCGACATGCCGATTGGATCGTCGACGTCGGGCCAGCCGCCGGTGAACAGGGTGGGCATATCCTCTATAGCGGCGCACCAGCAGGTCTGGAAGCAGTGGTGACTTCCGAAACTGCGCGCTATTTGTTCGCACGCGATCAGGCTCCGTTACGCCAACCCCGTGCGCCTGAAGGATTCCTGAAGTTACGCCATGTGACACGCAACAATCTCGACAATCTTGATGTCGATTTTCCGCTCGGCGTGTTGACGAGCGTTACGGGCGTTTCCGGATCGGGTAAATCCAGTCTCGTCAGCCAAGTGTTGGTCGATCTGGTGACGCAGGCGCTCGGCCAGACGCTGGCAGAGGAGTCGAAAGAGGACGGCGAGGAATACGTCGAGGAAATAGAGTCGCACGGTCGGATCGCCGAAGGAGTGGAGCGGATCAAAAGACTCATTCGTGTCGACCAAAAGCCGATCGGCAGAACACCCCGCTCCAACCTGGCGACATACACCGGCTTGTTCGATCATGTGCGGCGCATATTCGCTGCCACCAAGGCGGCGCGCACACGCGGCTACGACGCCGGCCACTTTTCCTTCAATGTCGCGAAGGGACGTTGTCCCACGTGCGAGGGGGAAGGCTCCGTGATGGTCGAACTACTTTTCCTGCCGAGCGTTTATGCGCCATGTCCTGCTTGCCACGGCGCGAGATACGGCCCAAAGACATTGGAGATACGCTACCGCGATCGAAACATCGCGGACGTTCTCGGCATGACGGTGGATGGCGCAGAGGCATTCTTTGCCGATGAACCGCAAGTCCAGCGCTCGCTGAACATGTTGCAGGAAGTGGGTTTAGGCTACCTGCGACTCGGACAACCCGCGACCGAACTCTCGGGTGGGGAAGCGCAACGCATTAAACTCGCGACTGAATTGCAGCGTGCCAGACGCGGTGATCTGCTTTATGTGCTTGACGAACCCACCACTGGGCTGCACCCGGCTGACGTCGAAAAGCTAGTCGCACAATTGCATACGTTGGCTGACGCAGGCAACACCGTTGTTGTCGTCGAACACAATATGCGCGTCGTCGCCGCCAGCGATTGGGTGATCGATATCGGACCGGGTGCAGGCGAGGATGGCGGTATGGTGGTTGCCAGTGGGGTACCTTCTGATCTAGCTAAATTCCGGCAAAGCAGGACCGCATCATATCTGGCCCGGTTTCTGCGTGAACATTGCGACTAGAACCCTCTTCATCTTCCTTTAGTTGGATCCTGCGATGGTCACGCGAGCGATGATAAGACATTCGAAAAAAAGCCCTTGCGCTGGCAAGGGCTAAATAACGGTTAGGGTCCACGTTGCTAGGAAGAGGAATTTAGCGTTGACGGAGACGGATAGTCGGGGTTACGCGAGAGTATCGTCGAATTCTGATGTGGTGCCGTAGTAAGAATGAATTTCTTTGGCCCAGACCAGATCGGCCATATTGGGCCAGTTATCCTTATCGAAACCAGGCGCACTTTTGAGACGATCTTTTTCCACATTCAATATGAAACGCTTATTTGCCGGATCTAGCGTCAGGGCGCTCCAAGGCACCGCGAAGAGTTTTTCTCCCATGCCGAGAAAGCCGCCGAAGGACAATACCGCGTAGCGTACTTTACCGCTTCTGGTATCCAGCATTATTTCTTTAATGTCGCCCAAATCTTCATCATGTTGGTTACAGACATCGTTTCCGATGAGGGTGTCGGCGCCCATTAAGTCCGGGCCCGGCCCTTTGCCAATGTTGCTTTTGTACATGCCATAGGTGTCACGATCTTCGTAATTCATGCTCATGTTCATCTCCTTCAATAGATATTGTTAATGACCTTTTTAAAGTCATTCTTTCGATCGCCGTTCAATTCCCGTGTGACATCAGCGGTCTAGAGCTATCTGCGAAGTGACCGAGGCCATCAATTTACTTGCGCCGCAATTCTAGGCAGATGGGACAAATCATAACGAACGGACTGATTAGTAAATATAGGAGGTGGAAGGTTTCTCATGTAGGAGAACGTGGAATTAAATCAAGCCCTGCGATCCCGCCGGGATGTCGTTGCGCATGTGCACGCAATGTAACTCCCGTAAATTAGTGTAATTGGTCATAGGCTCATGCAATTGGGTTGAAGGGAAATCAGGTGTGGTCCCGCATGCCATAAGCTTAAATCCAAATATTTGCGATAAACATTTCGTCACACTTGAAATGGTCTGTCGTTGACAAATTTCCATCGTTAAATAAGATAAGTGCGTATATGGAGATTCGCATGAAAAAGAATTATCAGAAGCAGAATAATTGCGAAAATCGGAAAGATGATCGATATAAGTAGTCGATTTGGCGTGACAGATGGCTACACTGGATGACATCGCCGTTTCTCCTATATAGAAGGAAACTGGGGGCATTCAACTATATTCGGAGTCTATATGGAACAGAATACGAAAACCAAACAGCCTGAGCCACGGCCATATAATCAGAATGGCAATGTTGGCTTCATCGGATATATTTTGAGCTTGGATAAGAAGATGAAAGCGCAAAAACTTGCTAAATAAAATGTGCGCACCAATATGAAAGCCCTCAGGAATGAGGGCTTTTATTTTGGAATTGCAGTAGGCGCTTTAATCGATTCTTTCAATCGTAGATACCAGGTCTTGCAAACTTCAATGCGGTCGAGATGATCAAAAATGCGATGGCCACTTTCTCCTAGGTGTGATGGCTTGTCACCAAGCACATTCCGGAAGCTTATGTTGGACCTTTCTATTTTTCCAAGCCGGGCGACAGCAGATTTTTACAACTTTTCCGTCGTTGTTTCCGCGCGCTAAACGGTCCTCTGCACACATTATTGAAGGCGTGTATTATCCGACGGCTGTGATCAGTCAGTGTTCAATCGGGGGGTCATTATTGCGGAGCCGGTATTTATTTATCGCTGCAATCGCATTAGGAACGTACCGATAAACGCCCTGGCGCGACAAAGTGAGCACCTGTGTCGATACCTCGGTTTTCGAAGCCGAAAACGGTGCGAAAACCCGGCGCGAAAAGCTACATAGAAAGGAGCAAGATAGGCGTTGTGCGTTCATACGCCGGTCCTTCTTGCATATTTATCCAATACCGATAATTGAAGGCGGTTTATGTACGTCAAACGGTTTCCCTTACACTTAATATGCGCCGTATCGGCTGCCGTGGTTCTTGCAGCTTGCGGACCAAAACCACCACCGCCAGCTCCGAAGACGCCTGAAGTCGGCGTCTTCACCGTTGAGCCAAGCGCGGTGCCGGTAATCAGCGATCTGCCGGGCCGTACCAGTGCTTTCCTGGTCTCGCAGGTGCGCTCGCGGGTCGATGGCATCGTGCTGCGCCGGGAATTCACGGAGGGCTCCGATGTCAAGGCCGGTCAGCGTCTGTACAAGATCGATCCGGCGCCCTACATCGCCGCACTCAATACTGCCAAAGCGGTGCTCTCCAAAGCCCAGGCCAATCTGGTGACGCAGAACGCGCAGGTGGCACGCTTCAAGGTACTTGTAGCCGGCAACGCCGTAAGCAAGCAGGACTACGACAACGCCGTGGCCACGCAAGGCCAGGCCGTCTCCGATGTGGACGCCGGCCGCGCCGCGGTCGACACGGCAACAATCAATCTCGGTTATACCGATGTCACCGCACCGGTCTCGGGCCGGGTCGGTCTGTCGCAGGTCACGCCGGGCGCCTTTGTGCAGGCCAGCCAGGCAACGCTGATGGCCACCATACAGCAGCTCGATCCGGTGTATGTCGATATGGCGCAGTCAAGCGTCGACGGGCTTGCGCTGCGCCGCCAGGTGCAGGAAGGACGCCTGCAAACCAATGGCGCCAACGCCGCCAAGGTCACGCTGGTGCTTGAAGACGGCCGCAGCTATCCGGAAATCGGCAAGCTGCAGTTCTCTGACGTGAGCGTCAATGCCGGCACGGGTTCGGTTACCGTGCGCGCGATCTTCCCGAACAAGAAAGGCACGCTGCTGCCCGGCATGTTCGTGCGCGCCCATATCGACGAAGGCGTCAACGACAAGGCGCTTGTGGTGCCGCAGATCGGCGTGTCGCACGACGCCAGGGGATTGCCTACCGCGCTGGTGGTAGGCCCCGATAACAAGGTCGCAACCCGCTCGCTCGTCACCTCGGGCACCTACGGCAGCAACTGGGTAGTCGAGAGCGGTCTCAACCCGGGCGATCGCGTGATCGTCGACGGCGTGGACAAAGCAAAACCCGGTTCAATCGTCAAGACGGTCGCCGCCGTACTGCCCGCACCGGCGGCCGACGCTAACGGCGCTAGTGCAGAGGGGGCGGCTGCCGTCCCCGATGCATCCAGCTCGAAATAACAAGGAATCAGCCTCATGGCAAATTTTTTCATCGATCGCCCAATTTTTGCGTGGGTGATCGCCATCATTCTGATGCTGGCCGGTCTGGCGTCGGTTTTCTACTTGCCCGTAGCGCAATATCCAACCATTGCGCCGCCGGCCATTCAGATCAGCGCCACCTATCCAGGCGCATCGGCCGCCACGGTTGAAAACACGGTCACGCAAGTGATCGAACAGCAAATGAGCGGTCTCGATCATCTGCAGTATCTCTCTTCAACTAGCGACGATTCCGGCACTGCCACCATCACGCTGACATTCGCCGCCGGCACCAACCCCGATGTCGCCCAGGTGCAGGTGCAAAACAAGCTGCAGCTCGCAACGCCACTGCTGCCGCAAGTCGTGCAGCAGAACGGCACCAGGGTCACCAAATCGAGCAGCAGTTTCCTGTTGTTCATGGCGTTTACTTCCAGCGACCCCAGGATGGGCCGGAATGACCTGACCAACTACGTGGCGTCCAAAGTCCAGGATCCGATCAGCCGGGTCGACGGGGTCGGTGTGGTGCAGTTGTTCGGTTCGCAATACGCGATGCGGATCTGGCTCGATGCGTCCAAGCTGAACAACTACGGCCTGACGCCGGTCGACGTCACGAGCGCAATCGGCGCACAGAACGTGCAGGTGGCCGGCGGTGCGCTCGGTGGTGCGCCGTCGCTTCCAGGCCAGATGCTGCAGGCGACCATTACCGAAGCAACGCTGCTGCGCACACCCGAGCAATTCGGCAACATCCTGCTCAAGGTCAATGCCGACGGTTCGCAAGTCCGGATCAAGGATGTCGCAAGCGTCGAACTCGGCGCCGAAAACTATAACTACGACACCAAGTACAACGGCCAGCCCACCGCCGGTTTCGGTGTACAGCTCGCCACCGGCGCCAACGCGCTGGACACCGCAAAAGCGGTCCGTGCCAAGATCGACCAACTGTCGAAATATTTTCCGGCCGGCATGTCAGTGCAGTATCCCTATGACACCACCCCGTTCGTCAAGCTGTCCATTGAAGAAGTGTTCAAGACGCTGCTCGAAGGGATCGTGCTGGTGTTCTTGGTCATGTATCTGTTCCTGCAAAACCTGCGGGCCACGCTGATTCCGACGATTGCCGTGCCGGTGGTGCTGCTGGGCACCTTCGCGATCATGTCGGCCGTCGGATTTTCGATTAACGTGCTCTCCATGTTCGGCCTGGTGCTGGCCATCGGGTTGCTGGTGGACGATGCGATCGTGGTGGTGGAGAACGTCGAGCGGGTGATGGCCGAAGAGGGCTTGTCTCCCAGAGAGGCCACCCGAAAAGCGATGGGCCAGATCACCGGCGCGCTGGTCGGCGTGGCGCTGGTGCTGTCGGCGGTGTTCGTGCCGGTGGCCTTTTCGGGCGGTTCGGTGGGGGCCATTTATCGGCAGTTTTCGCTTACGATCGTCGCCGCAATGGTGTTGTCCGTGCTGGTTGCGCTGATTCTGACGCCGGCGTTGTGCGCGACGATTCTCAAGCCCATCGAAAAGGGGCATCACGAGAAAAAGACGGGCTTCTTCGGCTGGTTCAATCGCACTTTCAGCAAGAGCCAGCAGAAGTATCATAGCGGTGTGATCAACGTGATCCGGCATTCGGGCCGTTGGCTGATCATCTACCTGGCGGTCATTGTGGCCGTCGGTGTGCTGTTCGTGAAAATGCCCAAGTCGTTCCTGCCGGATGAAGACCAGGGCAACATGTTCGTGCTGGTGCAAGCGCCCACAGGCGCGACCCAGGAACGTACGGCCAAGGTGCTTTCAGACGTAACTGATTACCTGCGCAATGAGGAAAAGAGCGTTGTCGATGCTGTGTTCACGATCAACGGCTTCAGCTTCGCGGCGCGTGGCCAGAACTCCGGCCTGGTGTTCGTGAAAATGAAGGATTATGCCCAGCGCCAGGCGCCCAATCAGAAGGTCGCCGCGCTGGTGGGACGGATGTTTGCGCATTTCGGGTCATACAAAGGCGCAACGATCATCCCGGTCCAGCCGCCGTCCATTCCTGAACTCGGTACCGCGTCGGGCTTCGATCTCGAACTGCAGGATCAGGCCGGTGTAGGCCATGTGAAGTTGATGCAGGCACGCGACATGCTGCTTGCCATGGCGGCGAAGGATCCGACGCTGGCGCTGGTGCGGCCCAACGGCTTGAGCGACACGCCGGAATTCAAAGTCGACATCGATCGCGAAAAGGCAAGTGCGCTGGGCGTGACGTCAGCCAGTATCGATCAGGTCTTCTCGATTGCATGGGGCTCGTCCTACGTCGATAACTTTTTCGATACCGATAACCGGATCAAGAAGGTCTACGTGCAGGGCGCAGCGTCCTCCCGCATGGGACCGGAAGACATGAACAAATGGTACGTCCGCAATACGTCGGGCGAGATGGTGCCGTTCTCGGCCTTTGCCACCGGCAAGTGGACCTACGGTTCGCCCAAGCTTGAGCGCTACAACGGTATTTCGTCGGTCGAAATCCAGGGCGCCGCGGCGCCGGGCAAATCCACCGGGCAAGCGATGGCGGCAATCGAAGCCATCGCCGCCAAACTGCCGCCGGGCATCGGCTACGAATGGACCGGATTGTCGGCCCAGGAACGCCAGTCAGGTTCGCAGGCGCCGATACTTTACACAATCTCGATTCTGGTCGTGTTCCTGTGTCTGGCAGCGCTCTATGAAAGCTGGTCGATCCCGTTCTCTGTGATCATGGTCGTGCCGCTCGGCATATTGGGCGCGCTGACCGCGGTGGCCTTGCGCGGACTGGAAAACGATGTGTTCTTCCAGGTCGGCTTATTGACCACCGTGGGCTTGTCGGCCAAGAATGCGATTCTGATCGTGGAGTTCGCCCGCGAATTGCACACGCAGGGCATGAGCACGATCGACGCGGCCATTGAAGCGGCGCGCCTGCGCTTGCGCCCGATTCTGATGACATCGCTTGCGTTCATTTTGGGCGTGCTGCCGCTCGCACTGAGTAACGGCGCGGGTTCGGCCAGCCAGCATGCCATCGGCACCGGGGTCATCGGCGGGATGCTGACGGCAACCTTCCTGGCCATTTTCATGATCCCGATGTTCTTTGTCGTGATCAGTCAATTCCGCAAGGGCAAAGGTCAGGAAAAGGGCGTGCCGGCTCCTGGCGCCGCCGGCTACATTGAAGGCCCGCACCACGGTGGCGACGCCGACGTGGTCAGGGAAGGACACTAAGATGCGGAAACATTCCCTTCTCGCGGCAGCCGTCGCGATCCTCGCCGCAGGCTGCAGTTTGCAGCCTACCTACCAGCGCCCGGATGCGCCCGTGAGCGCGTCGTTCCCCGTGGGCGGCGTCTATGGCAAGCATCCGGACGCCGCGCCCACCGCCACCGTCAGCGGCGGCCGCAGCGCCAAGGGCCAGGCGGCCGCCGACATAGGCTGGCGCGAGTTCTTTGCCGATCCACGGCTGCAGCGCATCGCAGAACTGGCGTTGAAGAATAATCGCGACCTGCGCGTGTCTTTGCTCAACGTGGAAGCGGCGCAGGCGCTCTATCAGATCACGCGCGCCGGATTGTTCCCATCGGTCGCCGCGGGCGTTTCCCAGGACAAGTCGCGCACGCCGCTGGATCTCTCGCCGTCCGGCAAGACAGTCTCGAACGTGTATTCGGTCGGTCTCAGCGCATCGTGGGAGATCGACTTCTTCGGTCGGATCCGCAGCCTGAAGGATGCTGCGCTGGACCAGTACCTGGCCACAGCTGAAGCACGCAAGGCGGCGGAAATCGCCTTGTTGTCGGCAGTGGCGGATCAGTATCTGACCGTACTGTCCATTGACGATCAATTGACCGTCACCCGCGATACGCTGAAAAATGCCGAGGAATTATTCCGCATCACCAAGCTGCAGTTCGATACCGGTACCGGCAACGAACTCGCCTTGCGTCAGGCGCAGGGCGTTCTGGAGCTGGCGTCGGCCAATCTGCAGTCGCAATTGCGGCTGCAGGCACAGGCTATGAATGCGCTTGTCCTGCTGGTCGGCGAACCGCTGCCGGATGATCTGCCGCAGGGCCTGCCGCTCAACAGCCAGAACCTACTCGCCGATATTCCGGCCGGCCTGCCTTCCGATCTGCTCACGCGCCGTCCCGACATCGCTCAAGCCGAACAGATGCTACGGGCCGCGAATGCGAATATCGGGGCGGCCCGCGCTGCGTTCTTCCCGGCAATTTCACTCACCGGCACGCTCGGCACCTTGTCGCCTACGTTTGGCGGATTGTTCGGCTCGGGATCGCACGCC
>JAQGNR010000037.1 GCA_028291765.1 Herbaspirillum sp.
GACCAAATATGTCAACAAAATGACAGTTTTGCCTAACTTCGCACGATGACAACAGTTGCAGCATAGAAGCGTACAATTATTCGCCCGCCGTATAATTTGGTACATTGCTTGCGGCAAACATCCCCGATTTCCCTCCTACACTCTTAAAGGAACACCATGCTACTGAAAGATAAAGTCGCGTTGATAACCGGTGCTGCGAGCGGTATCGGGAAGGAAATCGCCCTCGCATACGCAAAAGAGGGCGCCAAAGTCGTCATTGCCGACCTCGAATTGCCGGCGGCGCAGGCCGCGGCGGCAGAAATCAATCAAGCCGGCGGCACTGCCATGGCGGTGCAAATGAACGTCACCGACGAAGCGCAGGTCGATCAGGGCTTCGCCGATGCAATCAAGGCCTATGGCGGCATCGATGTGCTCATCAGCAATGCCGGCATTCAGATCATCGCTGCAGTGGTCGAAAGCACGCTGGAGAACTGGAAGAAAATGCTGGCGATCCATCTGGACGGCGCCTTCCTGACCACTCGCGCGGCCATGCGCGCCATGATCAAGGGCGGCAAAGGCGGCAGCATCATTTATATGGGTTCAGTCCATTCGCATGAAGGCTCGCCGCTCAAAGCGCCGTATGTCACGGCCAAGCACGGGCTGATCGGCCTGGCCAAAGTGGTCGCCAAAGAAGGCGCCAAAGATCAAATCCGCTCGAATGTGATCTGTCCGGGTTTTGTCCGGACCCCGCTGGTGGAAAAACAGATTCCGGAACAAGCCCAGAAATTCAACATCACCGCAGAAGAAGTAATCAAGAAAATCATGCTCAAAGACACTGTCGATGGTGAATTCACGACCACCCACGACGTTGCTCAAACCGCGATTTTCCTGGCCTCTTTCCCGAGCAATGCGTTGACCGGGCAGTCGGTTGTGGTTAGCCATGGCTGGTATATGCAGTAAGAGCGGGCAGTAAGAGCGGCAATAACAGTTTTTCTCTAAATTTTTTTAAAACCTCATAAGGAATTAGCATGATTCTCGAACTAGCAGATATCCGCATTCAACCCGGCGCCCAAGCGCAATTCGACGAAGCCATCAAGCGCGCAATCGGCCTGACCATCGCCAAAGCAACGGGTTATCTGGGCCATCAAGTGCAAAAAGGCGTCGAATCGCCCGAGCGTTATTTACTGATGGTGCGCTGGAATACGCTGGATAATCACACCATCGATTTTCGTGAATCGCCTGCCTTCACTGAATGGCGCGGCATCGTCGGCCCGTTTTTCGCCGTCCCGCCGACAGTCGAACATTTTTCACTGCTGACGGAATCGATTTGACATGACATGCACTGCCGGGAACCCGGAACGCACGCCGGCCGAACGCTTTCATCGGCTTCGGCCATTGTTACTGCTGACGGTGCTGATGTGCGCTGCATGCGGGCCGAAAGCCGATGCAGATAAAAATATCAAAGAAAATATCGCCGCGTTTTACCGGCTGCATGAAGCCGCACCGCCGCAAGGCGCACTGTCGCTATCGGAACTAATACGCTTCCGCCCGCTGTTGTCCGTCCCGCTATTCGAAAAACTCAAAGACGCATCGGTCGCTGAGGAAACGCATTTCGCAAAGAATGCCGACCTGCTTGCGCCACTGTTTGAAGGCGACTTGTTGACCGCACGTCCGCAAGGATTTTCCGCCGCACGGGCGGTCGACTGCACCGTCAACGAAGACCATGCCTATTGCAATACCGAGCTCGACGCGGCCGACGGGGCCAATATCATCAAATGGAAAGAACGCATTTTCCTGGTCGAAGATGAACGCGGCTGGATGATCGACGATATCGATTTCGGACGCAACAATCCGCCCTTGCGCCAGGGACGCCTGAGCGCAATACTGCAGGCCGGCATCGAACGTGGCCGTATCGAATCCAAAGACCCGGTATCAGACGCGCCAGGCTAGTCCGGCGCAACAGGAACAGCAGCAACAGCAGCGCTCTCCCCTTCAGGCCTACCCACAAAATAAGACTAATGTCCTCGCATACTTTTCTCTGGCACGACTACGAAACCTTCGGCGCACAAGTACGGCGCGACCGTCCCGCCCAATTTGCCGCAATCCGCACCGATGCCGAATTAAATGAAATCGGCGAACCGATCATGCTGTATTGCAAACCCGCGCCGGATTTCCTGCCGGACCCGCAATCCTGCCTGATCACCGGCATCACCCCGCAAGACTGCCTGCAACACGGCGTGCCGGAATATCAATTTGCGGCAACCATCGAGCGCGCGTTTTCCGAACCCGGCACTATCGGCGTCGGTTACAACACCATTCGCTTCGACGATGAAATCACCCGCTTCATGTTCTGGCGCAACCTGATCGACCCTTATGCCCGCGAATGGCAAAACAATTGCGGCCGCTGGGATTTGCTCGATGTGGTGCGCACCGCCTATGCATTGCGGCCGGAGGGCATCGTCTGGCCGACCAAGGAAGACGGCAGCCACAGCTTCAAACTGGAACATCTGAGCAAAGCCAACGGCTTGCTGCACGAAGCTGCGCATGATGCGCTATCCGACGTGCGCGCCACCATCGGCCTGGCCCGCATGATTCGCAATGCCCAGCCACGCCTGTTCGATTTCTGTCTGGCGCTGCACAAAAAAGACCGTGTCGCCAGCGAGATCGGCTGGCCCGTAGCGCGCCCGTTTCTGCATATCTCCGGCATGTTTCCAGCCGAGCGCGGCTGCATTGCGCTGATGTGGCCGCTGGGCGTGCATCCGACCAATAAAAACGAACTGATCGCCTGGGATCTGGCCCATGACCCGCGCGAACTCTGGACGCTGGATGCCGCGACCATCCGTACCCGCCTGTTTTCCAAACGCGACGCCTTGCCGGAAGGCATGACCCGCTTGCCGGTCAAATCGATCCATCTGAACAAATCGCCGATGGTGATCAATAATTTAAAAACGCTATCGCCGGCAATGATGCAGCGCTGGCAATTCGATCTCGATCTTGCAATGCAACATGCCGTGCATGCCGCCGCCGCACCCGATATGGGCACGGTATGGCAACAGGTCTTTCAACGCGAAGCCGAAGCCACGCCGGATGTGGACGAAGATTTGTATGGCGGCTTCATCGGCAACAACGATCGCCGCCAATTAACGGCGCTGCGGGCCATGACGCCGCAGCAACTGGCCGCCGCCCACCCCGGTTTCGATGATGCGCGGCTGGAAGAGCTGGTGTTCCGCTATCGCGCGCGTAATTTCCCCGAGACACTCTCCGAGATCGAACAGGAACGTTGGGAAGAACATCGCATTGCGCGTTTATTCGACGGCGAAGGCGGTTTCCGCAACGTCGATATTCTGTTTGCCGAAATCGATACGCTGTCGGAAACCGCTGACGAGCGTGGTGAACAAATCCTCGGCGCGCTGTACGACTATGCGGAAATGATCGTGCCGGAACGCCATTAAAATAAGCAAAAATCCGCTCGCTCGCGAGAACGAATCCGGGCAGCACCACTCTTATATCTGAATCCGCGAGATATAAGAATAAAAAAGCGGCATAAAAAAGTGGCATTCATGCGCCACGCGCAATAAGGAAGAGACACAATGCAACGACTGGAATTTGAAGTAAACGGGGCTTATGTAGAGCTGAACCAGCTCTTGAAACTGGTTGGTATCTGCGACAGCGGCGGCGCCGGCAAAGCCCTGGTGGCCACCGGCGATGTCAAAGTCAACGGCCAACAGGAGCTACGTAAAACCTGCAAAATTATCCCTGGACAAGTGGTTTCCCTGGGCGACATCTCAATTCATGTGAGTGCCGCGACATGAAACAAGCCACCGCGCCATGAAACCCATCGTCCGGTGGCTCGCTGCCCTCTACCTCACTCTAGGCGGATTAACGGCCTGTTCATCGCTACCGGTGCTGACGCCGGAAATGTCGATCAGCAAAGACAAGGTGCAACTGCAAGGCACACGCGGCCCACTGACGCAGCAACAAAGCAAAGCCATCCTCAGCAGGCTCGACCACGGTAAGCCGACCGGCATCTTCGAACAGCATCTGGCGCTGGAACAGGAAATACTCGGCAGCTCGCTGGTGGTCGGCAACAAGGTCACCCTGCTGATCGATGGCCCCAGCACCTATGAGGCGATGTTTGCCGCCATCGCGAAGGCCAAAAACAACATCGATATGGAGACCTACATCATCGAAGACGATGACGAAGGCCGCCATTTTTCGGACGTGCTGATTGCCAAACAGCAGGCTGGCGTACAAGTCAATTTCATCTATGACAGCGTGGGCTCCATCAACACCCCGAAAGAATTTTTCCAGCATATGCGCGAGGCCGGCATCAAGGTGCTGGAATTCAATCCGGTCAATCCGCTCGCACTACGCAAGGGCTGGAACGTCAACCGGCGCGATCACCGCAAATTACTGGTAGTGGACGGCCGCGTCGCCTTTGTCGGCGGCATCAATATCAGCAGCGTGTATTCGAGCGGCTCCAGCGTTTCGCGCACTACGCCTGCAAAGCCGCGGCAACCGGGCCAACAACCATGGCGCGACACCCATATCCGCGTTGAAGGACCGGTCGCCGCGAGCTTTCAGACTTTATTTATCGATACATGGCAACAGCAAAAAGGCGATTCGCTGCCGGAGCGGAATTATTTTCCCCATCTCGCACCGGCCGGCGATGAAGTCGTGCGCGCCATCGGCAGCTCGCCGGATCAGCCTTACAGCGTCATTTACGTGACGCTGCTGTCGGCCATCAACAGCGCCCAAAGCCAGGTTTATCTGACCAACGCCTATTTCGTCCCCGATCCGCAAATGCTGACCTCCCTCAAGGACGCCGTCGCACGCGGTGTCGATGTGCGCCTGCTGCTGCCGAGTAAAAGCGATTCGGCGCTGGTGCGTTACGCATCGCGCTCGTTTTACGATGAATTGCTGCGCGCAGGCGTGAAGATTTACGAGCGCCAGGATGCGCTGCTGCATGCCAAGACCGCCGTCATCGATGGCGTCTGGTCGACCATCGGCTCGACCAATCTGGACTGGCGCAGCTTCGCCACCAATCAGGAAATCAACGCGGTGGTGTTGAGTCCCGGCTTCGGTGCGCAAATGCAAAAAATGTTCAATGACGATTTGCAGGCGTCCACACTGATTACGCTGGAAAGCTGGCACCGGCGCTCGCTCGGCAGCCGTGTCAAAGAATTCGGTTCGCGGCTGTGGGCGCGCCTGCTCTGACTGCGCCTGATTGAACATATCCAGCCCTGCTGCGGTCAATCGGGGAACCGCTATCGTTTTCGGGAGGATCCGAGCTATGCTTCAGTCTTTTTTATTCGCCGCATGGCGACGCAAATTACATCTGTGCTGGGCCGCAGCGGCCTTCGCCCTCGCCATCACTGCGCTGGCCCCGACGGCGTCGGCCCAGAATACATCGACTGCATTACGCAATAAATATACCGAGCTCGGCGCGCAACTGAAAAACAATCAATTTCGACGTCCGCTCTATCTGGAATCCAGCGAATCGCCGGACGCGCTGAAGGGCGATATCTATGCCGTGATCGATTATCCGTTCGCCACCGTCAATACCGCGCTGAATAATCCTGCCCATTGGTGCGATGTCCTGATCCTTCATTTCAACATCAAATACTGCAAGCCCGACAACGATTCGGCGACACCGGACCTCTCGGTCAATCTCGGCAAAAAAGATCCGCAAGACCTGAAAGACACGTATCACGTCGATTTCAAATATCGCAACGAAATCAGCACTGCCGATTATTTTTCCGTGATACTCAGCGCCGCCCAAGGTCCGCTGAACACCAGCAATTACCACATTCATCTGGAAACTGTCGCCATCGATGCGGCCCATAGTTTCCTGCATCTGACCTATTCCTATAGCTACGGCTTTGCCGGAAAAATAGCGATGAACACGTATCTGGCCACCACCGGCCGCAACAAGATCGGCTTTACCCGCGTCCCCGGCGGCGGCACATCCGGGTATGTCAGCGGTGTACGCGGCATAGTCGAACGCAATACCATGCGTTACTACCTGGCGATCGAGGCCTATCTCAGCGCCATGACAGCCGCACCTTCAGAGCAATTCGAAAAACGTATTCAGACCTGGTTCAGCACTACCGAACTCTATCCGCAACAATTGCACGAGCTCGATCGCAGCGCTTATCTGGACATGAAACGCATCGAATATCAGCGTCAGAACGCAGCAGCGCCCTAGGGCAACAATTAATTCAGGGGTGCGAATGCGTGCTGGCCGCAAGCTTTTGCTGTTCGGTGAGATGTGCCAAACGAAAAATACTCGCTGCGCTCACACAATATTTTCCTGATTGCTTGGCACAT
>JAQGNR010000066.1 GCA_028291765.1 Herbaspirillum sp.
TCGACCTGGGGAAGGCCACGGCGGCCCAAGGCAAAGCGCTGAGCTAAGGGGCAATCTCCGAAAAAAACCCGGTTAACCGGCCGCCAATAATATTCCGCATACCTAGACGCTTCTTTATCTGAACGGCATCAGCCATGAGCGCTTCATCAGCGTTGCCTAATCCCGTCCGAATTCATCGCCCAAGGTTTTGCCGCGCGCAGCCGCTGCCTTGATCGCCTTGACGATCAGCGGTTTGACACCGCTTTCTTCCATGCTGGTCAACGCGGCATAAGTCGTACCGCCTTTGGATGTCACGCGTTCGCGCAACAAGGACACCGGCTCAGTAGAACGTACCGCCAATTGCGATGCGCCGGCAAACGTTGCCTTGGCCAAGGCAATCCCCTGCTCCGGGCTCAAGCCCAATTCCTGCGCGGCCTGCTGCATCGCCTCGATGAAATAAAACACATACGCGGGACCACTACCGGATACCGCAGTAACTGCATCGATCAGACTCTCCTCATCCAGCCATACCGTGGCACCGACCGCCGTCAGAATCTGATCGGCCACGGCGCGTTGCGCAGGCGATACCGCCGGCATCGCTACCAGCCCGGTAATCCCCTGCCCGATCAAGGCCGGCGTATTCGGCATTGCCCGCACCACCGCCTGATGACCGTTAGCCCAGCGCGACAAATCGACCGCCCGAATACCGGCCGCAATCGATAACAGCAACTGGCCGGATAAATAAGGCGACAACGATGTTAAGACTTCTCGCATTTTGTCTGGCTTGACTGCCAGCACGATGACATCGCAACCGGTCAAGGCCTGATCGAACGTCGCCGATACGGTCACGCCGAACTGTGCGCGCAACGAATCGAGCGCGGCTGGATTCGGATCGACGACGTGAATGTTGGCGCCGGGAACCAGTTTATTTGCCAATCCGCTGATTAGCGCGCCAGCCATATTGCCGCCGCCGATGAAGCTGATTTTCACAATGAGTCCTTAAATAGGGATGATGAAGATTATTTTATTACGCTTACTTTTGCGCCGCCGGCCTGCCGCCGAAGATCGCACTGCCGATGCGCACCATGGTCGCACCTTCCGCAATCGCCGCCGCCAGATCGGCCGACATACCCATCGATAGCGTATCGAGCGCCATGCCTTGCGCATTCAGGCGCTCGAACAAAGCATGCAAGGGACGGTATGCCGCACGCTGCTGCACCGGATCGTCGGACGGCGCCGGGATCGCCATCAGGCCGCGCAAGCGAATCCGCGGCAACGCCGCGATTGCGTGTGCGATATCGGCCGCCTCATCGAACGCCGCACCACTTTTGCTGGCTTCCCCGCTGACATTGACTTGCAGGCAAAGATTAAGCGGCGGCAAATGCGCCGGACGTTGTTCAGACAGACGCCGTGCAATTTTTTCGCGCTCGACCGAATGCACCCAGGCAAAATTCTCGGCAATCGGACGTGTTTTATTACTTTGGATCGGCCCGATGAAATGCCATTCCGGCGTCACGCCCGGCTGCGCGGCAACGGCAGCGATCTTGGCCAACGCTTCCTGCAGATAATTTTCGCCGAACGCAGTCTGGCCGGCATGCCATGCTTCGAGCACCGCATCGGCGCCGAAAGTCTTCGATACCGCGAGCAGGCGAATGCCATCGGGGGCGCGCGCAGCCTCGCTTGCGGCGTGCGCGATTTGCAGATGTACGGCTTGCAGGTTTGCAGAAATCAAGGACATAATCGACCGATGTTGTGCCATGCACAGGTGTATCGAAATAATCGCGACCTGTAATAGCTGATCAGCAATTACAAGCCACAAGGATTATAAATGAACATCTCCGAACTACTCGCGTTTTCAGTCGGCAATAAGGCTTCCGATCTGCATTTGTCGGCCGGGCAGCCGCCGCTGTTGCGCGTGGATGGTGAAATCACCCGTCTGAGCCTGCCGGCGCTTACGCACCAAGACGTACACGCCATGCTGTGCGACATCATGAACGAAGCACAGCACCGGCATTACGATACCCATCTGGAATGCGATTTTTCATTTACCTCCCCCGAACCTTCCGATAGCACCGATACAGCGCGCTTTCGCGTGAACGCCTTTCATCAATTGCGCGGCGCTGCAGCGGTTATCCGCACTATCGCCGCGACGGCGCCGACGCTGGATCAGCTGGCAAGCCCTGCGCTATTTGGTCAACTGGCGCTGAAACAGGCCGGGCTGGTTCTGGTAACCGGTCCGACCGGCTCCGGGAAATCGACCACACTGGCGGCCATGATCGATCATATCAACCGTCACAGAAACGCCCATATCGTGACCATCGAAGACCCGATCGAATTCATTCATCAGCCGCATCGCAGCCTGATCAATCAGCGTGAAGTCGGTCGGCACACGATATCGTTTTCTGCTGCGTTGCGGGCGGCGCTGCGCGAAGATCCGAATGTCATCATGGTCGGCGAATTGCGCGATCCGGAGAGCATCCGGATCGCGCTCACTGCGGCCGAAACCGGGCATTTGGTATTGGGCACACTGCATACCGGTTCGGCGGTAAAATCCGTGGACCGCATCGTCGATGCCTTTGCGGGCGATGAAAAGAATATGGTGCGCACCATGCTGTCGGAATCGCTGCAGGGGGTTATTTCCCAGACCCTGCTGCCGCGCCGTGAAGGCGGTGGACGGGTAGCGGCCTACGAAATCATGCTGGGCACGCCGGCGATACGTAATCTGATACGCGAGGGTAAAGTGGCGCAAATGTATTCAACGCTGCAAACCAGCGGCAACAGCAGTATGCAAACGCTCGATCAAAGTCTGGCGCAACTGCTGCGGCAGCAAACGATTTCACCCCAAGCGGCGCGCAACGTTGCGCGCCATCCCGAAAGTTTTCCCGGTTAGGCCTGTTCTACTATCAAAGGAATCATTAGATTCATTGCATGAGATTAGGCGCGCGAATCTTCGACACATCAAACGCGGGGAAAGCGATAAAATCACTTGTGTTACATGTAACAAGGCGATAGGATGTTACATGTAACAATTACAGAAGGAAGAACAGAATGAGAACGAACATAGCTGAACGTGTGCAAAAGCATCGTGATAACTTGCGGGCGGCCGGACTCCGACCAGTTCAAATCTGGGTGCCGGATACAAGGCGTAGCGGCTTCGCCGATGAATGCAGGCGTCAGTCCCTGTCTCTCTTGGGTGATGCTCAAGAAACGGATACGCTTGAATGGCTTGAATCAGTCGCTGATACGGATGGCTGGAAATGAGGCGAGGTGATCTTGTCACCATCGCTTTGCAAGGCGCATATGGCAAGCCTAGGCCTGCGCTAATCGTTCAATCGGATTTGTTTGCCGAACATCCGTCCGTCACGATACTCCCGGTTACGAGTGAGCTTCGATCAACGCCGTTATTCCGGCTGCGAATCGAACCAAGTGAGGCGAATGGCCTTCGCAGTCCCTCCGAAGTAATGGCGGATAAAGTTCAATCTGTACCCCGCGAGAAAATTGGAGCGACGTTCGGTAGGCTTTCCGATGAAGACATGCTTGCGGTTAATAGAGCGCTTGCTCTCTTTCTAGGCGTGGTGTAACTGCTGCGATCACCAAGGAAAAGGCTATAGAATCAAAATCACAAACAATCAACTTCGATGATGAGGGAAGTCTGCAAGACGTGTTAGCAGCAAACGGTATTGGCGCACAAAGCAAGAATGACAAGCTTAGCGCCTGCTGATACTGGAATTGCGAACACTGTTCAGGTTCCTGGCATACCTCAGGCGCTCGTACCAGGGGCACAATCTTGTATGACCTGAAACCATCCAACTGCCGATGGCAAGCGGCACTACTGTCTGGCGAAATTTTCACGCTCTATGGCTAAGAATAGCTGAGCACCTCCGGTTTGTTTAATTAAGCGGTAAAGGAAATCTCATGAGTAATGAAGAAAAACTTGACTACTTGATCGGCCAAGTAACAGTATTGAAGGCATTTTGTATTG
The DNA here is from genome assembly GCA_028291765.1 of Herbaspirillum sp. Classification (GTDB taxonomy): domain Bacteria; phylum Pseudomonadota; class Gammaproteobacteria; order Burkholderiales; family Burkholderiaceae_D; genus Herbaspirillum. Next base: position 3,962 of record JAQGNR010000066.1, read on the forward strand.
CCTCCATCGTCGCACACCCTGATCCATCAAAACTTGCCAAGCACTTCGACAGAGCGAAAGAAATTACCATTGCAAAAACATTGTCCACTAACGCATCAGAAGAAACTCTTGCTGGAATCGAAAACATAAGCGCTGATCTTTCAAAAGTATGCAGCCTTGAAGCGAAGCGTTGATAAAGGAAAATAGCCGCGATGATGAAATCTGTGACTTCCCTATACTGCATTGGTGCAACGCTGACACTCTTAAACAATTCATAGGCTTACCTTTGCCTGCCGCTGCGAAGAGGGATATGGAAAGTACAATACCCCGGGAGCTTACGATCAAGAGGCAGCCAAGTTATGTTTGTGTGCTATATGTCTCTTCTTTGTGCCCTAACAAGGAAAATTCTGACGTTGGAGGTGCGCCTGATGCGCGATCACTGTCAGCCAAAAAATAATTAGTATTACTACGGAAAGCAGAAATGCACGAGCATATCTTCAACCGTATTAAGCGAGCACTGTGGGCTGTCTCGATCCTGATCATATTAGGCTTTGGAGGACACTCCGTATACGAGTTCCAAGAAGATGCGAAAGCAGAAAATTGGCTTCAAGACTGGATGACTAAGTCCAGGGAACTTAGCAAAGAATGTGAAAAAATAACAAATGAGGTCAAGGCAAAGGTGGGAGGCACGACCATTTTGGAAATTCTAAACGTAAGGGCACTGGCTCTTTGTGATTCGCGAGCTAAAAACATTGATGAAGGGATCTCTATTAGCTTCCATGCAAAGTTCGAAGCGGCAGACGCAGCACAGCAATCTTTAAAAGTAGCTGTCGTCTGTCCCATTTTACTGTGGATTCTTTTCTTCTTGTTCAGATGGATTTGGACAAGCCGCCTAAAGAAAAAATAAAAGGAAAATCATGACCTCAGTCACCGAATTCGACGTACAACTGCCGGACGGCAGTCAAACCAGCCTGGCGCAGTATCGCGGCAAGGTATTGCTGATCGTCAACACCGCCAGTCAGTGCGGCTTCACACCGCAATATCAGGGCTTGCAAACCCTGTATCAACAGTTCGAGCAGCAGGGTCTGGAGATCCTGGCGTTTCCATGCAACCAGTTCGGCGGACAGGAGCCCGGCGATGCGGCTACAATCGGTGCGTTTTGCGAAACGAACTACGGCATCAGTTTTCCGCTATTTGCGAAGATCGACGTCAATGGCGAGAAGACCGATCCGCTATTTGACTATTTGAAGCGAAAAGCACCCGGCATACTCGGCACCCAGGCCATCAAATGGAATTTCACCAAATTCCTGGTAAAGCGCGACGGCACCGTATTCAATCGTTATGCGTCCGCCACCAAACCCGAAGAATTACGCGAAGATATTCAGACGCTGATGTCCGAAACGCCTCCCAACGCCTGATCGATCAATTCAATCCAGTGCAGCACCGGC
>JAQGNR010000078.1 GCA_028291765.1 Herbaspirillum sp.
AAGGCAAAGCGCTGAGCTAAGGGGCAATCCCCGAAAATCAAACAACAGATAAACCCAGTTGCGGTTTACCTTCATTAAACACATCCATCGCCTGCGATATCCTGCCGGCATGATCGCGCATGCTTTCCGCCGTGGCTGCGGCCTGCTCGACCAGCGCGGCGTTTTGCTGCGTGATCTCATCCATCCCGGAGATTGCGCGATTGACTTGCTCGATACCGTCGCTCTGTTGCTGGCTGGCGGTTGTAATTTCGTTCATGATCTCCGCGACCTGCTTGACCGAGGTCATTATCAAGTCCATGGTCTGGCCCGCTTCATCCACCAGCTTGCTGCCCATATCGACTTTTTCGACTGAAGTGTCGATCAGCATCTTGATTTCCTTTGCCGCACTGGCGCTGCGCTGCGCGAGATTGCGCACTTCCGTTGCGACAACCGCAAAACCGCGCCCCTGCTCGCCGGCCCGCGCGGCTTCCACTGCCGCATTCAACGCAAGGATATTGGTTTGAAAGGCGATCCCATCGATGACCCCGGTAATGTCGACGATCTTGCGCGAGCTTTCTTTAATCGAACCCATCGTACCGACCACCTGCGCCACCACCTCACCGCCCTTGGCGGCAACCGACGATGCGGATAGTACCTGTTGATTCGCCTGCATGGCGTTGCCGGCATTCTGTTTGACGGCGGAGGTGAGTTTTTCCATCGAACTGGCGGTCGCCTCCAGGCTTGCCGCTTGCGATTCGGTGCGGGTCGACAGATTGGCATTGCCCGCAGCGATTTCCCGCGAAGCGCCAGCGATGGCGTGTATGCCGGCACGGACGTTCTCGACTGTTGTGCGCATGGTGTCGAGCGTATCCTGCAAAGCGGTCTAGGCAAGGCTGCCCGTTAAATCGAGCATTACAGCAACATTGCTCGATGCCTTGGGGTCGCGCGAACGCTTCACGCTCTCAGAAGAGGAAGCCACTGAAATTATTGCGAGGATATGGGTGGAGGTCAGGACGCGGCGGGTGGCGGGTACACTTCGAATCGTTCGGCGCCGGCAATCAAGTGCTGGAACAAGCTGCTACCGCATTCCAACATATCGATGAAATCTCGAGCAAAGAATTACGTAGAAAGTTTCCTTAAAGCCGAGTCCGCTTCCAACTTCGCGCATGCACCTACTTCTTTCCTGGTTTACCGCAGGGCAAATGAATATCTGGCTGCACCAGCGTAATCGACTCGTCATCGCCGTCGACGCCTAGCAGTACGTTGCGGTAGCTGCACGCCGGGCAGATAAAGTAACGCCCATCGTCGTCAATTTCGGGCGTGAAATCGCTGAAATCGCGCTCGACACCGCAGTTACGACATGTCCACATAATGATCTCCTTCCCGCCGGATCGCCGGCGCGAGATTGCAAAGGTGGCGCGATGACTCTTACGCATCGATTGCTGTTAGCCCAGATTAAACTCGCGCTTGACTTGCTCAGTAATGTTGCTGACAACACCGAGGCATCCGCGGATCACGCCAGGGTATGCCGTAACCGTCCAATTGCAGCCGTCTTTGTCCGGCTCTTTTAGAGGAATTGGCGTAGGTGCTCCGCACTCGCTGCAGTCGCCATCAAGCTCCCTGCCCTCAGCAATGCGTCGTTGAATTTCATCCCGGATTTCTTCTGCAGTAGCGATTCTGCGTGCCATGGTCGTCTCCTTGATTGCATGAAAGGAAGGCACTCTTGCTTCCTCATTTTGTTTGAGGACTTCCAATTATGAACCAAACTCGCAAAGGCTTCCGGCGGAATCTTAGCGCGGGGTGGAAAATCCATTGGCCTGAAGCGCCTGCTGGATGGCGGCGGATTTGACGGCGTCAAGAAGCCTCGCTGCCGCCTCGGGATTTGGCGCCTTCGCGGCAATGGCGGCGACATAAACGGTGCGCAACTGGACGTCGTCGGGCAAGAGGGCTAAAGGTCCAAGGTCCTTCTTCACCGGTGCCGCTTCGCTCATTTGTCCGATCGCTATCTCGACTTCGCCCCGGGCTGCGGCCTCCATGGCGTTTTGCCCATCGGGAAAGACTTTGACCTTGTTTTTGATTTGCTCGGAAAGCCCCAGTTTTTCAAATAGCTGGGCCAGATAAATGCCAGTGGTGGCGCCGCGTGCGGGATCGGCGATGCCGATGGAGGACACCGACAGCAGGGTCTTTTTGAAGGAAGCGACGGTGCCGATGTCAGGCGCCAGATGCCCCTTGGCGACGCCAGCCCCTAAGCTTGTCGTCCCAAGCGTAAGCTCGGATTTCGCGTCCACGAGCGACTTGGCCTCCAGCTCCTTCATGGCCGAAGGCGTCACGATGATCACATCGAAGCTGTCTCCTTGCAGCGCTTTGTCCCGCATCGCCCCAGCGGTTCCGTATTCGAAGTGGATGGCTGTGCCGGTTTGTTCCTGGAACGCCGTTGGCAAATTAGCTAAGGACGATTTAACCGCTGCGGCCGAGAATGCGACCAAGTCTCCGGCGAAGGCGCCGCCCATGGCCAATGCGAGGGCTGCGGCGGTCGCTACTTTTAATGCTGTGCGCATACTTTTCCTTATGAATTCAATTATTAAAATTTTTCTATGGGTAACGGCGGACAGCAGTCCCACTAGAGTTACCAGAGTTTTTGGACGAAAAAAAACCCTTGATCGTCAAGGGCTTGCATTCGTTGGCGGAAGCGGTGAGATATTCAACCTCCTCTACCAAGTCATTGTAAGCAATGGATTTCATTGAAAATTAGCTTCAACCTGGTTGAAAGTCTGAACCTCCAAAGTGCCCCACTTTAGGGCTATTTGCCCACCTTCATTATACCAATAGCAAGCCCATTTCAGACGGTGTATCAGATGGATACGCAGGGAATTGGCAATGGTGCTCTATCTGGGAATGGTGCTGTCCATCGTCGGCGCGGTTGCGCTGACCATCATCAGCACCGATGTTGTTCTGACCTAGATTCCGCATTCTGACTCGCTGATTCGGATTGCGCGATGGCACTGACCGTTTAAACCTCTAAGGCTGGTTGCAGAGCACTGTGCATCAGCGCATCCAGCTTGTCCGGATCTAACCCGGCCGACTCGCCCGGCTTGCGGTGGCGCCGATGCCGTAACGCCAATTCTGCAGCCCTACGCACATCGCCCGGTGTGACGACGTGGCGGCCATCGAGCGCGGCCAGCGCACGCGAGGCCTTGTGCATGACGATGTCAGCGCGCAAGCTGGCGACATCGAATTCGCAACACAGATGACTGATCAGTAGCAGCGTTGCGTCGTCCGCCTTGACCTGCGGCAGCAGGCACTGCGCGTCGTAGATCTGGCGACGCATCTCCAACTGTTCCTTGTTCCATGACTTGATAAAACCTTCCGGATCGGCTTCGTAAGCAAAGCGGCGCCGGACCACTTCGGCGCGCTGCTCTTTGTCGCGCGGCGCCCGCACATCGACCATCAGCGCAAACCGGTCCAGCAGTTGCGGACGCAGATCGCCTTCTTCGGGATTCATCGTGCCGATCAGCGTGAAACGCGATGGATGATTCAGCCCGATACCGTCGCGCTGTATGTTATTGACGCCCATTGCGGCCACGTCCAGCAGAATATCGACCATGCGAGCGGGCAGCAGATTGACTTCGTCGATATACAACACGCCACGGTGCGCCTCTGCCAGCACGCCCGGCCGGAAGGCATATTCCGGCGGACCGCCCCGCGCGACGCGCTCCAGATCGAGCGAACCGGTCAGGCGCTCTTCTGTCGCGCCCAGCGGCAAGGTCACAAACCGTACACTGCTCGCCAACGGACTTTCAGGATGTTCCACATTACAGACCGGACAGATGGCGCAAGACGCGTCCGGATCGCAGCGGTATTGACAGCCAGACCGGTGCGTGATGGCCGGCAGCACGGCAGTCAAGGCGCGCGCGGCGGTACTCTTGGCACTGCCCTTGTCGCCGACGACCAGCACGCCGCCGAGAGTGGGATCGACGCCGCACAACAGCAACGCGGTCTTCATGCCTGTTTGCCCGACGACGGCGCTGAAAGGGTAATAGTTAGGATAAGCAATCATCAAACGACCTTATTGTTTAGTTCTTTAAATTTCCCGGATATTGAGAAAACGCAACTTTGCAGGATAATATCACTCTGATAATTCCGACGCGGGAAATCGATTTCTCTCAAAGCTCATGTTTATTATAAAAACGAGAAGTTATCGTGTCGCTTTGACGTGAATAGTGATGGCGTGGTGCGGGCGATGTTTGTTGTTTCGAAGCATAATCGGTGAATCAAGATACCCGGCGCCATATTGCTTCCTTCTAAAATCTAAAAAATGAAAATAGTTATCGTCGACGATTATCAGAATTGCGTCCGCCAACTGGCCTGCTTCTCACTGTTGCAAGGTCATCAGATCGAGATTCATACCGTGCCGGCACGCGACGAGAGCGAACTGGTGTCGCGCCTGATCGATGCCGAGGTGTTGGTGGTAGTGCGTGAGCGCGTCAATATCACCTCGACATTGCTGGCGCAACTACCGCATCTGAAGCTGGTCGCACTGGTCGGCCGCAACGCCAAAACAATCGACTATGCAGCATGCACCGCGCACGGTATCGCGGTGACGCACGGCATGACGCAGTCGCCGATCGCGCCGGCAGAACTGACCGTCGCTCTGATGCTGGCTGCGCGCCTCAAGATCACGGTGGAAGCCGAACGGATGAAGCTTGGGCTCTGGCCCGAGTATCTGTCGCACCGGC
>JAQGNR010000079.1 GCA_028291765.1 Herbaspirillum sp.
CGGCCTGCTCAGGGCGAACGGGGTTTTGTGAGATTTTAAAGAAAAACCGTTCGCCCTGAGCAGGCCGCAGGCCGTGGTTTTCCGATAGCCCTGAGCCTGTCGAAGGGAGGGTCACCGCTGAAGATAAAACTTAAAGGATAGCCTTAGAAAACTTGGTTGAACTTTAATTTCCAGCGTGACCATCAACGCCAACCAATCCTATTTCCCATTCACCAAAGCTTCACGCTTTTTACGCCTGCCGCCCGCTGCTTTACGGGTCGACAACGCCGTGTTGACCAGTCGCGCCAATTCGCTGATCTGAAACGGTTTGCGCAAAACGAAATTGCTGCCGATGACTTCATCGATGGCGCGCATGTCGGCATAGCCGGTGGCGACGATGATCGGTAGTGTCGGCAGTATTTCGGTGACGGCCGCTATCACCTGCGCGCCGTTCATGTCCGGCATCAGGAAATCGACGATCAGTAAATCGGGCGCTTCGCGCTTGATCGCCGTCAGGCCGGCTACGCCATCGGCTGCTGCGCTCACCTGATAACCGAGCATCTCCAGCGATTCGACCATGAATTGCCGTACCTCGGAATCGTCCTCGACGACCAGAATGCGCAGGTCGGATGGACCGGGCGCTTCGTCGTTGCGAATTTCCACACTGGATGGCGCAATCATGTTCTTCGGCGCCAGCGGCAACCATAATTCCACCGTCGTTCCTTCGCCCAGCTGGCTATGAATCCGCGCGCCGCCGCCGGATTGTTTCGCCATGCCATATACCTGGCTTAAGCCCAGGCCGGTGCCTTTACCGATTTGCTTGGTGGTGAAGAACGGGTCGAATACCTTGCCGAGATGTTCGGCGCGGATGCCGGTGCCGTTATCGGTTACCGAGACGACTGCGTAAGGGCCAGGCTTGAGCAGATCATCATCGGCGTCGCGGCAATCGGTGCGCAGCAGCAGGGTGCCGCCATTGGGCATCGCATCGCGCGCATTGATCGCCAGATTCAAAATCGCCATTTCGATCTGGTTGGGGTCGGCCAGCGCCGGCGGCACGTCGGTTGCATAGTCCAGATCGATATTGATGGCGGAGCCGACCGACACCGATAACAGTTCCTGCATGCCGTCGATTAATACCGCCAGATCGACCGCTTTCAGATCCATGCTTTGGTTGCGCGCAAATGCCAGCAACTGACCGGTCAGTTTGGCGCCGCGATTGAGCGCCTTGCGCGCGGTGGCGGTAAAGCGCTTGATGCGCTCATCGGCGGTAAAGCGGTCGATCAGTTCCAGATTGCCGATGCTCACGTGCAGCAGATTGTTGAAGTCGTGTGCGATGCCGCCGGTGAGCCGGCCGATGGCTTCCATTTTTTGTCCCTGTATCGAGGCGGCCTGGGTGCGCTCGCGCTCGCTGATCTCGTGCATCAGGCGATCGTTGAGTTGCGCCAGTTCGCAGGTGCGTTCTTCGATGCGCCGTTCCAGCGTCGCATTCAGATCGTGCAAGGCGTGCTGGCTATCGCTTAATTGTCGCGCCGATTCCATGCGCTCGGTAACGTCCAGCGAAACGCCGGCAACGCGTTGCGGCCGGTTATCTTCGGTAAAACGGGTTTCGCCGCGAATTTGCACCCAATGAATACTTTGATCGGGCCACATTGCGCGCATTTCGATCACGAAGCCATCCCTGGTTCCCAATGCGCTTTGCAGCGCTTCCTGATATGCAGGCAGATCGTCCGGATGAATGCAGCTCAGCAAGGCTTGATAAGTAAACGGGCGATCGATCGGCTGGCCAAAATTTTCTTTGCAAATATCGGACGTGCTCAATACGCGCTTGGATACGTCGATTTCCCAGGCGCCGAGGCGGCCGGCTTTTAATGCGAAGCCCAAGCGTTCTTCGGCCTGCAGGCGCTGTTGCAGCGCGGCCCGTGCTTCATATTGGCGCCGCCGCGCGCGCAAGGCGGAGGTGGTCGCGCGCTTGAGCGTTTCGGTATTTAACGGACGCTCCAGCAGCACCACATTGCTGAGACTTTCGAGCGCGCCCAGCGCCAGCGATTTGCGCGACATGGAATGCGGCTGCGTCAGTAGAATAAAGGGGAAATCGGACCATGCCGGCTGTGCCGCCAGCCAATCGATCAGCGGCGCCAGATTCTGGCTTTCCAGCGCTTCATCGGTAATCAGCGCCGCGCCGGCGCCGGCCACGAGTTCGTTGGTCAGCATGCCGATGTCGGCACAGATGAAGCTGCTGATCTGGTTCAGATGCAATACATGGCTGATGGTCTCGGCATCGCGTCCCTGGGGCGCGAGTACCAGAGTTCGTTGCTCGTTGGGATGCCGCTTGATCATGCGGGGGCTGCGGCCTGCAACATGGGCGCTGCGCCGCGATAATTCGGAAGACCGCTCAGAATCCCCTCGAAATCGCAAATGGCTTCACCTACCTGCAGTCCTTGCCCCTCACTCAGGCGTAATTCGCGGATGCTGCGTTCATGATTGCCGGTGCGGCTTTTGATCACTGTAATAGCGCTCAGGATCATGCCCTGGCTTTCAAAGAAGCGGAAGGCCAAAATGCCGTCGCTTAAATAACTCAGATCGAGATCGCAGCGGATATCGCCGATCAGACCGTGTTGACCGAGCAGCAATAGCGTGGTCATGCCATGTTGTCCGAGATACGACAGTAATTCATGCATTTGCAGCAGCAGGAAACGTTCGCCGGGCATTGCGTGCAAATAGGCATTCAGGCTGTCGAGCACCAGGAAACGTGCGCCTCTTTCTTCCACCGCCTGCCGTACATGCCAGGCAAATTCGCCGGCCGACAATTCTGCCGGATCGACGTGATGCATCAGCAATTGATGGTTGTCGATGTAGGGCCGCAAATTCATGCCGAGTTTGGCGCTGCGTCCCAGCAAGGTCGAGATGCCTTCATCGAACAGGTAATAGACGACATGTTCGCCGCGTTCCAGCGCGGTCAGCGCGCAGCGAATCGCCGCGGTGGTTTTGCCTACGCCGGACGGACCCGTGAGCAGGGTACTGGTGCCGGGAACCAGGCCGCCGCCGAGCATTTGGTCGAGTCCGGCCGAACCGGTGCTTTGCGGTGCGTTATTGAATGGCGCACCGCTGCCAACGGCAACCAGACGTGGAAAAACACGAATACCGCCGGTTTCGATATTGAAGTCGTGAAAGCCGCCGTCGAATTTGATGCCGCGCATTTTACTGATGCGCAAACGGCGCCGTTCGCGACCGAATTCCTGCGCGCTCTGTTCCAGGCTGATCACGCCGTGCGCCAGGCTATGCAATTGCAGATCGCCGGTGTCAGAGGTTTTATCGTCGAGCAGCAAGACGGTGCAATTGCGCAGCGAGAAGAATTGTTTCAGCGCCAGGATTTGACGCCGGTAGCGCAGCGGATTTTGCGCCAGCAGCCGCATTTCCGAGAGACTATCGAAGACCACCCGCGACGGCTGCAATTGCTCGACCTGCCGCATCACGTTTTTGGTGGTTTCCGCCAGTTCCAGTTCGGATGGATACAACACCGATTGACCGGCGTCCAGATCGAGCCCGTCTTCATTGACCAGCTCAAACAAAGAAATACCGTCCAGATTCCAGCCATGCGATTGCGCGACCGCGCGCAGCTCATGGGTGGTTTCGGACAGCGTAATGTACAGGCCGGTCTCACGCTGCTTCACGCCTTCCAGCAGAAACTGGATCGCAAGCGTGGTTTTGCCGGAACCGGGGTTGCCTTCGACAAGGTATACGCGCTCCGGTGTGAGGCCGCCCAATAAAATACTGTCGAGGCCATCAATGCCGGTACTGAGGCGTTGCTGTTTGGGAGATTGATTTTCCATGGAAATGAATTGGTCCGTTTTCATAGAAACCTTTATAACCGCCGAGCAAAGATCGCGGCGCATTTTGAAATCGCTCGGCTTTTTCGGTCAAGGGGCTATCTATAGAACACCAGAACATCAAAACATTAGTACTTATGCGCGTCACCGTAAAAAAAGCATGGCAAGCGTATCGTTTGAATCGACATGCCGACCACGGTCCCATTATCGAATATTGGAATCTGGGAAGCAGTCTCTAAACTGCTGATTTTCTTGTAGGAAAAGCGGCGGTGGGCGCATTAGCCTGCCTATGTAGGCGATGATAATGCCGGTTTGTTAAAAGCCGAGTCTTTAATGGGTATGCCGGTGATGAATATCCGGATAGTGCCCATGACGGTGATGCAGCGAGGTATGCCGGTGCAGGTGCGTATGTTCTTTGTCATCCTCCCATGCAAAATCATGGGTATGCCGATGATGGATATCGTGCGTATGCGGATGTGTGTGCAATGTTGCTTCATGACGGTGGTCGTGTCCGTGTTTTTCGGTCAGATGCAGCCAGATGCCGATCGCCATCAAACCCAGCGCGATCCAGAAATGCAGGCCGGGCGATTCGCCCGGCAGCCACAGCGCCACGATGGCGCCGACGAACGGCGCGGCCGAAAAATAAGCACCGGTGCGCGCTGTACCCAAATGCCGCAGGGCCAGTACAAACAGCACCAGGCTCAGTCCGTAGCCGCAAAAGCCGATGACGCCGGCGATTGCCGCAGTCGATAGATCGGGCAGCGGTAAGCCCATCAGCCGCGCGGCGGCCAGATTCACGGCACCTGCGGCCAGTCCTTTGATGCAGGCAATTTGCACGGCATCGCCGGCGGCGATTTTGCGCGTCAGGTTATTGTCGATGCCCCAGCACAGACAGGCGCCGATAATGGCGGCGACACCCCATGATGTCCCGACTGCAAGCTGTTGATCCCACGATAGCAAAACGCCGGCGGCCACGATTAATGTCATGCCGATAAAGATGCGCCGGTCGAAATGTTCTTTAAAAGCGAACCATGCGAGTAGCGCGGTCAGCACGCCTTCCATGTTCAACAGCAAGGATGCGGTGGACGCGGCTGTCGTGTTCAGGCCAATCATCAACAACACCGGCCCGGCCACGCCGCCGGCTATGATCGCGCCGAGCAGCCAGGGCAGATCGGGCGCTGTGATGCCGCCGCTGCCATCCCGGTGTTGCAGGCGATTTTTTAATTGACGCATGCCATACCAGAGCAGCAGTCCGAGGCCGCTGCCGAAATACAGCACGCCGGCCAGCGTAACCGGCGCGATGTGCGTCAGCAAGAGTTTGGCGAACGGGGTGCTGGCGCCGAATAGTACGGCTGCCGATAGCGCATAGATGATGCCGATGTGCATAGAGATCGTCCTGTTTCGATTCTGGTTCCGGCGCTGCCGCTGCTGTGGCGGCGTTAGTGTAAATTTACACCGCCCATAAAAAAATGCCCATCATCGCTGATGGGCATTTGGACGTCTTGATTTAGATCAGTTGTTGCTCAGGCAAAGTTCTTTGCTGCGAAATCCCAGTTCACGATGCCCCAGAAATTTTCAACGTATTTTGCGCGGGCGTTACGGTAATCGATGTAATAAGCATGTTCCCACACGTCCATGGTCAGCAGCGCTTTGTCGGCTGTTGTCAGTGGTGTTGCCGCATTGGAGGTGTTGACGATGTCAACCGAACCGTCGGTCTTTTTTACCAGCCAGGTCCAGCCGGAACCGAAGTTGCCGAGACCGGATTTGGTGAATTCTTCCTTGAACTTGTCGAAGGAACCCCATTTGGCATCGATCGCTGCAGCCAGCGCGCCGCTTGGCTTGCCGCTGCTTTTCGGCGTCAGGCCGTTCCAGTAGAAGGTGTGATTCCAGATTTGCGCCGCGTTGTTAAAGACGCCGCCGGAGGATTTTTTGACGGTATCTTCCAGTGTGGCGTTTTCGAATTCAGTACCCTTGATCAGGTTGTTCAGATTCGTCACATAGGTCTGGTGATGCTTGCCATAGTGGAATTCCAGTGTCTCTTTGGAAATGGTCGGAGCTAATGCGTCGAGCTCATAAGGCAGTGCCGGAAGGGTATGCGCCATGATGTTTCCTTTCAGTCTGTTGATGAAATAGTATTTTTTATGCAGCGGGTGATTCTAAAGCGGATAAGGATTTTTTGCACTGATGTCTGTCAGACATGTTCATAAATTCACAGGGTGCTTTTGAAGTCCTTTAAGTTTTACCTGTTGAGGTGACCCTTCGATACGGGCTTCGCCCTACTCAGGGCGAACGGGGTTTTGGTGAAAATTTTAAAGAAAAACCGTCCGCCCTGAGCAGGCCATGGGTTTCCGATAGCCCTGAGCCTGTCGAAGGGAGGGTCACCTCTGAGGCAAAACTAAAAGGATGCCCATAGAAATTCCTGATGAACCTGCTTATTCGCCTAAAACCGCTTGCACCGTCGCAATCCCGATCTGGGCGCTGCCGGCGGCAAGTCTGAGTGTGACGTCGGTACGCGGTTTCAGTTCAGCCGGATCGCGCAGTATCTTGCCCTTGTTATCGATAACGATCGCGTAGCCGCGTTCCAGGGTGCGCTGCGGATTGAGCATTTCGAGTTGCGCGGCCAGTGCGTTGAGGCTTTGGCGGTCATGGGTGGTGTGGCGCTCCAGATGGTGTGCGATCCGGCGTGCATGCTGATCCAGCAGGCTGCGGGCGTGGCGGGTGTCCGGCAGGCGGGCGTTCAAGCGGCTATGCAGTTGATGCAAGGCGAAGGTCATTTTGGTCAGCGGGATGCGGGTGGCGTGGCCGAGCCGGGCTTGCATGGCGTGCAGCTTCAGGCGTTGGTGCGTAATCGTCGCGGCAGGGCTGGGCAGGCGACGGGCCAGCCAGTCCAGCGTTTGCGCCGCTTCGGCCAGCTTGCGGTTGAGCGCAATGCGTAATGCGCCGCTGCCGCCTTCGACCGCGGCTAGCCAATCGCCGCGTGCTACCGCGGCCATTTCGGCTGCGGCAGTCGGTGTCGGCGCTCGCAGATCGGCGGCAAAATCGGCGATCGTGAAGTCGGTTTCATGGCCGACGCCGCTGATCACCGGCATCGGGCTGGCGGCGATCGTGCGGGCCACTGTTTCATCGTTGAACGACCACAGATCTTCGATACTGCCGCCACCGCGGCATACCAGCAGAACGTCGCATTCGGCGCGGGCCGCTGCGGTGGCGATCGCTTGTGCGATCTTGAGCGCAGCGCCTTCGCCTTGCACCGGGGTGGGATAAATAATCACGCGGATGTGCGGCGCGCGCCGTTGCAGGGTGGTTAGTACGTCGCGCAAGGCCGCCGCCTGCAGGCTGGTGACAATGCCGATGCAGCGCGCGAACACCGGGATCGCACGCTTGCGCTCCGGCGCGAACAGGCCTTCGGCTTCCAGCTTTGCTTTCAATTGCAGAAAGGCTTCGTACAGATTGCCGACGCCGGCGCGCCGGATCGCTTCCACATTGAGTTGATAATCGCCCCGCGGCGCATATAGTGTGACCAGTGTGCGGACTTCAACCTTGTCGCCTTCGCGCGGCATGAAGCCGGCCAATTGCGCCCGGCCTTTGAACATCACTGCCCGTACTTGCGCGGCGCTGTCCTTCAGGGTGAAATACCAATGGCCGGATGCGGCGCGCGTGAAATTGGAGATTTCGCCGGCAACCCAGATCAGCGGGAAGCTGCGTTCCAGCAATCGCGCCACCGCCTGGTTGAGCGCGGAGACGGCTAATACCGGTGGCGCTGCCGTGTTACCGCCCGGTTGCTCTGTTTCATTGATCATGGTTGGCCTTTGCGCGCCTTGGCGTGCTTGACTATCGTTTTCTTCATCGCCTGCATGCTTTCTGTTCAATCTTGTAAAACTATCTTGTAATCAACGACTTAAATAACGGGTCCCGGATTTGTTCACAAAGTTATGCACAGTTTTTGTGTGTAACTTTGGCAATCTTCAAAGCCTGGGCGCCGGTTCATCTTGCCCGCTGCGGCGCAACACGTTACATTCGCTGCTTATTTTGTCGCACCCTATTATTTTCTATCGCCCGGGAGTCTCTTTTGTTCGCCATTATTCAAGCGGCCGGTTGGCCGATCTGGCCTTTGTTGATCGC
>JAQGNR010000113.1 GCA_028291765.1 Herbaspirillum sp.
GGCCTTTTACGCCCCGGGGAAGGCCACAGCGGCCTGCTCGGGACGCGTCTCACCGGACAGCAACAACTTGCAGCCAGCGCGCATTCTGTTTGAATGCATTTCCTAAATTGAAATTATGCTTTTTGCCCCGGCGGCGCATTGAGCAGCGCGCCGAGGGCCAGATCGATAAACCGGGCGTCCTCCGGGTTATGCGCCGGCATGCCGGCACGGTGCCCCCAGTCGGAAGGGATGACGCGCAGCTCGGCATTGCGCATGCACGCGACTTCGCGCCGGTTATCTTCTACCTGGAAGTAGAGATCGGTAGCGCTTGGCATGATCAGCGAACGGGCGGTGATGGCGCCGAGTGCTTTGGCCAAATCGCCTTCATACAGTGCATTGGCGCTGATGTCGCCGTGCTGCCAGGCCCAAATGTGCGCCAGCAGATTGGCCGGGTCGCGACGCAGGAAATTGCCTTCCCACATCGTTACTACATAATCTTCCACCGAGGAGCAACCGGTCTGCCGCCACAGCTCGTCGCGATAAAACGTCTGCGACATCGCCCAGCTGGCATACACCCGTCCCATGGCGCGCAGGCCGCGCTCCGGAAAGCCGGTAAACCGGCCGTCCTGGTAATGCGCGTCGGCAGTCAGGGTCGCCTTGACCCCTTCCAGAAACACCAGATTGTGCGGCGAAGTTTTGGCCGCGCCGCAAATCACCGCAAGCCGTTCCACGCTCTGCGGAAACAGCGCAGCCCAATGGTAGGCCTGCATCCCGCCCATCGACCAGCCGCAGGCCAGAGCGAGGCGTTCCACGCCGAAAACTTCCTGCAACAGCCGGCGTTGAACCTGGACGCTATCGGCAATCGTGAACTGCGGCCAGCGGCTGCCGTTGGCCGGCATCACCGCGGTGCTCGGCGAAGACGAGAGGCCGTTGCCGAACAAATTCGGCACCACGATGAAATAGCGCTCGGGATCCAGCGCGCGCCCGGCGCCGATCATCCATTCGATATCCGTGTGATGGGCGCTGAACGGCGTCATGAACAGGATCACGTTGGAGCGATCGGCGTTCAAACTGCCATAGGTCTGGTAAGCGAGGCGCGTACCGCGGCAGGTCAGGCCGGATTGCAGTTGCACGTCGCCTGCTTCAAAAATTTTGTGTTCCATTTTTTATCGCTATATCAATTAGGAGAAAAACAGGGAGGAAAAATAGGGGAGGGAGAAAACCGCGGTCGGCAAACCGCGGTTGGCAATCGGTAATCGGTAACAATCAGTCGCCGAATCAGTCGCCGAATCAGCCACCGAGATAGGCTTCTTTCACCAGCGGATGCGCGGTCAGGCGCTCGGTGACGTCTTCCAGCACCACGTGGCCGTTTTCAAGCAGATAACCGCGCGTAGCCACCGACAGCGCCATCGCCGCGTTTTGCTCCACCAGCAGAATCGTCACGCCGAGTTTGTTGATGCTGACGATCTTGTCGAACAATTGTTCAACGATGATCGGCGCTAATCCCAGCGAGGGCTCGTCCAGCAGCAGCAGCTTTGGACGTCCCATCAAGGCGCGCCCGACCGCCAGCATCTGCTGCTCGCCGCCCGACATCGACCAGGCAAGCTGCGCGCGACGTTCGGCAAGACGCGGAAAGAGCGCATAGACGCGCTCCAGATCGTCATCGATTGAATCGCGGCGGCGACGCCACGGCGTCGCGCCGATCTCCAGATTTTCCTGCACCGACATGCCGGAAAAAACGCGGCGGCCCTCGGGTGAATGTGCAATGCCCATGCGCACAATATCTTCCGGCTTGCGGCCGTCCAGCTTTTGCCCCATGAAGGAAATCGTGCCGCCGGAAAGCGGCAGCAGACCCGAAATGGTGTGCAGGCTGGTGGTTTTGCCGGCGCCATTGGCGCCGATCAGGGTAACGATCTCGCCCTCATTGACGCGAAAAGAGACATCCTGCAAAGCCGTGATGCTGCCGTAGCGCACTTTAATACCGGTTACTTCAAGCATGCGCGCGCTCCTCGTTGAGTTCATTACCTACGTCATTACCCGCACCTTGCCTGCGCGGCCGGCCGAGATAAGCTTCGATGACTTTCGCGTCGTTCTGGATTTCCGCAGGCGATCCTTCGGCGATCTTTTTACCGAAATCGAACACCGTAATGCGATCCGATACGCCCATCACCAGACGTACATTGTGTTCGACAAAAATGACCGTAATGCCGGCTTCCCGCAGCGCCCCGATGGTCTCCATGAGGCGTGACGATTCTTGCGGATTCATCCCCGCAGCGGGCTCGTCCAGCAGCAGCACTTTCGGGCGCGTCGCCACAGCCCGCGCAATTTCCAGCAAGCGCTGCTGCGCATACGCGAGACTGCCTGCCGGCCGCGCGGCAAATGCAGCCAGGCCGACGAATTGCAACGCCTGATACGCGGCCTCGCGCATGCCTTGTTCTTGCGCGTGCTGCCGGGCGGTGCCGATCAGGATGTCGCCCACATTAGCGCCGGTGTGAAGCGCGCCTTTATCGCAAGCCGCCCCCACCATCACATTTTCCAGAACGGTCAGGCTTTTATAGACCCGGATATTCTGGAAGGTGCGCGATAAGCCCGCTTTGGCAATCGCATTCGGACGGCGGCCGATCAATTCGACGCCGTCGAGCAGCACCGAGCCGTGCTGCGCCGCGTAAGCGCCCGAGAGGACATTCAGAAAGGTCGTCTTGCCGGA
>JAQGNR010000139.1 GCA_028291765.1 Herbaspirillum sp.
TTTGACCAATTGCCGCGCCACTGCAGCGCTTGCCATCGGACTGACTTCAATGGGCAATGGAAACTTGCCAAGCACAGTGACCAGCTTGGTCCGGTCTGCGATACAGATGACTTTGGCAGCCACGGAAGCGACGATTTTCTCGCGCGTCAACGCTGCGCCGCCGCCCTTGATCATCGCACCGCTGGCCGTAATTTCATCGGCGCCATCGATATAAACCGGCAAATCCAGCACCTGATTCAGCTCGAATACTTCGATGCCGTGGCCGCGCAAACGCTGCGCAGTCGCCTCGGATGACGCCACCGCACCCTTGATCCGCGGCGCTATTTTGGCTAATTCATCGATAAAGAAATTGGCGGTCGATCCGGTGCCCACGCCGACGACGTCGCCTTCCACAACATAGGCAATAGCAGCGCGTGCAACGGCTAATTTAAGTTCATCTTGAGTCATGGCGTAATTTTCAAATGTTAATCAATCGAATCAGCCGCATGATACCAGCGACGGCCGATTCAAGCGCGCTCACCGGCTCACCACACAGCCAGGGCGGCCAAAACAACCATTAGCTGCCGCCACCTCCTCTTTATAGGCAAAACGGGTGCCGCCATCAAGAAGAAGATCCAACAAACCCAGCGTCTCCTCCGACTGCGTATAAGCCAGCGCCATCACGATCTGTTCGATCGTCGCAGCATGATTGGCGCTATCGCTGTTATGCCTCGCCGCTGCCGCGAGCAAGGGGGCGATGTCGATTTGCTGATTCGCATGGGACGGATAAACATCCTCATTGGCCGTCATGCTCATCTTATCGCGCGATGAAAGCCGCGCGTGCGTCAGCTCATGTATCAAATCCGCGGCGAGCGCTTCGAGTTCCGCGTTGAGAAAATGTTCCTCGTCGAACATGATCAAGGGCTTATTAATATGACTTAAGTCCATGTCCAGTTCCATCGATCCCCGATAGGCCACCGCATCGTTATACATCCTGACGGCCTCCTGCCCCGGCTTCATTAGTTTGACTGGCTTGGCGTTTCCCAAACCGATGACTTCATATTTGTGGCGCTTCAACATCGGCAATGCGCTGCGTAATTTTGTCAGATTTTCTTTCATGGCAAGGCGGAATTTAATGACCCGCTCTGCGCTCCACGTCGATGGCGTAAATCGCGCCATCACCGCATTGGCATCCGAACCGTAGGCAATCAATGCGCTGTCAGCCGCAGCAAGCAACTCTTCCGCTCTGCGCAAAACCATATCGAAACGACGCCGGATGGCATCATCGGTCAGCTTCAATTGACGCACGCTGCCGAGGACAAAAATTTTCGGCAATTCAAATTTGTTCAGGGTCTGATAATGATTAAACATTTCAATGTCCTCAGGCGCAGGCTTTTCCAGCCGGATTCTTTGACCGTGAACCGGACGCACCATCCAATCGCCGGAGAGCCTGAACTTATAAGGTGTATTGGCAATCAGCGTCATGCCATGATGCTTCCCATCGAAGCCCGGATAGCTTGCGAACGGCACAGTAAACCGATTGGAATAGACATTTAAATCGCCGGGGATGGATGGCAATTCCAGCGTCACGGCCAGATATGTACCGTCATTGCCGCCCGGAACGTCCACCGCTTCACGCATATGGACCAGCTGCGCCTCAAGACGATCCGGAAACGTACAGACGATCGACGTTTGCTGCAGACGATTGCTGACCGCTTTCCAAACCTTGCGGTCGAAGGCGAAATAAGGCGCATCTTTGATGCGCCGATTGGCATGGAAGCCCTCGGAAGAGAGCGCGTTGAAATTCAGATCGATTTTCACCAGATGAATACCTGGCCCCTGCTCCGCTTGCGTCCTGGCATGAAATGCCGGGAACACCGGACGCCCGCCGACCCGGTAGGCATGGCTGCCGAATTGCGGTAATTGAACCAGCATATCGCAGCCGGCCTCCGGCTCATCGGCTCGTTTAGCACGAGCGCGGCACAAACCGCTCAAACCCGGCTGCGCCTCAATGCGGGTGGCGCTATCGGCCGAGAGCGGCGGTCCATAAGGCAGGCCGCTATTCGGATTAGCCAAACGGAGATCGGCGCCGTGCCGCAACGCCAGAATATTGCGGCGGCTTCCCATATCGATCACCGTATATTCCTTGTCGTCCAGCAGCAGATATTTGCGGTCGTTGCGGACAATCACGGCCTCCGGCGCCGCATGCCAAATACCACCCTCGGCATAAAATAATTTGCTTTCGGCGCTGCTGCGCTCAAAGGCGGCGGCCAGACGACCCATGCCGGGCAGCGTATGCAAATGCTGCCTCATCAGCTCGCCGCCGCGGCCCAGCCCCGCACGCAACCACGAAAAGCCGGCAGCCAGCCCATCGAGCGGATTGAGCCAATGCGCCGCTTGCCGGGCAAAATCAAGTACCGGCATGCCGCCATTGAGCACCGCAGCGACCGTCTGCGCGGCATCATCGCGCCCGATCGTCCCTCTTGCCAGCGTGATGACCAATTTTTCAAGCTGCGGCCCGGACAAGCTGCTGCCCACCCGCGCCACACTCCCGGCCGCCCGGATACCGGCCCCGGCCACCGGAATCAGCCTCAACACATCCATGGCGCAAAAAAACTGCGCTGCTCGCGCCGCGCGGCCGGAAATGGCCTCGACACAAGTCCCCAGCGGCAATATCCCCACCAATGTTCGGTGCAAGCGCTCGCGGGCCAGCTCCGGTTCTGTCATCTGATATGCCTGCAGACGCGCCTGCGAGATAACGGGCTCCAGCAAGCGCCTGGCGACAAACTGCATTTCGATCCGGCTGCTTTCGATATTGATGAAGGTCGAAAATTTGATCTGCTGCGGAGTGAGCCGCAGCGGTCGATGATGCGGATTTTCGATGTCGAAGAAATCGTCCAGCCTGCCCGACAATAACGTTGTGACGTTGCCGTCGTAGCGCGCCACCGCCAAAGGCGTCCGCGTGACCCAGTATTTGCGTAGTTGCAGACCGCCTGGGCGTTCCAGCGCAAAGTTGACGAGCAGACCTTTGGTGGCGCGATAGCTAGTTGATTTCGCGCGAATCATGACAGGAAAGGAAAGCGTGCCGCGCCGATCCGACGCCGTCGAAATTTGCGTGGAAATCTCCACTTCCGGGAGTCCGATTTTCGCCGTTCCATCGCGCCAGAATTGCGCATCCTCCGCACTCATATGCGCGACGGCTTCCTTTAACGCCTCGCTGAACAAGCCGTCGGAAAATGGATCGACCGCCACGTCGAACGACATTTCAAAACGCTGGTTGAGCCGGTCATGCGAAAGCAAGGCATGCTTGTCCTTTAAATAATGGGCGACAGCATCGGCCGGCCGCCCATGGCTGAGCAATTGACCGATGCAATCAGCCATAAAGTAATCGACCAAGGGGTGAGCGACATCGAAGTCGAGGCAAGGCATGTCCTTGGTTTGGCTGCCCAGCAATCCGCCCGCGCGGCCCGGCCTGGCCATCGTGAATCGGGCCTCGGGATCGAGGCCGCTTTCGCGCAGTATCGCGCGCGCCGCATCGCTGCGCAGCGGCAGCGCGGCCAGCAGATCGGCGGTCGAACGCGAGCGGCTGCGCGCCGCTATCTGCGCGTTGAACAGCGCTACGGCAATCTGTATCGATGCATCGGCTGCTGTTTCGGCGGCGCGCAAATCGATTGCGTTTTGCGCATGCGCCATGCGCAGCAATGACCCCAGCGCAAGCGCATCGGCGGCGCTCAAGCTGTCGCTTGAACCGTCGCTTACAGCGCCGAACACATCGGCTGCCGCCGCCAGGCCGATCAGCTCGGCATGCGTGTACGTCCACTGCTGCGCGCCTGCAAGACGGATGCCGATATCGAGCAGCGCCCATTCCAGGCTGCCGTAGCGTAGCGCCGGCGGCGTGTCCGGGCGCGTTAGCGTCGGTTCGTATAAGGAAAAAAATGCGTCGGCGGCCCACTGTTGCATAGCCTGAAAACGTGGCGGCACATCCTGCAGAAACGCGGCTTTGAGCGCATCTCTCAGGTCATTGAGACGTATCTGGGGCAGCCCCAGACGGTGTGCGGCATCATCCGGCGTTGCATGCGTCAAGTCGAGTAGCACGCTGTTGAGCGGGAAGCCAGGATTGCCGGCGTCTCCGTAGCTGTGAGACGGCAACGCCATCGACAAAAACCAACGATTCAACAACGCCTGCGCAAAGGCCGGATCGAGACCTTGTGCCGGCGCCTCGCCCAGACCCAACGCAGGCAGCAGCCGTTCAAAAAAAATCGACAGATTGCTGCCGTCCATCCCCTCGATACTGAGCGCCGGGCGGGCCGCCGAAAAGACCGGCTGCAAACATCGATGCACCGCCGCCAGCCGTTCCTGTTGCGATGCCGGATCGTCCACCGTCTCGCCGCATGCGCGTAAGAAAGCGACATCGTCGAAGCGCTCGAAGTCCAGCTCGGCCATCCATTGCGAGGACAGCACCCGATCAGGGAGAAATGCCTGCATTGCCGGCGCCGAAAATGCATCGGCCGCGCGTATCGGCCGCCGCCGAGCTGCATGAGGCGGCGTCGCCGCGCCGTTCTCAATGACTGGCTGTATTGGTGTTATGGGCATGAACGACGCGCGGGAACGGGCTGCACTTGTGACCGGCATCGAGATCGATGCATTCAACCAGCGGGCGGCAAAATTTGCACCGCCGGCCAGCAAACCCAATGCAGCTTCAGCCAGAGGGTGTTGCCTTACGAGCGGCATTGCGCGCTCGCGCATGCTGCGCTGCTGCTCACGCACCATTGAATCGATATGCGCCGCAGCCGGGAACCGCTTGCGCAATGCAAGCAAAGAGGCCATCACATCTTGCGGTGTATTACGCGGCAAAGGCCGCAAGCTGCGGCCTTTGGAAACATTTTTCGCGGAGTTATTTGGAGAATTATTTAGAGGATTATTTGAAACAGGTTTTTGTATCGGCGACGAGTGTCCCGTTATGGTGACTGCAAACATTAACAGGTGATCCTTGGCTAGCTAAAACCTCAGCGTATCACCCGCACCGCCACTTCCGCAGCCTTCTCATCGAATGCGATGCTGGTCGCAAACTTGGCCCGCTTCATCGGGAAGCGTGAATGAAAATGCCGGACATTGCCGGAACCGGAAATAACATGGCGCACAAACTGATAATAGGCATCCATATTGATCACATGCACAACGATAAAATAATCGTATTCGCCGGAGACGAAATAGCACTGCATCACTTCGGCCTCCTTGCTCATGCGCAGTTCGAACTCCTGCATATGCGCGTCGGACTGATTGGTCAGCGAAATCTCCAGAAACGCCAACATGCCATAGCCGAGCGCAAACGGATCGACCATGGCCACTTCCGCACTGATAATGCCCATTTCGCGCAATTCACGTATGCGGCGCAGGCAGGTCGGTTGGGAAATGTGCAGTTTTTCAGCCAGATCCCGGGTCGGGATCCGATTGTCTTTCTGCAATAGATTCAAGAGTTTTCTATCGACTTTGTCTAATATGTAGTGTTTGGCTGGCATAGTTTTTTGAAATTTGGCGCAGCGAAAAAAAACGCTTTGCGAACAGTTTTTTATGTTGTAACGTCTTAGCACTCAGATATATCGCATTACAAAAATAATTGTATTCCCATAATCTTGCTCGAAGATAAAACGGTATGTTTTGCCGTATGTTGGTGTGTTTTGTGTATTAAACAACTTTTCGTCATTTCCAATAACAGAGGGACTCCATGAAGCTTACGACAAAACGCATTATTCCCCGCCTAATTCCCTTGGTCGGCGCCATCGCCTTTGCGATCGCCGGTACTGCCTATGCGCAGGAACAAACTGTGATCATCGGCCATGTCGGCCCAATTACCGGCCCCAACGCCCATTTGGGTAAAGACAATGAAAATGGCGCCCGCATGGCCATTGAAGAACTCAATGCCAAAGGCCTGACCATCGGCGGCAAAAAAATCAAATTCACTCTGGACGCCGAAGACGATGCATCGGACCCGAAACAGGCGACTTCCGTTGCGACCAAACTGGTCGACGCCAAGGTTGCGGCAGTGATCGGCCATTTGAATTCCGGCACCACCATTCCTGCCTCGAAAATATACAGCGATGCCGGCATCCCGCAAATTTCGCCATCGGCAACCAATCCGAAATATACGCAGCAAGGCTTTAAGACTGCCTTCCGCGACGTCGCCAACGATGCGCAACTGGGCGCAGTGCTGGGCAAATATGCGGCAGTCACACTGAAAGGCAAAAATATCGCCGTCATCGACGACCGCACCGCCTACGGTCAGGGCGTGGCCGATGAGTTTGCAAAAGGGGCGAAGGCCTCCGGCGCCACCATCGTAGCGACCCAATACACCAACGATAAGGCGACCGACTTCAACGCCATTCTGACTTCGATCAAATCAAAAAAACCGGACATTATCTTCTTCGGCGGCATGGATGCGGTCGGCGGCCCGATGCTGCGCCAGATGAAGCAACTCGGCCTGGATAGCAAATTCATGGGCGGCGATGGCATTTGCACCGGCTCCCTGACTGGTCTGGCCGGCGATGGCCTGCGCGACGATCAAGTGGTTTGCGCCGAAGCGGGCGGTGTAACCGAAGCCGGTAAAAAAGGCATGGACGATTTCCGCGCTGCCTACAAAAAACGTTTCGGCATCGATGTAGTCTATAACGCCGCCTATGCTTACGATGCCACCATGACCGTTGCCGACGCCATGCAAAAAGCGAAATCGGTCGATCCGAAAAAATATCTGCCCGAACTGGCCAAGATCAGCCATCCCGGCGTGACCGGACTGATCGCATTCGATAACAAAGGCGATATCAAAAACGGTTCGCTGACCTTGTATACCTATAAGGGTGGTGTGCGTACGGAAATAGCTGTGGTCAAGTAGATCCGGAGAGAGCGGGAAAGAAAAAGAGCGTAAAAAAAACGCGCTTCAGTCAAACGACTGAAGCGCGTTTTTTTATAAGCATGGCTAGGCCTAATGCCGTTCAGATAAGAAAATTTAAGTTTGCGGTGATCCTGCGATACGGCTTTCAGCCTACTCAGGACGAACGGGGCTTTAGTGAAAAGTTTAAAGAAAAACCGTTCGCCCTGAGTAGCGCAGCGTATCGAAGGGTCACCTCTATCCCCAAATCTACTTAACGGACAAAACCCACTGCACCAAGGTACGCGCCTCGGCTTCGCTTACCTGCGTATTAGCCGGCATCGGCACTACACCCCACGCACCCGAGCCGCCCTTCAGCACCTTCTGCACCAGTTTTTCTGCCGCATCCGGCTGCCCGGCATAGCGCTTGGCGACTTCCTTGAAAGCGGGGCCGACCACTTTGCTACCAATCGAATGGCAAGCCATGCAATTCTTCGATCGCGCCAGATTATCGGCAGTATCCAGCGCCAGCGCTGGCGCCGCCGCGGCCGCGCAGATCAATAAAACAGCCAGCTTTCTCATCGTACTTCCTTGTTTTGATTTTTGCGTATTCTACCCGATCGCATTCAGCGCGACAGCACGCAACCATCGCCGCACTCAGGCGCGGCGGCATCGGGCTTGCGGGAATAACGCGTGCCGCCGTTAAAGAAACTGTGCAGCAGCACAACCGTCTCATCCAACTGCGTATAAGCCAAAGTAACCACCAGATGTTCGAATGTACTGGCATGCTTGATGCTGTCGCTGCCGGCCTGTGCAGCCGCCGCGACCAACGGCGCGATATCGATCAAATTCTGATCGAACCGCGCTACGTTCGGATAAACCCGGGTGATCGATGCCTCGCTGATCGTATCGCGCGAGCGGTAGCGCGCATGCGACAATTCATGCACCAGATCCGAAGCCAGCTCATCGATGGCCGCCGTAGCGAAATGCTGCTCGTCAAAATAAATCAACGCCCGCTTGAGATGCATAAAATACATATCCAGCACCATGGAGCCGGATAGCGCTTCAGCCCGCGCATAATCTCCATCGGCGTCCGTCAGCGTGCCATCGCTCTTGGCGCGATAGGCGTCACCGAAACCGATCACGTCCAATTTGTCGCGCTTGAGCATCGGCAAGGCGCTACGCACTTTATGTATATTTTCCGCCAGCTCGATGATAAAAAACTGTTTGCGCTCGGCACTCCACCCCGCCGGCATGAATTTTTGCAATACGCTTTCGACTTGCCAACCGCGCGAGTTCAACGCGCGCCCGGCGCCGATGAGCATCTGCTCGGCGCGTTTCAAAACCGCATCGAAGCGCCGTTGCGTCGGATCGTCCGATTGGCGCAGCTGGCGCAAACTGTCCGGTCTGAACGCATCCGGCGTCACTCTTATGCCGACATTGATTTGCTGATATTTTTCAAACACGCTGTAGTCCCGCTGGCCCGCCTTTCTCATTACGACTTCCCGCCCGGCCGGCAAGCGGACGGCCCAATGGTCGTCGACATGAAACTTGTATATCGCGCCGGGAATTTCAATCATCCCCATGCATGCGCCATTGCGGCCCGGATAATTGCCATAGGGAACGATGAAACGGTTGAAATAATTTTCAGGATCATCGCTGACGGCCGGCAACGCGATATCGAACATCAGATAATCCGCGCCCTCCGGCTGCGGCGCATTGTCCGTTCTGGCGGCATGGATGACGGTCGCTCGGATGCGCTCGGGAAATGGACAATCGATCGATGCGCGCCGCAACCGTCCTTTTTGCGCAATCCAGACTTCTTCATTGAAAGCAAAATACCGGCTGTTATAGACCGGCTCAAGCGTGGCCGCATGCCGCCGCAGCGTATAAGAAGCAAAGCCGATGTTATTCAGATCGACCGGCAGCAGCGTCGTCCCCATATTGCTCTGCGCAACACGCATCTGCACCCCGGGAAAGCGGAAATCGTCGTCGAAGCTGTAAATGCCCTTGCCGAACTGCGTGGCGCGTCTGATCTTATCGCAGCCCGGCTCCTCGGATTCGCCGCGCTTGACGCGGCACAAACCGAGCCGCGCACGATGCCCCGGAGCCGGCGGCCGTGGTATCGCTTGCGCCGGTTCATTCAATACCGGCCCATAAGTCAGACCGCTTTGCGGATTGGCCAGCCGCAGATCCGACCCTGGCCCCTCCTGCAGCGCCACCACATTGCGGCGCTCGCCCATATCGATCAGAAGATAGCTCTTGCCGCCCGTGTGCAATTGCCGCTGTCCGTTTTGCACGGTAACGGCGTCCGGCGCTGCATGCCAAAATCCGCGATCCGGATAAAACATGCGCCGCCGGGCGATGCTGCGTTCGACATCGGCGGCCAGCCTTTCCAGCACCGATATTTTTTGTAGCCGCCGCAACAACAACCGGCCGCCTTCGGTCAGGCGCGCAGTCAGCCACGACAGGCCCGGCGCCATCCCGTCCACCGGATTTAACCAATGCGCAGTCTGTTTGCCCAGCGCCAGAATAGGCCTCCCTACCCGTAGCGTGGTGTCGATTATTTTCGGCGCAATATCGCGCTCGACCGCGCCGGTCAACATGCTCAACGCCATTTTGCGGCTCTGGGCCGCCGATAATGCAACACCGGCCCGCGCCGCACTGCCGACCACGTTGAGACCCGCACGCAGCAGCGGGATCAGCGACAAGGCATCCGCCCCGCAAAAAAATGCAGCCTGATACGACTCGTCGGCCCCCAGCGCGCGCAGGCATGCCCTTAGCGGCAGCAAGTCCAGCAGCGATTGATATAAACGCTCGCGCAACGCTTCGGCCTCCGTCGTCTGAAAGGCCGCCTCGCGTACTTGCAGCTGGCGCGGCGCCAGCAGATACCGCGCGACAAATTGCACTGCACGGCGCGGATAATCGTGCTCGAAAGTCCGATAACGGATGCGCGCATCGGGGTCCAGCCGCGACAGCTGATGTTCCGGTTTGTCGGTTTTAAAAAAATGGTCTAATTTTCC
This sequence comes from Herbaspirillum sp., assembly GCA_028291765.1. Lineage (GTDB taxonomy): Bacteria > Pseudomonadota > Gammaproteobacteria > Burkholderiales > Burkholderiaceae_D > Herbaspirillum. Next base: position 9,865 of record JAQGNR010000139.1, read on the forward strand.
GGCCAGCAGCGCAGCGACGTCACCATCGAAGCGCGCCACAGTCAGCGGTTCCAGCGTGACCCAGTAATCCAGCGTTTGGCCATCCAGCCGCAATTGCACCAGCAGGCCGCCGCTGGCCCGATAGTCTTTGCGTTTCAGATAGTTCGGCCGGCCCGCGCCGCTGGCGCTCGGATTGGCGCGCGGCGGCATGCGCGTAATGATCGTGGCCTCCGGTTGGCGGATGGTGGCCTCGCCGCAACGCCAGAAATGCACATCCAGCTTATCCATGCGCGCTATGCTCGCATCGAGCGCGTCGGCGAAGACGCCATCGGCCAGCGCATCGAAGGCGGCATCGAATTCGCGCCTGAAACGGATGTTGAGCATGCTGTGCGGCAGCGCCGCGAGCTTCGCATGCAAGCGCTTGGCCAACGGCGCTGGCAAATTGCCATACAAAAACAACTGCGTCGTGCAGCCGGCCATGAAGAAATCGACCAGCGCGTAGGATTTATCAAAATCGAGACAAGGCAATTCCTTGGTCTGGCTCGACAGCAAATCGCGCCCATATCCGCTCGGGCGCGATAGCATGAATTGCTGGGCCGGATTTAGGCCGCGCTCCTTGAGCATGGCCCCGGCGACATCGCGCCGTACCGGGAGTCCTGCCGCTGCCGACACCAAGGGATTATTGTGCTGTTCATGCATCCGACGGCGGAACAGCGCAATGGCCGTTTCGAGCGTCGCAACTGCATCAGCCTCGGCATCCCGCAAATCGATCGCACCCGCCGCATGCGCCATCCGCAATACCGTCGGGACTGCCTGCGCTGCCACTTCCTGCGCGGCATCGGCATCGAACACCTCCGCGGCCACCGCCAGCCCGATCAATTCCTCATGGCTATATTGAAAATGCTGCATGCCTGCCAGACGGATGCCGATATCGAGCAAACCCCATTCCAGACTGCCGTAACGCAGATGCCAGGGCAGATCGGGCCGCACCAGCGTGGGTTCGAACAGCGCCAGCAGCGACGCCAGAATCCATTCCCGCATAGCCGGCGGCTGCGCCGGATTTTTCTGTGCGGATTGTACGGATTGTATGAATTGCGCGGCAATGCTGTCGTGCAGAGGCTTCATGCGCAGGGAGGCTGCCGGCTGCTCTCCCTGCGCGCAGATCGTGGCGGTGGCGAGCCCCGCATGGGTAGCTCCGAGCAGCAGATCATGCAAGGCAAACCGGTCGGCCGCGCCGTTGCCGTCGGCCTCCGATGGCAACGCCAGCGATAGAAACCAGCGCTGAAACAGGCTCTGCGCAAACGCCGGGTCCAACCCTTGCGGCGGCAGCGCGCCCAGATCCAGCGCCGGCAGCAAATGCCGAAAAAACAGCGCCGCTTTATCCCGGTCCAGGCCTTCAATGCTGAGCGCGCAACGCCCGCGCAACAGCGTCGGCTTCAAACAGCGGTAAGCCGCCGCCAGACGTTGTTCGCGCGATGCCGGACGATCGATCGTCTCGCCGCACTCCTGGAAGAAAGCGATATCGTCGAATGCTTTCAGATCGATGGCGGCGATCCAATCGGCCGGCAGCATCCGGTCGGGAACCAGCGGCGGCGGCGCCGGTTCAGGAGGTGGCGACAGCGGCGCCATGCCGTCATATTGCGCCGCGTGGCCGACTGAAGCCAACGCAGTCGCAGACGCCGGCCCTGCAACATCCACATCCACATCCGCGCCGACAGCCTGCCGCGGCGGCCGGCTCAGCGGAGCACCAGCCAACAAGGGCGCTGCCAGCAAGGCCACGCCCCATGCGGATTTCGCCGTGGGACGCGGCGACACCATCGGCAGCCCGCGTTGCATCAGAATGCGCTGCTGCTGCTCCAGCAACAACGCAATGTCGGCCAGCGCCGGAAAATCCTGCCGCAGCGCAGCCATGGCTGTATCGATGTTCTCGCCGGCGCGGGTCTGCTTGCGCCTGCCGGCATTTTTTACCAGCGCCTCCATATAGCCCGCGCGCGCTGTCGTCGGCACCCGCGGTTCGTAACGCATCCCGGGACGGCTGTTTGTATTGACCGTCTGGTTCAAGAAAGCCTGCTCCGATACATTACCCGTCAAAAAAAATATAGCGATAAAACCCTCCGTGGACCCGCGATCAAACCGGGTTTCTTTGATAAATCGTGGAGCGCCCGGAAAAAATATCGTCGGCACGGGAATCGCCCCGATATTTATAAGCGAACAGCACGACCAGATTTTCCAGCGTCGCCGCGTGCGCGCCGGGATCATTGCCGGGCCGCTGCGCCGCAGCGATCAGGTTCGCGATATCGACGTGGCCGGCTTTGCCGGACAGGACGTAGACCTCTTCCAATGCCTCCCCCGGGAAGCTATCGAAGGTGCCCAGCCGGGCATGCGTCAGCTCATGCACGATATCGGCGGCCAGCGTATCGCGGCTGCTTCGGATAACGTGATTCGGATCCAGATAAATCACTGGCTTATTGGTAAATAACGGATCGATGTCGTAGCGCAGGGAATGGGGCAGGCTCATGCCGACCACGGCATCGGCGCTGCCGTCGCTCATCGAGGCGAATCCCAGCAGGCGGTTTTTATTCTGTTGCAGCGGCCCCATTGCCTGTTCGAGACGCCTGAAATCCGCGGCGATCCTGCCGCGCAGCACGGCGGCGGCGGCCGGATCATGGCCCGGCACAAAGCGCCGCAACAGCGCCTCTGCCGTGCCAGGCTCGGCCGCCAGAAACGCCCTTGCATCGGCGATCATCGACTCGGCCCGGTTCAGGCCGCGTCCGATCAAGACCTGAAATTCCGGCGCGCATTCTTTGAGCCGGATGACTTTTCCGACGATGCTGCTGCTGAGTTCTGCGTTATTAATCTGATAGTAGGTGTGATAAATATCCTGCAGTTCCTCACTGGCCTTGACCATCGCCACGGATTCGGCAGGGCGCGGCAGCGTCCCGCTCATTTTGAAGGTATAGAATTCGCCGCCGATTTCGACCATGCCCATCCGCGTTCCGTCCGGCATCGCATAACTGCCGTAGGGCACCACATGCGTATTGCGAAACGTCATGCCCGTTTCCGGATGGCCTACCGGGAAATCCACCTGTATGTAAATATGTCCATCCTCAAGGTAAGGCGCTGCGGTATGCATGAAATGGCCGGAGAGCTGATCCGGGAAATTGACTTCCCACGGTGTCATCTCCACCTTGCCGCCGCTCCTGCGCTCCCATAAACGCTTGCCCCAGATGAAGTAATTCATCTCCTTGATCTCGCCATCGACATAGCTGTATGAGCAATAACCGGCGCTGGCCGGATCGACCGGCTTCAAACGGGACAAGCGGCCGGAGGCGCTGCGATCGAGCGGGTGCAATTGATGCGTCAGCCAGTCCATGCTGCCGGGCTCGAATTGATAAAAATGCTGGCCGAATTTAAGCGCCGGCCGCAGCATGCAATTGCCGTTTTTCGCCTCCGGGCTGCGCTTGGCGCGGCAATGCGGCGGCAAGACGCGCGCCGCGCCGCGGTCCGCCGTCGCCAGCGCTGCGTCCTTTGCATCCCCTGCTGCGCCCGCTTCGATGCGCCGCAGCCGCGCACCGTCACGCCTGAGCAAGGGGCCGTATGTCAGTCCGCTCACGGGGTCCGCCAGACGCACGCCGCGCCCATCGCGCAACACCAGCACATCGGGACTGTCGCCGATGGCCATGACCCCATAACGCTTGCCCCCGTGTTGCAAATAACGTTCGCCTGCGTCGTATTCGATTTTGGCGTGCCGCGCCAGCCAGAAAGCGCGATCCTGAAAAAACAGCTGCCCCTGCCGACGCTGTTGGTTCAATTCCTTGCGCAAGCCGCGCAAGGCGGGCAGCGTTTTCATTTTGAGCGCCAGCGCACGGGCGCCCTGTTTGCCCAGGCTCGCGACGAACTTTGAAAAACCCCATCCCATGCCTACGCCCGGGTCTAGAAAAAATACCGTTTGCCGGGCCAGGTTTTTCAGCGGCGCAGCTATTTGCAAGGTCGTCGCTATCGTATTGGCGGCGTTTTTATACAAAATACCGCGCCCCATGAATGCCGACGCCAGGCTCTTGATCTCCTTCCTGCTTAACACGGCCGAAGTGCGCACAATCGTTGCTACCGCTTTGCCGCCGGCACCGATCAACGGCATCAGGCCCGCCATATCCAGCGTACATAAAAACCCTGCGCTGTCGATGTTGTCCTTGGATTTGAGCGCACTGACGCAACTGTAAAAAGGCAGCAGATTCAAAAAGAAAGAAGCCACCTGCTCCCGGTGCGCTTCCGTATCGGTGACACCGCGGGCGGCCTGCCGCAATGGGCCTAGAACCGGTATCAACAATTGCCGGGTGATCGCCGCCAGCACGCCGCCCGGCACGCCGGCGTCAGTGTCGGCATTGCGGCGGGAATAACTGAGCGCAGGCCAATCGCTCAGCGCAAGCATCCGCTCACCCTGCTTGCGCGGCTTGAAAAATATAGCCAAATTTTCTTGCAACAGCGCGGCAACGTCGCCATCGTAGCGCTGCAAACGGAACGGTTTGAATGAGGCCCAGTAATGCCGTGTTGCGCCATCTTTGCCGTATAAATCGATCAACACCGCGCCGCTGGCGACATAACTCACTGTGGGATGCTCCAGCGCGTACACATCGAACGCCTGCCCGGTCCATACGCCGGCGCCGGACCAGGGCCGGTAGGTCCGGAGCTGGGCGCGCGGTATGCGCAATTCCCAACGGCTGCATTGCCAGAATTGCTGCTCTTCCAGCGGCAGAGCATGGATCGCCTCGCGCCACGCAGGGATCAAAATTTGATCGGACAGCATTGCAATCGATGCATCGAAATCGCGATCAAACCGGGCGCTCAGCGTAGCGGCCGTCAGTGCTGCGCGATGCGCATCGAACGTGCGCTTCAAGGAAGCCGGTAAGTCGCCGTAATCCAATAATTGCTGCATGCCGTCTTCCATGTAAATCTGATGCAAGGGATAAGGCCGGTCCCATTGCAGCGGCGTGTCGGCCATGAAATTCAAGCGCTGCAGCAGCGACGCTTCCATCGTGAATTCCCGATCGGGGTCCCCCATGCCGTGTTCCATCAACAGCGCGCGGGCGCTGTCGATGCGGCTTGGAATGGTGGCTTCAAAATGATTCAGCGGATCGTTGCCGCCGGTGGCTGCCGACCAGCGGCGCTGCAATAGGCTGAGCGCTTTGACGACCATGGATTTGTCGACTGCCCCGCCGACATCGATCGCGCCGACGCTATGCGCCATGCGCATGGCAGCGCCGGCAAGATAAAGCGCGTGCGGCTTAGCTTCGCCTTGGCCTTGGCCGCCGGCATCCGCACTAGCGAAGATATCTGCGTTATAAGCGAACAGGATCAATGCTTGCGGCGTATAAGCCCAGTGCGAATCGCCCAGCAGCGAGGTCGCCATATCGAGCATCGTCCACTCCAGGCCGCCGTAGATCATATCGTCCGGCAGATCGTTGCGCCCCAGCGCTGGCAGCAACAAGCTGCATAAGGCGTCGAAGATCCACTGTTTGAGCGCGCCGGTACAGGCCGGATCGGCGTCGGCAAATAATTGGTCGCGCAAACGGATTTTGACCGCGGCGACCGAGCGCAACAGCGGCGGCAGATCGGGCTCAACGGCAGCGGCAGCGCCGCAGCGGCTGGCATATTGCGGCCGGGCCGCGTCGCTGAGAAACAGTTGAAAAGGGCCGGCCACCAGCGGCAAGACGCTCAAGCGCAACCAGCCATCAAACAAGGTTTGCAGGAAAAACGGGCTCAGCGCACCGGCGGCGACCGCGCCGTAGCCTTGCGAGCGGATCAGGCGATCGGCAAACTGCCGCAGCCGCGCCGGATGCATATTCCCGACATTGAAGGGGGCGCTCTTCAGTGTCGGCTGCGGCTGCGGTTCAAAATAGTCATGCAGCGCCGTCATCCACCATGACCAGCTCATCGCATCGGGCGGCGGCAGGAGCGCGCCGTGCTCCTGCAAAAAACCGGCGCCGTCGAATGCTTGCCAATCGATGCGCTCAAGCCAATCCGGCATCAGCGTTCCTGCAATCTCTGAGGTCGGCGGCAGCACCATCGTGCCCTCCAAGGCGCTGCGCAGTTTCTCGGCGGCGTCCCCGGCCGCGGCGCAATCGGGCTCGGTCGATTGCGCCCGCGGCCGGGGCAGCGCCTGCGCATGGCAGTGGCTTTTGGCGACCGCATTGAGCGCATCGGCGTGGCCGATGAAACGCTTGTTTTCAACCACTAGATCGATATCGCGCATGGCCCAATGGTCGCGGTCTTTCGCATGGCAATTGGCGATTGCAAGCTGGCGCTGCGCCCACGGCCCGTCGCCATAACGCAGCTGCGGCGGCGCATCGTTGCGCGCCAGCGCGGCTTCGCGCCGGCACAATGTGACTGCCGCAATCCAGTCCGCCTGCTCCGGCGACAATGACGCGCCGTGTATAAACTGAGCATTGACGCGCGCGCGCAAACCGGCGGCAATCGCACCGCGAATCGCCGCTGGATTCAAGCGCCGGCTTAAGGCCCCGCGCAAAGAAAAGCCGGCAATGACATCCGGCGGCGACGGGCTGGCTTCCGACCATGCGAGCAGTTGCTCTACCAGCGCCTGCACCGCGCTCTGCAGCGCCAGCGCACTATCAGAGCGCCGCGCCCACTGCGCCAGATCGTCATCCCCGGCCTGCACCGGATGGGCTGAAAACACTACGCTACCAGCCTGTTTTCGATGCCCTGGCGCGACGCCAAAACGGCTATGCAATGCCTGCAATCCGGCCACCGGATTGCGCCGCAGCGCCACTTCGCCCATGCCGCTCAGCCAGGCCAATCCCCGCGGATCGACGATCGCCTTGCCGCGCTGACGCAATACACCGCGCTGCGCATGATGGGCGGCAATCATCTCCTCGGCCATGAGCCCGGCGTCCATGCCATCATCGGCACGCATCGGGAGCGGCGCGGCGCTTGCTCTGCTATAGCGCAGATGGCTGCGCCGCCAATAGCTGCTTACCCCGCCTCGTTCGGCGAGGCAATACGAATAAGCCGCACCGGACAATAAATTTCCGCCATGTATCCGGTGTACCGACGCACCCGCCTGCGCAGTTCCGCCTGCGGCAAGCGCGGCAAACGTGAGGTTCATCGGCTATGCCGGCACGCAGGCCATCTGCGCGGATTGGCGCGCATGGCGACGATTGAGAAAAGATGGGAAGACTGATGACTGAACAGGCGGCGGCAGAAAAATAATGGCGATGACACCAAATGCATCCTTAACAGATCAGTTTAAAAAGAGATGGAAAGCAGCAAGGAATGAACGCGCAAAGAGAATGCGCAAAGACATGCGGCAACGCCGGTTTTTGACGGCCAACAATACTAAGTGACTGGCGGTGAAATATATTTATAAAAAAATATATTCAATTTTTGAAATAAAAAAACAATGTGACCATGGCGGGCACGGGAGCAGAGATTTCCATGGGTATCCTTTGAATCGGCTTCCAGTCGTCCGGTTCATAGCCTTGCTGCACTTGGTCGAGCTGATAGGCATGATGCGTTTTGGTGCAATAAAGCATCTTTATTATGGCCGATGCCAGTCGAGTTATAAGATAAAGCCTATTATGACCACAATAGGCATATTGATATATTTTAACTAAAGCAGTACCATTCGCTGTCGCCGGTAGTTCTATATATTTTGGCGAAAATACCATTTTGATTTTGCACACTTTTTGAAGGAGTGACATGTATGCATAACCTCACGTTGTTTAGCGCGAGGGATGCGAAGGCAAAGTTTGGAGAGGTTCTCGATACGGCGTTGGGGCGGCCAGTTGGCATTACGAAACATGACCGCTTGACCGCATATGTCGTTTCAAAGAATGAATACGAGACGATGCTGGAAAAGATTGAGACCTTGGAGGATCAGCTTTGGCTACTAAAAGCTGATGCTGCTCGCAAAGAAGGTTTTGCGAATACAGACGATGTCAGCGCGTTCCTGGCTAATTTAAGGATACCTGATGCTGAAGTTGGAAATAACAAAGCAAGCCCTAAAGTTCCTAGGCGGGCTCGATAGTAAGCAATATAGGCAAGTAGGTTCGTCGGTTTTTGCTTTGCTTGGCAATCCTGAGCCGCATGACAGCATTGCCTTAAAAGGCGCTAAGCAAGGTGAGCGTCGACTAGATATCGGAGAGTATCGTATTGTGTATGCGCATAACGATGATTTGCTGTCCGTACTGGTAATAGGCAAGCGAAATGATGATGAAGTTTATAAGATATGGGAACGGGGGCGCTAAAGTTAATAGCGTTCTTGTAAAAAGGCGACGCACTTTAGGTGCGTCGCCTTTTTTATTTATGCCTTAAGCCCCTTAACACGCCCTTACCCCGTAACCGCACCCTTACTGGCCGAAGACGCCAACGCCGAATACTTAGCCAGCACGCCCCGTGTATAGCGCGGCGCCGGTGCTTTCCAGTTAGCACGGCGACGAGCAATTTCAGCCTCCGGCACATTCAATTGCAATAGCAACTGATGCGCATCGATGGTGACCGAATCGCCTTCCTCGACCAAACCGATCAAGCCGCCGACGAACGCTTCCGGCGCCACGTGGCCAACCACCATGCCCCAAGTACCGCCGGAGAAACGGCCATCGGTCACCAGGCCAACCGATTCGCCCAAACCTTTGCCGATCAGCGCCGAAGTCGGCGCCAGCATTTCCGGCATGCCGGGGCCGCCTTTCGGTCCCAGATAACGCATCACCAGGACATCGCCGGGTTTGATGCTATCGGCCAGGATCGCATCCATTGCGGTGTATTCATCATCGAATACGCGCGCCGGGCCGGTAATCACCGGATTTTTCAGACCGGTGATTTTAGCTACGCAGCCTTCCGGCGCCAGATTGCCTTTCAAAATCGCCAGATGGCCCTGCTTGTAGAGCGCATTGTCGATGGTTTTGATGACATCCTGATCGGCGCGCGGCACGTCCGGAATAGCCGCCAGTTCCTCAGCCAGAGTGCGGCCGGTAATCGTGATGCAATCGCCATGCAGCAAGCCGGCATTGAGCAATACTTTCATTACTTGCGGAATACCGCCGGCCTTATGCAAATCGGTCGCGACATATTTGCCGGACGGTTTCAGATTGCAGATGACCGGCACCTTCTTGCGCACCATTTCAAAATCGTCGATGGTCCATTCCACCTCGGCAGCATGCGCAATCGCCAGATAATGCAGCACCGCATTGGTCGAGCCGCCGGTGGCCATGATCAGCGTTACGGCGTTTTCGATCGACTTGCGAGTGATGATGTCGCGCGGCTTCAGATCGCGTTTGACAGCCTCGACCAGCACCCGTGCCGATTCGGCCGCAGAGCCGGTTTTTTCGTCGTCCGGATTAGCCATCGTGGAAGAATAAAACAGCGACATGCCCAAGGCTTCGAATGAAGACGACATGGTATTGGCTGTATACATGCCGCCGCAAGAACCGGCAGATGGACAGGCATTGCGCTCGATGCCGTCGAAATCTTCTTGCGACATGCGTCCCGCCGAAAACTCGCCGACCGCCTCGAATGCGGACACCACCGTCAAATCCTTGCCCTTCCAGTTGCCCGGCTTGATGGTGCCGCCATAGACATAAATACTGGGCACATTGGTGCGCGCCAGAGCGATCATGCCGCCCGGCATATTCTTGTCGCAACCGCCGATAACGAGGCAGCCGTCCATCCATTGGCCGTTGACGGCCGTCTCAATACAGTCGGCGATGACTTCGCGCGAAATCAGCGAATATTTCATGCCTTCGGTACCCATCGACATGCCGTCCGAAATGGTCGGCGTGCCGAATACCTGCGGATTGGCGCCGGAATTCTTGACCGTCGTAATAGCGATATCGGCCAGTTTTTGCAGGCCGGAATTGCACGGCGTAATGGTCGAATGGCCGTTGGCGATACCGATCATCGGCTTATCGAAATCTTCTTTTTCGTAGCCCAGCGCGTAATACATCGAACGGTTTGGACTGCGCGAGACGCCCTGGGTAATGTTTTTGGAACGACGGTTGTACATATTGTCCCTTTGAGAGGAGAGGTTTATTGGACTCAGGGCGCTAGAGTGCCTTGCGTAAAGCAGTGTGTCAAATATATGATTTAATGCCTATTAATATCTATTTCATATTAATGAGCGAGGCTCATTACACCCAACGATGAATCTCGAATTACGCCAATTACGCTACTTTATCGCAGTCGCCGAAGAAAAACATTTCGGCCGTGCCGCATTGCGCCTGCATATGACGCAGCCGCCGTTGTCGCAGACGATACAGGGGCTGGAACAGCTGCTTGGCGCCGCCTTGTTCGTTCGCACCAAGCGCAGCGTGACGCTGACGCCGGCCGGCCTCGCGTTGTTGCCCGAGGCGCAACGGCTGGTGCAGCAGGCCGCTGCCCTGCCGGATCTGGCGCAGCGCGCCGCCAGCGGCAGTGCCGGGCTACTCACGCTGTCGTTTATTTCGACTGCCGATTACAGTATTCTGCCGCCGCTGCTGCTGCGCTTTCGCGAGCGCTACCCGCAGGTCCGAATCGATCTACGCGAAGCCACTACCGATGTGCAACTGGATGATCTGCTGCTGGGGAAAATCGACGCCGGCCTGTTATTGCCGCCATTACCCGATAAAACCAGAACGCAGCTCGACTATCTGCCCTTACTATCGGAGCCGCTGCTGGCGGCGATCCCCGAAAACTGGCTCCCGGGAAAAAGCCGCAGCAACCACCGCCTCAACGCCGCCTTATCGCTCAAGGCCTTGGCCGAGCTGCCGCTGATTATCTTTCCGCGCCGCATCTCGCCCGCATTTCACGACACCATCATTGCCTGTTTCCGCGACGCCGGCGTGACGCCCCATATCGGCCAGGAAGCGATTCAAATGCAGACGATTATCGGGCTGGTGTCGGCTGGCATGGGAATGGCACTTGTGCCACAATCCGTATCGAACCTGAAACGGCCGGGCGTCCAATACCGTTCATTGCGCGGCGCGGCGCCGCTGATTGAAACCGGATTAGCCTGGCGCCGCGATAATGTTTCGCCGGTGTTGGCCGCCTTGCTTGCAATGCTGCGCGATCCGGTGCCGCCAATCACGTTCGCGCCCTAGGATCGGCGCCGTTCAGAGCATGCCGTTCAGATCATCCCTTCATTTACGAAAGCCCTCCCATGCTGATACACCCGATGCCCAATCCCATTGCCTTTTCGATCGGCCCGCTAGCCGTCCACTGGTACGGCCTGATGTATCTGGCGGCGTTCGCGCAGTTCATTGCGCTGGGCCGCGTGCGCATCCGCCAGCCGCATATCGCCGCCGCCGGCTGGAAAAAGGAGGATCTGGACGATATGCTGTTTTATGGTGTGCTGGGAGTGGTGCTGGGTGGACGTCTGGGTGAAGTATTTTTTTACAATCCGGCTTATTATTTTGCGCACCCGGCCGATATCATTGCGGTCTGGAAAGGCGGCATGTCTTTTCACGGCGGCTTTTTAGGCGTCATCATCGCGATGTATATCTGGGGCCGCAAACGCGGGCATCATCTGATGAGCATCATGGATTTCATCGCGCCGATGGTGCCGCTGGGCTATGCCTTCGGCCGTCTCGGCAATTTCATTAACGCCGAGTTGCCGGGACGGGTCGCCAGTGCATCGCTGCCGTGGGCGATGATCTGGCCGAATGTGGATAACCAGCCGCGCCATCCTTCGCCGATTTATCAGATGCTGGTGGACGGCATACTGCTCTTCATTATTTTGTGGCTGTATTCACGCAAGGCGCGGCCGTTCATGGCCGTGGCCGGGATGTTTTCCCTGCTATACGGTTGCGCGCGCTTCTTTACCGAATATTTCCGTGTCCCCGATTACAACGTGACTTTCGGCGGCATCACCATTTCGGCTGGGCAAATGCTGTCGGTGCCGATGATTGTGCTGGGCGCGATTTTGCTGGTGGTCGCTTATCGGCGTGGCAGCGCTGCCGGGAGCGCTGCATAAATAGGCTCGCTGCCTGCCGCGGGTCAGGCCGGCAAAATGACTTCTTTATAAGACGTGGAGTAAAAGGTCCGCCTAACAATAGACTCGGATAAATGCCTTGTTGAAGCATAGCGAAAGTTGGCCAACATCATGATGAAGTGTTCCACCGTAGGGGCATGCTGCGCTGGAACGCTTCCCGGCAAGCGCGCCGCTTCGATCAAAGGCGCAAGATCATAGCGGCCTAAATGATGCGGTACGTAAAGCGGCGCCCCACCCTCGCCGGTCATGGAGTCCCAGGTGCCGGCAAGGGCATGTGTCCATTCATGAAGAAGGTTCGCAATGCGCCTTTCCAGCGGTATGGTTGGGTCGAAATGACGGGAATTCAGAAAAATCACGGCCTCCTTCATATGGCGGAAGTCCAGTGGATACGCCATTGAATTTCGAACCGCCAATCCTGATACCCGATTGAATTCGAGTCCGCCCGGATTAGTGAAAAAGCCGATTGCGTGCTCGCTTTGATCGCTAAAGTCAGGCAATGAAGCCAGCATGCGTCTCATGAGCGTCCCGAGCTTCGCGCTCAGCAACGCCGCTGCAGCCTTATCGCCGCCGGTGAATTTTTCGCAGATTGTGCTGACAAGCCCCGACCTGTCTTCAAAAACAGCAATCGCATCGATCAATTTTGTCTCGGCGCTGGCCATCACTGTCTCGAATTCGCGCCGGAACGCACCACTCTGATTCCGTAATCTGACGGCGTTCGCTAAATCGATGCCAGGAGCGTAGCGCGGCGTCTCAAGCAGCTCCTGGTATTTTTCAAGTTTCCGCATTTCCTCGGCAGTCGCCGGATACAACGTAACATCCCCGCCAGAGGCCATCGCGCCCGGCTCTCTGTTCATCCGAAAACTATAACGGCGTCCAGCAATCACCACCTGGTGCATCAACGTGCCATCGGCATCTTGATAACTGGCGAAAGGCAGATAGCGTATATGCATCATCCGATCGTCTTGCGCATTCCCACTGAAAAATTCCACTCTTAAATAAGAAGCCGCTTTCCCGTATTGATCAGTAATGACCATCACTTCGCCCGTTAATTGATCGGGGAGCAGCACAGCCGCATCGATACCTTTCCAAGCCCCGGTGGCGGGATCGGGTTGCGCGCTGACTGCCGGCGCCATGGGCGTCCATCGCTGGTCGGCATTTAATAACCATTCCTCGAACCCGACATCTCTCAAATTAACGATTTGCAATACCGTTTCGCCTTCTTCGTTCACCACCAATTGCGATTTCATCAAAAGCGGCGGATTGCCTTGCGCATAGCTGCGGTCGCCAAAACGCGGAGCAGGCAGTAACGGGACATGACACAACGCGTCGCCCGCCCGCTTGCTACGGCAGGACGGCGTCAGATCCGCAGGCGGTGCAACGGCCGGCCCTTGATCCGGCCGCATGACGATATCGTCCAAATCTTCGGGCAGCGTTGGTCTGGTATAAACGCCCCAGCTTCTCTGCAAAAACTGCTCCATCCGCGCCTTGCCCCCCTCTCCCATCAGATCCGCCAGCAACATTGTAAAATTTTCAAGCATGCCGGCATTCTTTTCCGGTTCGCTATCGGGCAAGCCAGCCGCCTGCGTGAGCGTGGTCAGCGTCACTCTATTGCCGCGGCGGGCCGCATAAATCGGCACGCCCCCAGGCGCCATCTCGTCCACAGTATCCTTCAGCATGTGCGTCTCCTCGTGAACCCAATCGGCGACATGGTTCTCGAACGCAATGCCTTTATTCAGCAAATAGCCTTGCTCGAAAAACATCACCGGGTTATTCAAATACCTGAGATCCAAACGATCATCACCGATTGAATTTCTATACGAAGAAGCTTCGGAGATTGCGGTACCTGTGCCGGCCGGATCGCCCTTGAAGAATCCAATGATGTAAGGACTTTGCTCCTTCATGTACGACGTCAGTGACAGACTTTTTTCCAGGAATTTCTCTTCGGCGCGCAGCAGCCGCGACAGTTTCGAATCCGGGTCCTGCGCTTGCGCAACCGGGCAGCCCAGCAATTTCGCGCCAATACGGATCGCATCGGCGCGATGCGTCGTCAGCGCGGCAAGCGCATTCTTCTTTACGGTTTCGGCACGCGACATCATTCTGTCGACTTGCACGGCTAAGCGCGGCTCTGCATCGTAGAGCCTGATGGCATTGACGAGCGCCGGATCGTGGACGCTCGGATCGATCTGCATCAGGCGTTGATAATTTTCAAAGCGTTCCATTTCATCGACGCTGGCGCGGGTCAATGCGACCGGCCGATCTTGCGCCGTCAATGGGATGCGCTTCGGATCGATGCTGAAACGATAAATCGTCAAAGGATTGATGGCCGCGATGCCGATAATGCGGCGTTCAATGGTCTCAACGCCGCCGCTGATTTTTACGGTTCGTTCTTCATAAGTACCGAACGGAATGTGGTATTTGATGCGCTCTCTTTGAACGCCGTCATCGGCCAAATGGCTGTTTGAAAATACGACATAATCGGCGCCGGTAGCGCTGCCCGGCTGCGAGAGGTGTTCTATGCGGCCTTCGATCGTTGCCGGGAATATCGCCGGCATGTCCAATTCGGCAGGGATTTCTCCCGACACAACGCCATCTGCGCGTTGCACATATCTGGCGTAGCCGTGGTCTGCCGCATCGACGAGTCTGAGCCGCTTGGCGGCCTCTGCTGCGTCGGCATGTCCGGCCAGGACATCGAATTGCGATGGCGCTACTTCTGCATCGGTCAGCCGGAATTGATACATCGGTTGCGGCGGAAGATTTTTGCGGGCATAGCCGACGAAAGCGCCGAAACGCGCATCCTTGACGACTTCACAGCCGGATGCAGAGCCGCCGGCGCGCTTGCTGCGGCACAAAGCAGCGGCATGCGACGGCGCATCCGGCACGCGCGCGCCCTCTTTGACTGCGGCATCGATGCGCGGCGTCAATTCGAGCCGCCCCGACGCCCCGCTTCTGCGCATCAAGGGGCCGTAGCCTTTGCCGCTTTGCGGATTGACCAGACGCAGATTGTCTCCGGCCTGCATCGTCAGGAGATTTTTGTTTTGGCCCCAATCGAACACGCCGTAGCGCTTGCCGCCGTCATCCAAATAGCGTTCTCCGCTTTGCATGATGGCATTGTCTTGCGCATGCCAATAGCCGCTTTTTGGATAGAATTTATCCGCCTGCCGGCTGCCTTCTTCGACTATTTTCCGGACCCGCGACAGTTCATCGTAGCCGCGCCATTTTTGCGCCAGCAATCTCGCGCCGCGTTTGCCGAAGCGAAAAGCCAACTTGCCCAGACCGAAGCCGGGATCGATCGCTCCAAACCCTGCTTTTGCAAAATTGACGGCCAGCGGCCCCCCCTTTAACACCATCTCTATCGTTTTGCGCCCGCCCTTCTCCACACTGCCTAGCAGCAGCGCTTTCCCCAGATTTGTTATCTGCTTTTTCGTCAAGCCGGCGGCCATGGAGAAAATCTTTCCACCGGCCTTGGCGGGCGGAAACAAAGAACCCATATCGAACGTGCAATGGAACGTGGCGGCATAGTTTTCACCGGCGCGCAGCGTTCTGACGCAAGCATATAGCGGTAGGAACAGGTCCAGCAGCGTTTCCCGCAATTGCGCTCTGTATTTCTCGGGCTCGGTCGTTTGATGCGCAGATGCACGCAAGGCCTCGCCGCGATCGCGCAGCAACAACATGCTGATGGTTTCCAGCAGATTGCCATGGACGCCGCCAGGCTTATGCTCCTCATAAGTCGGCGCGCGCCTGTTGCTCATCCCCAGTAATTCATCGCCATCGCCGGGTTTGAAAAAACGATGCATATTCTCTTTGAGCAGCTCCTCGGCGCTATTTTTATAGGGCTTTATTTCGAGAGGATTGAGCGTGATCGAGTAATTAAGAGTTTCTTTGCCTAATACAAGCTCAACCAGCAGAGCATCCTTTGCCGTGTAGCGCACCCATTCGGTGGCTTGCGCCCCGACACCGGTGCCGCCCTTGTGTTGCCGGCCACCCGCAAAGCGCGTCTCGATCAAGGCCGTAGGGATACGCAAGCTTGCATCGCCACACCAGAACCGCTTGTCGCTGTCGCCCATGAATTCAATCTGGTCTTGCAGGGCGGGCACCAATATCGCACGCGCCAACTGCGGCCATGCCGTATCGAAGTCCTGCTGAAAGCGCTGCTCCAGTTTGGCATGCGTGAACATCGGCACATCCAATAAATCCTTTTCCCGTTCAAGGAGGGGCGATGAGGGCCAGCGCATTTGCTCCAGACAATCCATCATGAATATCTCGGGCAAGGTATATCTTCCGCCCGGTGGTATGCAGGACTGCTTATGCGGCGTATTCGGCGCATAAACCTTGCCCTGGTTCGGCAAATACTGGTTAAACGCATGGAAGCGCCGCGTATGGTCTCGCATGCCGCGCTCAGCCAGCATGCGCTTGGCGGTGTCGAGGCGGGTCGGCAAGCGGGCTGCCAATTCTTCCAGCGGCGGCAGCTTCGTTGCCTCCAGCGACCATTGCGACCGATAAAAATCGAATGCGATATCCAGATGTTCCTGCTTGATTTCAGACAATGCCGACAGATTCAGCTTGCCGTGCGCGTGTGCCATCCGCAATACCGCTTGCGTGGCTGTGCGGCGTATTGCCAATAGGTCGGCATCATCGGGGTCGCCCGCGAATACATCGGACAATGTCGCCATCGCAATGAGTTCGTGCAGCGTCAAAGTGGGATGATCGTCGCCTGCCAGGGCGATGCCGATCGACAATTGCACCCAGGCCAGCGAACCATATCTGAACGCATCGGGCAAATCGCTGCGCACCAGCGTCGGCTCGGAGAGCTGGCACCAAGCCTCGAATGCCCAGCCGTGGGCCGCTTCGACACCACTCTGATGGTTGGATTCCAGATACGATCTGGCGCCAAACTGTTGGTAAGGTTTCAAATACGATGCGCGCAACTTTTTTTTCAAATTGCCGATGCGCGGCAACAGCGGGTCGATATCCATGCCGTCGCTGCACTGATTGCGATGCGATGCATCGGGATGCGTCCATGCCAACAAATTCTTCTGGAACGGCGCTGTATGGATATCGCTGCCGGCCTGCAGTGCGGTAAACGCCCGGAACCAGCGTTCGAACAAATATTGTAAAAATGCCGGATCGGTCGGCGACCCCGTCTTATAGGCATAGCCGGTCGAGGCCATCACGCTGTCGTAAAAGCGTTCAACTTTTTCCATATCGAATTGCGTAATGTCCAGCGGCAGCTTGTTGCTTTCCGGTTGCGGACTAAAGCATTTCCACATGCCGTGCAGCCTATCCGATAGGGTGTCGTGGTCGAGCTGTACGCCGCAGGCGCGCGCAAAATCGGCTTCATTGAATGCGCGAAAATCGATGACCTCCATCCAATCAGGCATCGGTGGCGCAATGGTTTCGTTTGCCGGCGGGGCCGTCTGCGTACTGGACGTCGGCGCGACAGATGACAATACGGTCACGGCATCGGGCTGCGTTTCAATCGGGCTGCCGGCCTCGCGCGGCCGGCGGGATAAGCCAAGCACATCCGCGCTCCCGACGACGCCGGAAAACAGATGCGATATGCCCGTCGCCGCAGCCAATCCCGCCACCATAGCGCCGGCCCGCGATCGCATATTCCAGACAGCAGGCTGCGCATGAAATCCATGATCTTGGCCGGCTTTAATTTCTTCCAACGCAATTTGGACTTTGCCAAGTGGAATCTTCTTCGCCATCTTTTGCATCGTCGCGCGCAGTTCGCTGGCGGTGTACTTTGCCTCGTCCCAAGGATCCCTCGCAACGGCCTGCGCATTCGAGACGCCTCTCAAATGCGCCTTTAGCGACGGCTGTACCGTGCCTTGCTTGCCGCTTCCAGCGGCGGCATCGGATGGATATTTTGTACCCAAGGCAGTAACAGATATATTCACACGCATGAGATTTCCTCCACGAAATCGAGCGCCGGCAGATGCGGCAATGGAGGAAATGCTAATGGAATCGCAAGCCTTATTTTTTAGCCGCGCATCGTTACTTCACACGCGCAAATTGCAAAATACAATCGATGTGCAAGCTGGCATAGCTACGAGTCGCCGCCTACCGGCGCCGCAGCCGCCTGACCGGGATCGTAAATGCCCTCGTCGCTTACATCAAAGTCGCTGTTGGAAAAAGGTCTGTAGTAATAATCCGCGCCGTTCAAAAATGCCTCGATGCTGGCGCTCGTCTCGGGACGGCGCGTATACGCCAGCAGCATAGCGATATGTTCCACTATTAACGAATTCGAAGCGGGGCATCCCAATGTGCGGGCGGTTTCCATCAACGTCTTCAGTGTGAATTTCCCGTGCGAATCCTTCGCATGGGTACTGCTCCAAATCACATCGCCCCTGGCCATGTTCATGGTTCCGACGCTGGCAACCGAATAGGCACGCAACACTAGTCCGGCCTGATTATCTTTTAATTGCCTTGCATCGTTGAAATAGGTCAGCCGGAAATTGATCAGTGTTTTATCCATGTGACGGAAGTCCATCTGATACGCCATTGAATCCGGAATTGAAAAACTGTCTTGCCTGATGCCGGTCGAACTCCTCACATTGGTGAAAAACCCGACCACATTACTGACTTGGCTACGGAAAAAGGGGAACGACTGCAACATGTTTTCCAGCTTTTCCCTGACCGCGTTCATCACCTCGGTCGCAGCCTGCGCATCATCGGCCGCGAATCTGGCGCAGATTTTCCGGGCGATATCGGCTTGCGTATTCAAAACCTCGACGGCGTCGCGCAATAGCATTTCGGCGCGATCCAGCACCAACTCGAATTGCTGCTGACGCGGGGCACGCAGCTGGGTAAATTTGAGGATAGAACGATAATTGATCCGCTCGATGTCGTACTTGAATTCAAGCAATTCCTGATATTTCTGGAGTTTATTAATTTCATCGCTGGTGGTGCGATAGATTGAAACCGGCTGATGAGAAGCGCCCAGAATGCGCCTGCCATCGGCCCGAAAACTATGGCGCAGCCCGCCGAGCGCAAACTGGCCCACCAACGCGCCATCGATATCCCGATAGCTGAAAAAAGGCATGAAGCGGGTGGTTAAAAGTATGTCATTGGGTGCATCGATATAAGCAGTTTCGATCTTCACATATTCGGATACGCCGGTGCCGGCCGCATTCCTCAAGCGCACCACCGTACCGCTGAACGCCTCGGGAAACGGCACGGTCGAGTCGGCTGCCAGTAGATGTCCGGTGGCGGGATCGTAATAACTG
>JAQGNR010000166.1 GCA_028291765.1 Herbaspirillum sp.
CTCTTCCAGCACACCGTGACTGCGGGGCGGTTTGGTCTTGTTGTCGATCGCCGGCGACAGTGGAGGCGAGAGTGCGTGATCCACAGTCGGAACAATCGTTGGCTGGGTTAGGGAAAGTGGAATAGTCATTATCGTCAGCTAATTCGATACAGATTCTTATATAAAGTCCGCAAGATACTATGCGGCGGGAAATTCGTCATTGCTTTGTTATTTGCCGCCGATACACCGATATCTGGCGGCAATCGAATAATGTTATCGGCAAAATGAAATTGAGCCTGAAACTTTATATGGAAGAATCACATTCTTTCATCCAGCCGTATTTATCGTATTTATTCATAATGCCCTTTAACCCTGCCGGCGTCGGCCCTACGCCTTATCTTTATAACGCAGTATTCAGCGAAAATCAGGCACGCCGAGCAAGCCAACCAAGATGGAGCGGTAGTTCCTTCAATAAAGGCACAATCTTAAGAGCGCTGGGCCTTCTGCTTGGCGGGCCTTTGACCGCTACCGGCTTTCCCGGCATTCCCGTCAGCAGAACGATCAACGCCGCATTATGCGAAAACGGCACCTTCCTGTTGCTGCACCAAGCAGATGGATCATCCGCACGCACACTGGATATTGTTTTGATTCGAAATAGCAGGCGCTTGTCGGTGGAGGGAATACTGCTGCCCCGCGATCACAATCTTCTATTTCGCGCGGTTGCGACGGCCCTACGGCTGGAACGCGAATGTGGCTTTACGCAAGCAGCCAACGATGTCGACGTGCTGGCGTTGAGGCGCACAATCAGGCATCAGCTGGATGAATGGCATGGCATAGAACAGACTTACGGAATACAGCATTACATAAGCCAGCATGAGGCAAGCACCGGCGCCAACAGCGCCTCCAACGACTATCACAGCTATCACAGGCAGCCCGCGCCTATTACGGCGCCGCGTTTGCATGTCCAAGCGGGCCAGCCCGCACCACCACCACGTTCAGTCGTCCCAACAGCGCCGGCACCCGGCGTATGGCGGCCATTTTGATCGGCCGCTCGTCACACTGCACGGCTACAACGAATTCCCCGTAAATCAAGGAGCATCACATGTTTCCGTCAAACAGCGCCGCCTCATCCATGGCATCGACCAGTTTTGCAACGCACGTAGCGGGTAATGCCGAAACACTCAATCTGGAGGCAACGCTGAATGCCCTGAGCAAACATCTCGGAAGCCCGGTAACCGTCTACGGCTTGCCGGGCTCCCCTATTCGGCCATTGGGAGAGGAAAGTACGCTAGACACGCCGGACAATCTCACACATCTGATTTTTTACTCGTCGGATCAGGCCGACCACATGACTTTGACGACGCACCTGATCCGAAATGGGCAACAACTGCGTTTCTTCGATGTCACACTGCCGGTAGATGGCAACCTATTATTTCGAGCAGCGGCGACTGCCGCTCTGGCAGTGCTGCACGGGAACCGAGACGCGCTGGCCGCGTCCGACGTCGACACGTTCGCGCTGCGCCGTATTATCGAAAGCAAATTGCATCGCACTGTGAATCGATCGGTTTCGATGGACAGCATCGCGCATACCGCCGATGACGAGCGTGCCGCCACCATCGCCGATCTGCGGGCCGCAGCGCACACACTATTTCAGCGTTTGAGGCCTCCCCCTCCCTATGGCCAGCGCCCTAGCATGGTCGAACGTATCAGATATGAAAATGGCATGCGCCAGCTAACGCCCGCTCCTGAATTACCTGCCCCGCCGATTCCGCAGTTTGTTCCGAACAAAGCAGCCAAGCGGCCCTTTCCCTTTTAAGCCCGACAGCAAGCCTGACCTCAGCCCTTCAAGCCCTGTAAAAACGCCGCCACATCCGGATACCGCAAACGCAGGCCCAGCTCTTCTTTGATGCGGGTATTGCGCAAGCGGCGCGATTCCGACATGAAAGACCATAATTGCGGCGATACCTGTTGCTGCAATTCGGCACGCGGCAGGCGCGGCGGCCGCGGCAGCGCGAAAGCGTCCGCCACGGCATCGAAATAGGCGCCCATGGTCAGATCGGTATCGTCAACCGCATGATAAATACGCAACGGCCGCGCCTTGAAAATGGCGGTGGCCGCCAGCCGCGCCAGATCGTCGGCATGAATATGATTGGTAAACACATCTTCGGAAGCCGCCAGCGCAGGCGTACCTTTGCGCAAGCGTTCCAACGGCAGGCGCTGCGCCGCATAAATGCCCGGCGCACGCAAAATCGCCAGCCGACTGCCGGAGCGCCGCGCCCAGCCGCGCAACACCCGCTCTGCATCGACCCGCCGTTTAGCCCGCAGATTGCCGGGCGCCACCGGGCGCGTCTCATCGAACTCGGCCCCGTTACAGTCGCCGTAGACCCCCGTGGTGCTGATATAAACCAGCGTCGCATGGTCGGGTAAAATAGCGGCCAGATTGCGGCTGCGCCGATCGGTTTCGCCTTCTGCCTGCGGCGGCGCCAGATGCACCACGATGTGCGCCAAGCGCGCCAGCCGCGCCAGACTGGCCGGCCGGTCCAGATCGGCAACGATCGGCACCGCCCCTGCCGCGCGCAGCAGCGTGCAGCGTTCGGCATTGCTGGTGACAGCAAAAACCCGGAAGCGCTCGCGCACCAGCGGCAGCAACCGCATGCCGACGTCGCCGCAACCGACGATCAGCAAGCGCGGCAAGCCGATTTTTTTAAATGCAGGATGTTTTTTCATTACCGGGATTGTATGAGTTTCCAAGTCACTGTAGCGCCAAGCGGACGGCAATTTAGCTGCGAGCCGGACGAAACCATTCTCAGCGCAGCCATCCGGGCCGGCGTGAGATTGCCCTACGGCTGCAAAAACGGCGCCTGCAGTTCGTGCAAAGGCAAGTTGCTCGCCGGCAGCGTCAGCCACGGCGCGCATCAGGATAAAGCCTTGAGCGCCACCGATGAAAAGCTGGGCTTTTCCTTGTTCTGCGTGGCCAGAGCGCATTCCGATGTCACCATCGAAGCGCGCGAAGTCGCCGGCGTCGGCGATTTCCCGATCCGCAAAATGCCGGCACGCATCGCCCAGCTGGAAAAAGTCGCCGACGATGTGATTGTGATGTCGCTGCAACTGCCGGCTTCCGACCGTCTGCAATATCGGGCCGGTCAGTACATCGAATTCCTGCTGCGCGACGGCCAGCGCCGTAGTTACAGCGTCGCCACCGCGCCTTTCGACGATGCGCTGTTAACGCTGCATATCCGGCATATGCCGGGCGGCTTGTTCACCGATACCGTATTTACGAGCGCCAAGGAACGCGACATTCTGCGTTTCGAAGGGCCGATGGGCACCTTCTTTTTGCGGGAAGATTCGGACAAACCGATGATTTTGCTGGCCTCCGGCACCGGCTTTGCGCCGCTCAAGGCGATCATCGAACAAGCCGTGCATAATAAATCCGAACGCAAGATGACTTTGTACTGGGGCGGGCGCCGTCCGCAGGATCTGTATATGGACGCGCTGTGCCGCCAATGGGCCGCCACCCTGCCGAATTTTCATTATGTGCCGGTGATCTCGAACGCCACCGATGCAGATCACTGGCAGGGGCGCAGCGGCTTCGTCCATCGCGCGGTGATGGACGACCATCCCGATCTGTCGGCGTATCAGGTCTATGCCTGCGGCGCGCCGATTGTGGTGGAATCGGCACAGCACGATTTCATCGCCCAATGCAGTTTGCCGGAAACCGAGTTTTTCGCAGATGCGTTTACGTCTGCGGCCGATCTGCTCGGTTAATATTGCCATTCATTTTAAATTTTCACCTGCGCAGGAGCATCAATGGAATTCAAGCAATTCAATACCGACAAGCTGATGTACATCACCAACCGGCCGCCGCTGGTATTTACCGAAGGCAGCGGCATGTTCATGACCGACAACAACGGCAAGCGATATCTGGATTTCCTGCAAGGCTGGGCAGTCAATGCGCTAGGCCATTCGCCGCAATGCATTCAGGACGCATTGGTAGCGCAATCGAAGAAAATCCTGAATCCTTCACCGGCGTTTTTCAATCAGCCCTCGGCCGAATTGGCCGGTCTGCTGACCGAGCATTCCTGTTTCGACCGTGTATTTTTTACCAATAGCGGCGCCGAAGCCAATGAAGGCGCCATCAAACTGGCGCGCAAATGGGGCAAGAAAAACCCGAACGCCGCCAACGAAAATCGTTACGAAATCATTACCTTCAATCACAGCTTCCACGGCCGCACGCTGGCAACCATGTCGGCCAGCGGCAAACCGGGCTGGGATACTATTTTCGCGCCGCAGGTTCCAGGCTTTCCGAAGGCCGAGCTGAACGATCTGGCCAGCGTCCAGGCACTGATCAACAGCCGCACCGTCGCGGTCATGCTGGAGCCGATCCAGGGCGAAGCCGGCGTCATCCCGGCCACGCGTGAATTCATGCAGGCTTTGCGCCAATTGACCAAGCAACATGGCTTGCTGCTGATCGTCGATGAAGTCCAGACCGGTTTCGGCCGCACCGGCGAATTGTTTGCTTATCAGTTGTCCGGTATCGAACCGGACATCATGACGCTGGGCAAAGGCATCGGCGGCGGCGTGCCGCTGGCGGCTTTGCTGGCGCGCGAGGAAATCGCCTGCTTTGAAGCCGGCGATCAGGGCGGCACCTACAACGGCAATCCGCTGATGACAGCAGTGGGCGCAGCAGTCATGCGTGAAGTGCTGAAGCCGGGCTTCCTGCCGGCGGTCAAGGAAACCGGCGCTTATCTGAGCGCCGAACTGCTGAAGTTATGCGCCAGGCACGGTCTGCAAGGCGAACGCGGCGAAGGCTTGCTGCGTGCACTGGAACTGGGCTGCGACATCGGTGCGCAGATCGTGGACAAAGCGCGCGAACGCAACCCGATCGGACTGTTGCTCAATGCGCCACGGCCGAATCTGCTGCGCTTCATGCCGGCGCTCAATGTCAGCAAAGGCGAAATCGATCAGATGATTGCGGCGCTGTCCGAGATCCTGAGCGAATTGAAACCGGTCTGAAGTGAAAAACGAGTGAAAAATAAGTGAAAAATAAGTGAAAAACGACAGCGCCACCGGATCGTCTGCCAGGGCAGCACCGGCGGCGCTGTGGCCGGTATTATTGTTGATTGGACTGGTGCTAAGCGTGGTGCTGAGCGCCTGCAGCAGCCTGCTCCCGCAAAGCCGTCAATCGACGGCTGCCCCGCTGCCGATCAGTCAGACCGGCAATGAAGTGGCGATTTACGCACTCGATCTGATCGGCACCGGCTATCGTTTCGGCGGCAAAAACCCGGAAGCCGGACTCGATTGCAGCGGCATGGTCAGCTATATTTACCGTGAAGCGGCCGGGATTAAAATCAGCGGCAGCGCTGCCGACATCGCCAAAGACGGCAAGGAAATCGAGCGCCAATGGCTGCGCCCGGGCGATCTGATTTTCTTCAACACCGAGCACAGACCGTTTTCGCATGTCGCCATTTACATCGGCGACAATCGCTTCATCCATGCGCCATCGACCAACGGCCGCGTGCGCATCGACCGGCTGGATAATCGTTACTATGCCGAGCGTTATGAGATGGCGCGTAGTTATTTCGATTAAACGAAATAATCGTCGTTGAATAAGCGATTTCTGGAAGATGCAACTTCGAAAACATTTGGTGAGCATCACCGTAAAGAACCGATGTCCCCTGAACTTATCGTTCCGATAATGCGTCTAAGCACCGTGCGAAAAAGAATTCACACTACTATGAACGTGTTATTCCAACCATCAGAGGAATCAAATGAAAAAATTACTTGGTATTGCTGCACTTATGTTGGCATTCTCACCATTCGCGCATGCACAAGGCTATCCCGGTCATCCGGATGCCCGTAACGATCGCCACGTGGAAGAATATAGCAACCGTCGTGACGTGGTTGTAAAAAGGCATCCAGCTCGGCGCGTGGTGGTGGTGAAACATCGCCGCGACACGCATCACGACATGCATCAGCATTAATTCTGTATAAAAAAATACCGCTCTGCGTTCTGCGCAAGAGCGGTATTTTTACGTTCAGCCTGCATTCAGGCTGCATTCAGTCTCCCATCAGGCAATCGACACAAGCGGCGCCATCGGCCCAATCGGCGTCAACGCCCATTTCCCCTCGCCCTGTAGTTCCAGCTCGTCGGTATGAAACGCCAGCAAACTGCTGCGATGACCGACACTGATCATGATGACGTCCGGCAAACGCGCCCGCACCAGCGTGTACATCGTATGTTCCAGCGACTCGTCCATGGCCGAACTGGCCTCATCCATAAATACCATCTGCGGTTTCGCCAGCAAAACCCGCCCGATCGCCAAACGCTGTTGTTCCCCCGGCGACAGAATACGCGACCAGTCTTCTTCATCGTCGAGCCGGGGAATCAGCTTGTCCAGCAGGCAATCGCGCAGAATCTGCGCCGCTTCCCCGCCATCGCGCGCCGCGGCCGGATAGTACAGCGCAGCGCGCAACGTGCCCAATGGCAGATACGGCTCTTGCGGCAGAAATAAGGCGGTATCGCCTTCCGGACGCATCACCTTGCCAGTCACGAAAGGCCATAAACCGGCGATGGCGCGCAGAAGCGTAGTCTTGCCGACACCGGAACGGCCGCGCACCAGTAATGCGCTGCCCGGCAGCAACTGAAAATTCAGATCCCGCAGCAAGAGCGCACCGGACGGCACGCTCACGTCCAAAGTCTGCACGCCGAAGGCTTGCTTCTGATAGCCGATCTGCGCACTCGGCAAGGCTTCCGTGCCTTCCATCAAATCCAGAAAACCGTTCAGACGAATCAATACCGCCCGATAAGCGGCGAAATCGTCGTAAGAGCTGCGGAAGAACGATAGCGCGCCTTCGACCTGCCCGAAGGCCTGCGAGGTCTGCATCATATCGCCCAGCGTAATTTGCTTGCTGAACAAACGCGGGGCCTGAACGATAAACGGAAACACCACGCTGGCCTGGCTGATGACCAGATTGAAACCGCTGAATTTCAGTGTCCGGTACAGGATGTCCCAGGAATTACCGATGACCCGCATAAAGCGCTGCCCCAGGCCGTTGCGCTCCACCGCTTCGCCTTTGAAGAACGCGATGCTTTCGCTGTATTCACGCAAGCGGATCAGGGCATAACGGAAATTCGCATTGAATTTTTCAGTCAGGAAACTCAATCTGATCAGCGGACGCCCCAGCCATATGGCAAGCACCGTTGCAATGAACACATAGACATAGACGACAAACACCATCCCGTGTGGAATGTCGATGCCGGCAATCGCCAGCGCCCCGGACAAACCCCACAGAATGATGCTGAAGGCAAACAGCGATACCACCGCATCCAGCAGGCCCATCAGCAAGGTCAGCGAACTCGCTGCAAAACTGGCGATGTCCTGCTGAATCCGCTGGTCCGGGTTATCCGCATTTTCAGACGCGTAGCGGCTGCGGTAATAAACCTGATTGGCCAGCCAGCGGTCCATCAAGGTATCGGTCAGCCACAGACGCCAGCGAATCAGCAGGGCCTGGCGCAGATAGAAGCCGATCAAGGTGCGTATGACGTGAATTGTCGCCAATACCGAAAATACCGCCAGCATGGACCAGAACGCAGCGAGATCGAGCTTTTGCAATGCGCTGTAAAAGCCGTTGTACCAAAAGGAAAACAGCACGTTCATGCGCACGCCGAATAAGGTCAGCAAGACGATCAGGCTGAGCCATAACAAGGGCCTTTTATCGTTCCAGGGGGCAAAATATGCCCAGGTCAAGCGCTGAAACTGGCGCCCCCAAACCGTAAACCGCGCAACCAGCACAATGCCGATGGTTAAACAGATCATGCTAATAACAAAGCTTTCCGCCAGCCAGGTCAGGCTGGCGACCAGTTCATGACTCCAATCCATCGGGGGCATCCTTATTTTTCATAAAAACCGAATTATGCGTCAGAAAGATTTTGTATGCGTAAACAATAACTTTTTGAGATATTGTTAAACTTACGTCATTAAAATTCATTTAAATGGACCAATGTCTGCCACTGACGTTCCCTCTGCTGCCTCTCCTTCGGTTCCCCCTCCGGTCGAACCGGTGCAGCCGGAGCTCGATGATTGTTGCAATCGCGGCTGCTATCCTTGCGTTTTCGATGTATACGATGAGGCAATGGATCGTTATCGCGCCGCGTTAAAAATCTGGGAAAAGCAGAATCCGGCAGCGGCAGCGAAAAGAAAGGCCAAGCCTAAATAGCTTTGTGTGACGCTCATTGGCGTCATCGACTTCGAGTCTTACTTGGGACTTCCTGACATAATCAGAGATTGCTAATAATCTGGAAGCACTTCATGGCTGATAACGATCACAAACATGCGCAAGCTGGCCACGGCGACGGACATTCCGCGCATTCCGAACACGCGCACGATCACAGCCATGGCCATGCTCATGCTCATGGTCATGGTCACAGCCATGGCGGCCATCATCACGGCATGCCGGCCGATCACACTAATGCTTTTACGATTGCCGTAGCGCTCAATGCGGTATTCGTCGTCGTTGAGTTCGCCTACGGTTATATCGCCAATTCGACCGCATTGATGGCCGATGCCGGTCACAATTTATCGGATGTACTGGGGCTGCTGTTGGCATGGGGCGCTGCCGCTCTCTCTAAACGCGCACCCAGCGCGCGCTATACCTACGGCTTGCGCAGCACGTCGATTCTGGCGGCGCTGGCCAATGCCATGTTGCTGTTGCTGGCCTGCGGCGCCATCGCATGGGAATCGATTCATCGCTTCTCGGCGCCGCCGGCTATCGCCGGCATGACCGTCACGCTGGTGGCGGCAGCCGGCATCGTAGTCAACGGCTTGTCGGCGTGGCTGTTTGTCAAAGGCAGCAAGGGCGATCTGAATATTCGCGGCGCTTATCTGCATATGATGGCCGATGCCGCGGTATCGCTGGGCGTGGTAGTGGCCGGCGTAGCGATGATGCTGACCGGCTGGTACTGGCTGGATCCGGTGAGCAGTATTGTGATCGTTGCCGTCATTGTGGTCGGTACTTGGGGCTTGCTGCGGGAATCGATGCAGCTTGCGCTCAACGCGGTGCCGGCCAATGTCGAAAGCGATGCCATCGCCACCTATCTGCGGGGACGCGCCGGGGTGGATGAAATCCACGATTTGCATATCTGGGGCATGAGCACGACCGAAAGCGCGCTCACTGTGCATCTGGTGATGCCGGGCGGTTATCCGGGCGATGCCTTTATGGATGAGATTATGGAAGAGTTGAAAGCGCGCTTTTCGATTCATCACAGCACGCTGCAGATCGAACAGGGTACGACCGATCATGCCTGTATTTTGCATCCTGCCGGCGTGTAATCGATGACCAATACCAGCGTCTCCACCGCCGCTTCATCACCGGCTGCATCGACTGCATCGGCCAGCAGCCACTCGCAGCAAATCGTCCTGCGCATGCTTGGCGCAGTCGCATTCGTGCATATGCTCAACGATTTGATCCAATCGATATTGCCTGCGACTTATCCGATGCTGAAAAGCGAATTTGCGCTCAGTTTCACGCAAATCGGTTTGATCACGCTGACCTTTCAATGCACGGCCTCGCTGCTGCAGCCATGTATCGGCTTGTATACCGATCGCCACCCGAAACCGTATCTGCTGCCCATCGGCATGTGTTTCACCCTGATCGGCATTGGGATGATCTCCATGGTGCATAGCTTTCCGATGTTGCTGCTGTCTGCCGGCTGCATAGGTATCGGCTCCTCCACCTTCCATCCGGAAGCCTCGCGCGTGGCGCGCATGGCCTCAGGCGGCCGTTACGGTTTGGCGCAAGCGATGTTTCAGGTCGGCGGCAATGCCGGCAGCGCATTGGGCCCGCTGATGGCGGCGGCGATTGTTATCGGCCGCGGACGTGGCCATATGGCATGGTTCATGTTGTTCGCGCTGCTGGCAATCGGCGTGTTGAGCGTCGTCAGCCGCTGGTACGCCACCCATCTGCAGTTGTTCAAGCGCAAGAGCGGACATCAGCACGGCCCGCAGTTGTCGCGCAGGCGCGTGATCGGTTCGCTGCTGGTGCTGGCATCGCTGGTGTTTTCCAAATTCATTTATATGTCCAGCCTGACCAGTTACTACACTTTTTACCTGATCGATAAATTCGGAGTGCCGGTGGCATCGGCGCAAATGTATCTGTTCCTGTTTCTGGCTGCGGTCGCCGCGGGCACTTTTTTCGGCGGCCCGATCGGCGACAAAATCGGGCGCAAACGCGTGATCTGGATTTCGATTCTTGGCGTCGCGCCATTCACATTGGCGATGCCATACGTGAACGATCTGTTCTGGACCAGTGTGCTGACGGTGGTGATCGGCTTTGTGCTTGCTTCGGCATTTTCGGCGATCGTCGTGTTTGCGCAGGAGCTGGTCCCGAACAATGTCGGCATGATCGCCGGCGTGTTTTTCGGGCTGACGTTCGGCATCGGCGGCCTGGGCGCCGCCGGCCTGGGGCATATCGCCGACGTGGCGGGGATCGCTTATGTCTATAAGCTGTGTTCGTTTCTGCCGTTGCTGGGTATGCTGACCATTTTGCTGCCGAATATGGAAGTGCGGAAATAGCCCGCACGTATCTGTTTAGCCGGGATAGGGATAGGGTCTGACATCCAGCGCCTGATCCTGTGCATCGAAGCCGACCGCAATCGCCATGGAGGTGAATGTGATGCCGATCGTATTCAATGCATCGCAGGTATCATCGATTTCAATCTGCAGGTCCGGTATTGCGGTCAATGGTTTTTCTGCAGTCGCGATCAGCGCGCCATCGGCCTCTTTATATAAATTCACACGCAGGACAATGTCTTCCCGCGATGTCGCCGGGCCGATCACTGCGCGGGTCTGTTCCGGCGCCACACCGCTTTCGGCCAGCGCCTGATTCAACGCCGACATCATCTGCAGCATGAAGTATTCGGCGATGCCACGCTCTTTGCCACCATGGAATAGATCCTGATACAGAAAGTTGATATCGATCGCAGCGCCATCGGTGACCAGCAGACGCTTGAGCAAGGGCGTAGCGGCCACGCTCCATTGCTGAAAACGCGATGCGCGTTGGGCAAAATAGGCGTCCATTGCAAGCGCATCCTCGGGGACGTGATAAAACGCATCGTCGACTGTCTTTAACGCAAATCCCAATAAGAACCGCAATTCTATGGCTTGATCGCCGGGCTGAAAAAGATTGTCCGGCCAACCGCCGAAGCTGCGATCGATCGCCGGCGTGGCCGCGGCTTTTTTATCGGTCATCGAGGCATAGGCATCGCGAATCATTTCGCTGACATGCGAATAAGTGATGCTGTCGATTTCATCCAGATGGTAAGCATGATTGATCAGCACGACCTTGGCATCGGCGCTTTCCAGTTGCGCTTGCTGGATGCTTTTGACCAGTTGATCGAATGCATCCTGATCGGTGCAGCATTGGTCCGCATGCAGACCGCCGTCGGTGCGCGCGAAGACTGGAATAACGAAGGCGTTGATTTCATGATCCGCACCCTGTTCGCGCCGGATCAGCGTGACTTCCGAAGCCTCGTCTATGCTTTCCTTGAGCATTTGCCAGGCATCGATATCGGCGTATTTGCTGCGCTCCAGTGCTTCGTAGAGGATGTCGTCCTGCTTGCGGTGCAGGCATTTCCGGATGATTTTGTTTAGTTCGGTCTGTGCTGAAATGGCTGCATCGGGATCGTCTTCGACTTCCTCGCGCTCGGCCAGTGTGATCGCCAGGTCGCATAGTTGCTGGATCAGCGTGTCTTCTTTCTCTTCCGGCGATGGGGTGGATTTTCTGGGTGTGGGGCGTTTGTTTTGTGGCATTGAATGGATTTTAATTTAGTGTGATGTGATGATGTGCCGGATTAGTGGCCTATCACCGATTAGAAGGCCTGCGGGCGGCCAGTTGTTGCCGTTCGGTGAGACGCGCCAAACGAAAAATACTCGCTGCGCTCAGACAATATTTTCCTGATTTGTTTGGCACATC
>JAQGNR010000199.1 GCA_028291765.1 Herbaspirillum sp.
CGCTGGAAGAAATCGGCAAGGCCTGGCTGGAGGCGGTCGCCAAGCCGATTGCGCCGGTGCTCGTCATCGATGCACCCTGCCAGCAGGTCGTGATCGAAGGTGAGGCCCTGAAACTGCCGGGCAACGCACTGGATGCGCTGCCGGTGCCGATTTCGACGCCGGGCTGGGACAACGGCCCGTATCTGACATCGGGCCATTACATCACCAAGGATCCCGACACCGGCATCCAGAACGTCGGCAATTACCGCGGCCAGATCAAGGGCCCGCTGCGCGTCGGCATGAATCCATCGATCGAAATCCGTCCGGGCATTTATGTGCACTGGGAGAAGTGCAAGAAGCTCGGCGTGCCGTTGCCTTGCGCAATCGTGCTGGGCTGCCCGCCGGCGGTATCGTACGCGGCGGTCAATAAATTGCCGGAGCACCTGGATGAACTGGCGGTCGCCGGCGGGCTGGTCGGATCGGCGCTGAACATCGTGAAGGCGCGCACAGTCGACTTGATGGTGCCGGCCGAAGCCGAAATCGTCATCGAAGGCTATATCGACACCGAATGGCTGGAGCCGGAAGCGCCATTCGGCGAAAGCCATGGCTACGTCAATCTGCAGGAATACAACGCGTTCATGACGGTGACCGCCATCACGCGCCGCAACAAGCCGATCCTGACCTCGTTCATCAGCCAGGTCACGCCGAGCGAATCGTCGGTCATCCGCAAGGTCGCGATGGAGCCGTTGTTTACCAATCATCTGAAAAACGTGCTCGGCATCCGCCAGGTCAAGCGGGTCTGCATGCATGAGCCGCTGACCAGCGTGATCGCATTGATCGCGATCCAGTTCGAACGCAATTCGCCGACCAGTGAAATCTGGCGCGCGCTGTATGCCGCGTCGACTTTGCATCGTTATGCCGGCAAGTGGATCATCGCCATCGACGAAGACATCGACCCCGACAACAGCGATGCGCTGTTCTGGGCCATGTCGTACCGCACGCAGCCGCAATACGATCTGCGGGTGCTCGACAACAAGGATCCGGGACACGGCCCGCGCGGTTCGCGCGACAACGGCGCCAGCGCGGCGGTGTTGATCGACGCCACGCTTAAAGGAACATATGCGCCGGTGGCATTGCCGAAAAAGGAATTCATGGAAGGCGCCCGCGCGCTATGGGAAGACATCGGCCTGCCGCCGCTGCATCCGCAGGCGCCATGGCATGGCTACGACCTGGGCCACTGGCCGGAAGAGTTGGCCAAGCAGGCCAAACGCGCGACCGAC
Source organism: Herbaspirillum sp. (assembly GCA_028291765.1). GTDB lineage: Bacteria > Pseudomonadota > Gammaproteobacteria > Burkholderiales > Burkholderiaceae_D > Herbaspirillum. The sequence continues at coordinate 1,260 of JAQGNR010000199.1, forward strand.
GGCGATTATTTCCTGACCGGCGAAGAATTCGCCAAGCAACGCCGTAACGACGTGGCGATGAACACGCCGTTAGCCGAGGCGGACGATCCAAGCAAATCCCATTGACCTGCTTCATTGACGCGTTAACATTTCACCGACGAAAGAGAATGACACTATGGCTTCCGCATCCAGATTCGCTCTCGGCTTGATTTCACTTGCGTTGGCCGCGCAGGCATCGTTTGCCCAGGAGTTGACCTGGAAGCACGGCACCGTCGCGCCGAAGGGCGACGCCGGTTTTCTGTACATGGGCGCCGAGCACGGCTTCGGCAAACAGGCCGGCGTCGATATCACCATGATCGCGCTCAAGGGCGATGCCTTGCTCACCAAGGCCTTGCTGGCCGGCGAGATCGATTCTTACGAAGGCAACCCCGGCGGGCCGATGATGGCCGCTGTCAAAGGCGCGGACATCAAAGTGATCGGCTGCCCGTGGCCCGGCCTGCCTTACGCGATCTATACCAAGACCGATGTCAAAAGCCTGAAGGAATTGAAAGGCAAGGCGGTGGCCGTATCGGACCCCGGTTCATTACCCGATCTGTTTGCCCGCGCAGCGCTGCGTTCGGCCGGTCTGGATCCGAATAAGGATGTGCAATATGTACGCGCCGGCAGCGATGCGGATCGCATCAAGGCGCTGGCTGTGGGCGTGGTTGCTGCGGCCCCCAGCTCGATCGAGTTTGCGCCCAAAGCCCCTGAATTGGGTCTGAAGATGCTGGTGCAGGCGAAAGACGTCACGCCGGAATACATGCGTGCCTGCATCATCACCACTGCTAAGGTGCTTAGCACCAAGCACGCGGCGGCGGTCGCTTTCATGGCGGCGCAGATGAAGGGTCTTTCCTATGCGCTGGAGCACGAGGATGAAACCATCGCGTTGGCCAACAAGATTACCAATGCCAAGCCGGGCGATGCCAGCGCCAAACAGATTTTCACTGAGGCCAAGGCAGCGCATATGGTCGATCCGACGCTGGCGCTGGACCCAAAGAAATTCGTCTATCTGCGCGATCTGCTGGCCGATGGTGGGCTGGTGCCGCGTACTTTCGATCCATCGAGCATGCTCGATCCATCGATCCGCGCCGAGGCGGCCAAGCGGATCAACGCAAAGTAGAGGAGTAGGGCGCAAGTGCAACGCATTATTTTCGGGAAGGCGGTTTTATCATGGCGCAGCTAGAAGTACGCAATATTGCCAAGACGTTCCGTTTGGGAACCGGTTCGAAAGCCAGAACGGTCAGAGCCCTCGATGATGTCAGCTTCAATATCGAGCGTGGCGAGATCGTGGCGATCACCGGGCCGAGCGGCTGCGGCAAATCGACCATACTGCGCATTATCATGGGTCTGGAAACCGCAACCCAGGGCGAAGTGATCTCGCGCGGCATGAAGGTTAGCGGCTGCGGCTATGACCGCAGCCTGGTGTTCCAGCATGCCGAATTGCTGCCATGGCGCAGCGCCCGCGCCAACGTGGCGTTCGGACTGGAACTCAAAGGCGTACTGCCGGGCGTGCGCGACGTCATCACCGATCGTTATTTAAGCATGGTCGGCTTGGCGCATGCGGCCGACCGTCTGCCGCACCAGTTGTCCGGCGGCATGAAGCAACGGGTGGGCATCGCCCGTGCGCTGGCGATCGAACCCGACATTTTGCTGATGGACGAGCCGTTCGGCGCGCTCGACGCGCAAACCCGCGAAGAGCTGCAGAACGAGTTGATGGATATTCATGCCCAGACGCAGAAGACCATTCTGATCATCACGCACGATATGGATGAAGCGGTCTTGTTGGCCGATCGGGTGATCGTCATGAAGGCCGGCCGCGTCGATACGGTGCTTACGGTCGATATTGAACGGCCGCGCGGCAATCTGGCGGGTCTGCGCGGCAACGCCGAATTCGGACGCAAACGCCTGGCGCTGTGGGAGCGCCTGCACGATACAGCGCCAACGTCAACGTCAACGTCAACGCAGGCGGCATGATGATGGAAACCAGCAACGAAACTTCTATGGAACACAACGCACCCGTCGCCACCGCCATCGCCATGACTAGCTCGCGCTTCCGTTTTCCGCACCTGTCCTATCGCAGCATCACTACGCTGTCGATCATCGTCATGCTCTGCATACTGGAAATCGTCGGACGCAGGATCAATCCGCTGTTTGCATCGTATCCGTCGGCGATTGCCGTGGAATTGTTCAACATGACCATGAGCGGCCGTCTGATCTGGGCCTTCATCGAAAGCCTGGAACCGCTGCTGCTGGGGTTCCTGATCGCTGTCGTGTTCGGCGTGCCGATCGGCGTGCTGATCGGCCGCTTCCGCAATCTGGAAGCAGCGGTCGGCATCTATATCACGGCCGGTTACGCCATGCCGCTGGTGGCGTTGGTGCCGCTGTACATCATGTGGTTCGGGCTGGGTTTTGCGGTCAAGGTGGCGATCATTGCGACGCTGACTTTCTTCCCGGTCTGCATCAACGCCTGGCTGGGCGTCAAGATGGTGCCGCGCACGCTGATCGAAGTCGGCCTGTCGTTTGTCGGATCGCGCCGCGACATCCTGCGCAAGATCGTGTTGCCGGCATCGCTGCCGTACATCATGGCCGGGCTGCGGCTGGGCGTCGGCAAAGCCATCATCGGCATGATCGTCGCCGAGTTTTTTACCGCCATCAGCGGACTGGGCGGGATCATCATGAACGCCGCCAATGCCTTCGAAACCGCGCAGATGCTGGCGCCGATCGTGGTCATCATGGTGTTTGCGGTAGCGGTCACCGCGGCCCTGGCCTGGCTCGAACGGAAAATCGCGCCATGGCATGAGGAAATTACCCGGCAGGAATAGAAAGCATCGCCTTCTACTTTAGGTAGAAATAGCAGTAGTTTTTATGATCCAACCATAGCGCGCCGGCACGCATCGGCCGCGCATCAGACAAAAAACCTGTTGTACCCCAAAGACAGGTCATCGGCATCGATGACCGTAAGGATTCCGGCTGTCCGTCCGGGTCCGGCGTCTTCACGTCCTCAACATTACTGGAGTCCGAAAACGTGCCAAATTTTGTATCGAACGATGAACTGCAACTCAAGCTCAACAAGTCATTTCTGCTGCATCAGCAAGCGTATATCGACGGCCTCTGGTGCGACGCCGATTCCGGCCAGTCGACCGAGGTGACCAATCCCGCCAGCGGCGAACGGATCGGCTGTATTCCACGCATGGGACAAATCGAAACGCGCCGCGCGATCACTGCCGCCGAGGCCGCCTGGGGGCCGTGGCGCAAGAAAACCGCCGGCCAGCGCGGCGCGATTCTGCGCAAGTGGAGCGACCTGATACTGGCGCATGCTGACGACCTGGCGTTGATCATGACCGTCGAACAGGGCAAGCCGCTGGCCGAATCGAGGGCGGAAATCGTCTACGCGGCGTCGTTCATCGACTGGTTCGCCGAAGAAGGCAAACGCGCCTACGGCGATACGATTGCGTCGCCGTCGCCGGCCAGCAGGCTGGTAGTCGTCAAGGAACCGATCGGCGTGTGCGCCGCCATTACACCGTGGAATTTTCCAGCGGCAATGATTACGCGCAAGGTCGGCCCGGCGCTGGCGGCCGGTTGCACGATGGTGCTCAAGCCGGCTGAAGCGACACCGTTTTCGGCGCTGGCATTAGTGGCGCTGGCCGAACAAGCCGGCGTGCCGGCCGGCGTATTCAGTGTCGTGACCGGTTCCTCGCGCGAAATCGGCGCCGAAATGACCGCCAATCCGATCGTGCGCAAATTGACCTTCACCGGTTCGACCGAAGTAGGGCGCCTGCTGATGCAGCAATGCGCGCCGACCATCAAAAAACTCTCGCTGGAACTGGGCGGCAACGCGCCCTTCATCGTGTTCGACGATGCCGATCTGGACGCCGCCGTCGAAGGTGCGCTGATATCGAAATATCGCAACGCCGGCCAGACCTGCGTCTGCGCCAATCGCCTGTATGTGCAGGACGGCGTGTATGAAGCGTTCGCCAAAAAACTGGTGGCCCGCGTGCGCCAGATCAAGGTTGGAGAAGGCCGCGAACCGGGCGTCACGCAAGGCCCGCTGATCGACGCCAAGGCGGTCGAAAAAATCGAGCAGCACATTGCCGACGCACTCGGCAAGGGCGCGCGGCTGCTGACCGGCGGCAAGCGGCACGCGTTGGGCGGCCACTTTTTCGAGCCGACCGTCCTCGCCGACGTCACGCACGAAATGCGGGTCGCGACCGAAGAAACCTTCGGACCATTGGCGCCGTTGTTCCGCTTCAACACCGAAGAAGAAGTGCTGGCCATGGCCAACGATACCGAGTTCGGTCTCGCCAGTTATTTCTATTCACGCGATATCGGCCGCGTCTGGCGCGTTGCCGAGGGGCTGGAAAGCGGCATGGTAGGAATTAATACCGGGCTGATTTCAAACGAAGTCGCGCCGTTCGGCGGCGTCAAGCAATCGGGGCTGGGACGCGAGGGATCCCATTACGGCATCGACGATTACCTGGTCATCAAATACCTGTGCATGGGCGGGATATAGGCGTTTCCCACAGCTTCCCATATCGAGCGCCGGCGACGGCGGTTTCAACGCAACTCACCATATTTCAACTACGAGGGCATCAAAAAATGAAAGTTATTAGAGGGAATGTTAAAGCAGTAACCAAGTTGTGCCTGATCAGCGGCGTCTTGTCGGCAAATCATGTGGCACAGGCGCAAACGTCGGTACAGATATATGGCCTGGTCGATACCTATGTCGGCTCGATGAAGCGCAGCGACCAAGCGATGGCCACCAACGTCGTCAACGGCGGTGGTACGGCAACCTCGTTCTGGGGCGTGCGCGGTGCCGAGGATCTGGGCGGCGGACTGAAAGCGATTTTTACGCTGGAAAGCTTCTTCCAATCGAATAGCGGCGCGCAAGGGCGCACCACCGCCGATCCATTGTTCTCTAAGGACTCGTTTGTCGGCCTGGCGGGTAAATTCGGGCAAATCACCGCCGGACGCCATACGATTCCGCTGTTCAACGCGCTGGCGGCCAACAACCCGTTTGGCGGCTCGCTGCAGTTTTCCCCGCTGATGCTGCAAAGCTGGCTGCCGACCTACGGCCGCAACATTGCGGGCGATAGCAAATGGGACAACTCGGTGCAATATTCGACGCCGGTCATGGCCGGCTTCAAGTCCACCATGACCGTCAGCACGGGAGCAACCGCCGGCCATAACGGCAACGGCAATATCGGCCTGGCCGGCAACTATGTGAATGGTCCGCTGACTGCTACCCTGGTTGGCCAGAAAACCCGGGTCGGCGTCGGCCTGGTTCCCGCCACGCCGCAGCAATCGGTGATCATGGGCGGCGCAATCTATGAGTTCCAGCTGCTCAAGTTTTACGGCACGTACTACCAGACCCAAATTCCGGTGGCCGATATCCGCGACAAGACCGCCCAGCTCGGCGTCATGGCGCAGGTGGGTTCAGGCAAGATATCGGCGTCATTGGTGCGTAGTTCGATCACGGCACGCGGGGTCAAGGATGTCACGCGTACCGGTTTTGCAACAGGCTATGAACGCACTCTGTCGCCGACCACCGCGTTGTACGGCATCTACGGTTACGACAAGCTCAATACCAGTGGGAGTGCGGGCAGCGTCGGATTCGGTATACGCCACGTGTTTTAAGATTCCCGGCGTCAAGGCGATGTTGTCAGGGAATCATCAGGATGTTGTAAGCTCGGGGACTGTATAGTATGGTTCCTAGCGATGACTCTTGAACTGAAGGATTCCCATGAATAAAGTGTTTCCCGACGCCCGCGCCGCGCTGGCTGATATCGTCAAAGATGGCCAGACCATCGCCGTGGGCGGCTTTGGCCTGTGCGGTATTCCCGAAGCCCTGATTGCGGCCTTGCGCGACAGCGGCGTCAAGAACTTGACGGCGATTTCGAATAACGCCGGAGTTGACGGCTTCGGCCTGGGGCAATTGCTCAGCACCCGACAGATCAAGAAGATGATTTCGTCCTACGTGGGCGAGAACAAGGAATTCGAACGGCAATACCTGGCCGGCGAACTGGAATTGGAATTCACGCCGCAAGGCACGCTGGCCGAGAAGCTGCGGGCTGGGGGCGCCGGGATTCCGGCCTTCTTTACCAAGACCGGGGTCGGCACCCTGGTGGCAGAAGGCAAGGAAATCCGCGAGTTCGATGGCGAGAACTATGTCATGGAGCGTTCGCTGGTGGCCGATATCGCGTTGGTCAAGGCGATGAAAGCCGATAAATCCGGCAATCTGGTGTTCAATAAAACCGCGCGCAATTTCAATCCGAATGCCGCCATGGCCGGCAAGATCACGGTGGTGGAAGTCGAAGAACTGGTGGAGGTCGGCGCACTGGACCCGGACCAGATTCATTTGGCCGGCATTTTCGTGCACCGCATCGTGGTCAATGCGAGCCCGGAAAAGCGGATCGAACAACGCACCATTACACCGGCGAAGGGAGCATAAGCATGGCATGGACACGTGAGGAAATGGCTGCGCGCGCAGGCCAGGAATTGCAGGACGGGTTTTATGTGAATTTAGGGATAGGCTTGCCGACCTTGGTGGCCAATCATGTGCCGCCCGGCATCGAAGTCTGGCTGCAATCGGAAAACGGTTTATTGGGCATCGGCCCGTTCCCGACCGACGACAAGGTCGATCCCGATCTGATCAATGCGGGCAAGCAGACGGTGACGACCCTGCCGGGTTCGTCCTTCTTCAGCTCGGCCGATTCCTTCGGCATGATTCGCGGCGGCAAGATCAATATTGCGATTCTGGGGGCGATGCAGGTATCGGCCGAAGGCGATCTGGCCAACTGGATGATTCCGGGCAAGATGGTCAAGGGCATGGGCGGTGCGATGGATCTGGTGGCCGGCGTGAAGCATGTGGTGGTGCTGATGGAGCATGTGGCCAAAGCCAAGGATGGCACGACCTCGCACAAGATCCTGAAGGCCTGCGATTTGCCGCTAACTGGCGTTGGGGTGGTTGATCGGATCATTACCGATCTGGGCGTGATCGATGTGACCGACAAGGGCTTGAAGCTGGTGGAGTTGGCCAGCGGGGTGACCACGGATGAGATCGTGAAACAGACCGGCGCGCCGTTGGACGTCGCCGGGTTTTAAGGCTAGAGGTGATCCTTCGATACGGGACTGCGTCCCTACTCAGGACGAACGGTTTTTCTTTAAAATTTTCACGAAACCCCGTTCGTCCTGAGTAGCGAAGCGTATCGAAGGATCACCTCCGACCTAAAACCAACCAACTACCGCTTCGGCATCAAACGATTCCGCACAAACGTAATATGTTCCCGCAACACATAAAACTGATCCGCAAACGCCAGCGGCATCTTCAATCGATTCACCGATTCCTCGATCTGATCCAGTTGTTGCAGCATATGCGCATTTTCTTCCTGCGTTTCGGGTACCCCGCCGCGCTCCAGCGCAATTAACGCCCCATACCATTTGTAGATCCGCGATTTGATGCGCCAGCCATAGAGCAGCGGCACCAGCCGGAAGCCGGGAATGAGCAGCAGAACGATCGGCAGCAGAATCACCAGCGTGCGGTCGAGCAGGCTGGCCAGCCAGAACGGCAATATCCGATAGAGGAAACTTTTCCCCGATTTGTAATAACGTTTCGCATCGTCACTGATACGGTATTCGTGTTCCAGCGGGGCCGGAAATTCGCCGGCTTTTTGCAGCACGCTGGCCTTGTCATGCACTTCCTTGGCGGCTTCGATCAACAGATCCGATAGTGCTGGATGCAGATCGTCGCGCGCGAGCAATTCTGCGGTCGGTGCGATCAACTTGATATCCTGCGGCGGAATGTTTTTGCCAAAATCGAATACGCCCATCGGAATATTGATTTCGTTCAGATACGAGAAGCGGCGCGTATAGGCGTTGGATTGGGTGAAATTGACCAATCGTATGTTCGGTGTGCGCAATAACTTGCCCATGGTCGGCGGCGAGGCCGAATCGCCCATCAGGAACGCAGCGTCGATTTTTCCGCCGATCAGCGCCTGCGCCGCTTCGTCGCCGCCCATATCGAGCAGCGTGGTGCCGCTGCCGGGCACGATGCCGTTCGCTTTGAGTAATGTCAGCGCCAATACCCGTGCGCCGCTGCCGGGCAAGCCCACAGCTACCCGCTTGCCGCGCAGATCGTCCAGGCTGTCGACGATGGTAGCGGTGTGATAAAACACCGACACCGGCACATAGGCGACGCTGCCCAGCGAGACCAGCGTATTGATCGCGGCTTC